>NZ_JBRRBV010000007.1:0-221779 GCF_056756445.1 Stenotrophomonas sp. STEN225 | reverse complement strand
GGCTCAGGTTGCGGGGGCGTGAGCGCCATGGATGGCGCGACCGAGGCTACATGGACGTACTTGCGCCGTCCCCCGCAACCTGAGCCACCCCGCCTCCCCTGAGGAAGCCAGCGTTTGACGTTGACGTTGCTCCGGCTTCGGCACTGGCTTCGGCGGGTGCAGGGCGGCAGCCCTGCAAAACAAACCCCAACCTCAGTAGCGAGGGCGGCCTTCTTCCAGCACCTGGCGCAGGAACGGCACGGTGATCCGACGCTTGGCCGCCAGCGATTCGCGGTCCAGCCAGTCCAGCAACGTGATAAGCCCGCCCAGCTCGCGCCCGGTGTGCGACAGCAGCCACTCGATCGCGGCCTCGTCGATGGCCAGCCCCCGTCGCAGCGCGCGCTCGCGCAGCACCGCCGCGCGTCCTTCCTCGTCCAGCGGCTGCAACAGCACCCGCACGCACTGGCCCAGCCGCGAGCGCAGGTCCGGCAGCACCAGTCCGAGTTCGGCCGGCGCCTTCTGCGCCGTGTAGAGCACGGTCACGCCGGCAGCGCGCGCACGGTTATGGAAATCGAACAGGGCAATCTCGTCCTCACGGTTGCCGGCAATCTCGTCCAATCCGTCCAGCGCGACCAGCTCGCGCGCCTCCAGCCCCTCCAGCGCTGCGCGCACACGGCCGGCCGCACTGGCCAGCGGCACATAGGTCGGCAGCCGCCCGGCCTGCTCGGCGCTGGAACACATCGCCAGCGCCTGATGCGTCTTGCCCGTGCCTGCCGCGCCTTCCAGGTAGACCCAGTCGTGGCTGGCACCGACCGCGATCGCGCGCAGCTGCGCCAGCGCACCATCCGGTGCGCCGATGAAGGTCTCCAGGCGCTGGTCCCGCGGGTAGTGCAGGGCCAGCGGCAATTGCGGCACACCCATCACTTCAGGTCGGGGCCCTTGTCGTTCGTGTCGAGGATGATGTGGGGCGGCTCGACCACACCGTCAAGCACGATCGCCGATTTCTCACCCGCGTAAAGATCGCTCTGCCGATAGCGCTGGTGCGCATAGCGCAGCAGCACGTTGGACACGGCAGCCACCGGCAGCGCCAGCAGCATGCCGAGGAAGCCGAACAGCTGGCCGCCTGCCATCACCGCGAAGATCACCGCCACCGGATGCAGGCCGATCTTGTCGCCGACGATGCGCGGCGTCAGTACATAACTCTCCAGCAACTGGCCGACCGTGAACACCACGCCGACCAGTATCAGCAGTTTCAGGTCGAAACCCTGCGCCTGCACCAGCGCGGCGATGATCGCCATCAGGATGCCGGTGGTCGCGCCCAGGTACGGAATGAAGCTGATCAGGCCCGCGATCATGCCGATCAGCAGCCCCAGCTTCAGCCCCACCAGCGACAGGCCGCCGGCATAGATCACGCCCAGTGCCAGCATCACCAGGAACTGGCCGCGGATGAAGGCCCCCAGCACCTCGTTGGATTCGCGCGCCAGCGCCGTGATGGTGCCGATGTGGTTGCGCGGAATGACCGAGGCGACCCGCTCCACCAGCTTGTCCCAGTCGCGCAGGAAGTAGAACGCCAGGATCGGCAGCAGCAGGATGTTGACCACCCAGGTCACCATCGTGAAGCCCGAGCGCGAGACATATCCCATGAAGGTCTTGGCGAAGCCGCCCGCCTGCTGCCAATGGCTGCGCACCCATTCGATCAGGCGATCCGGGTCCAGCCACTGCATCACCTCCAGGCCGGTCTTCTGCTCGAACCACGGAATGCCGGTCTGCATCAGCCAGGCCTGCGCCTGCGGCACGGCCGCCACCAGGGTGGTGATCTGCTTTTCGATCATCGGCACCAGCACCAGCAGCGCGGCGACGATCACCAGCACCATGGCCACGAACACCAGCACCACGCCGGTCATGCGCGAGCGCCCGGTGGCCTCGATGCGGTCCACCAGCGGATCACCCAGCCAGGCCAGCGCCAGCGCCAGCACGAACGGCGTCAGGATCGGCGCCAGCAGCCACACGATCCAGCCGATCAGGCCGGCAAGCAGGATGTATTTGACCCGGCGCAGGAACTGCGCGATTTCAGCTTCCGGCGTCAGGGTCATCGCAGTCGGTACTCGTTGCTGACCGGCGCCTGCACCGGCACGCCGGTGGTGTCATCGATCGGTGTCGGAAGGGCAGGCAGCGGGGCGTTCGAAACCAGTACGCCGCTGTCACCCAGCATGCGGTTGAAGCCGGCCAGGCCGGTGGTCATTTCCACGGTCAGCTCCAGCCGGCCCGCGCTGGCGTGCAGCGGAGTGACATTGCGCACCACCGGCACGTCGCGCAGGCCTGCGGCCAGTCGCAGGTAGTCATCGGCACTGTTGATGCCGGTGACCACCACCCGGTAGCTGCCCGCCTGGCCGGTGGCCACACCCGCCTTGGCATAACGCTTGACCAGCGCGTCGGCCGCGCCGTCGGCACCCGCGGCCATCGCGCGCATGGCGTTGGCGTCCTTGCTGGTCCATCTGTTCAGTTCACGGCCATCGTCGACGAACACCCAGTCCGCCTGCCAGCCGCCATTGGCACGGTAGAGCTTGCCGATCAGCTGCATCGGCGGCGAGTAGCGCGAAGAGGCGCGGGCCACGGCGGCGCTGTCCTGGCGCCAGATGGCACCGGCCAGCGCCTGTTCGGCAGCGCCCCCACTGGGCAGGCCCAGCTTGTAGCCGCGCTCGATGGCGCGGTTCAGCAGCGGGCGCGCGGCATTGGCCTGCTGCACGCTGACCAGGCGCGGGCCGCTGCCGTCATCGACGGCCAGCCACAGCACCGGCTTCGGTCGGGGCTGCGGCCACAGCGGCAGGCCCAGCGCGGCGACCAGCGAATCGACGTCGTCCTCGCGGAAACGGGCCACCAGCAGGGTGCGGAAACTGGGCGCACCGCTGGCGCTGAGGCTCTGGTCCTGCTTGTAGTCGTAGCTGGCCACGTAATCCTTGGCATTGCGCAGGGCCTGCACCACGCCGGGCCGGGACATCACGCTGCGGTCGCCCGACAGCTTGCCCAGCACTACGCTCAGGGCGCGTGCCAGCCCGCCATTGCGGTCGGCCTCGGCCTGGCTGTTGACCGGCACTTCGGCCTCGTAGGCCCCACTGGCGGTGGCGACATCCCCCTCGGTGCGCAGGCCGCTCTGGGCCATCGTGGCCACCGGCAGGCTCAACGCAAGAAGCAGGGTGAGAATCAGGCTGCGGCGCATCAGGACATCCATTGGCTCGACGTATCCGGGGGGAATTGTTGCCCGAATACGGCCTGTGCGCCAATGCGGCCTGTTAAAATCGCCCGTTCAACCCCTGCCAGCGCCGACGCCCGTGACCAACACCCCGTCTTCCGCCCCCTCCCCCCTCACCTACCGTGACGCGGGCGTCGACATCGACGCCGGCAACGAGCTGGTCGAGCGGATCAAGCCCCTGGTCAAGCGCAGCTTCCGTCCGGAAGTGATGGGCGGCCTGGGCGGTTTCGGCGCCCTGTTCGACCTGTCCAACAAGTACCGCGAACCGGTGCTGGTGTCGGGTACCGACGGTGTCGGCACCAAGCTGAAGCTGGCCCACCAGCTGAACCGCCACGATACGATCGGCATCGATCTGGTCGCGATGTGCGTGAACGACGTGCTGGTGCAGGGCGCCGAGCCGCTGTTCTTCCTGGACTACTTCGCCACCGGCAAGCTGGACGTGGATACCGCCGCGGCGGTCGTGGGCGGCATCGCCAACGGCTGCACCGAGGCCGGCTGCGCACTGATCGGCGGCGAGACCGCTGAAATGCCCGACATGTATGCCCCGGGCGAGTACGATCTGGCCGGCTTCACCGTGGCCGCGGTGGAAAAGAGCGAACTGAAGGATGGCGCCAGCGTGGCGGCCGGCGATGTGCTGATCGGCATCGCCTCGTCCGGCCCGCACTCCAACGGCTACTCGCTGGTCCGCCGCATCTACGACCGCGCCGGGCGTCCGGCCGATCTTGAGCTGGAAGGCGGCGTGAAGCTGGTCGACGCGCTGATGGCACCGACCCGGTTGTACGTCAAGCCGATCCTGTCGCTGCTGAAGTCGCACGGCGATGCCATCCATGGCATGGCCCACATCACCGGTGGCGGACTGACCGAGAACATCATCCGGGTGGTCCCGGACGGCCTCGGCCTGGACATCCAGGCGGCCTCGTGGACGCTGCCGCCGGTGTTCCAGTGGCTTCAGAAGGAAGGCGCGGTCGCCGACAGCGAAATGTGGCGCACCTTCAACTGCGGCATCGGCTTCGTGCTGATCGTCGCGCCGGACCAGGTCGAGGCGGTGTCCGCCGCGGTCACGGCCCAGGGCCTGGATCACTGGACCATCGGCCAGGTCGTCACCACCGAAGGCGCCGAGCGCGTCCGCATCGCCTGACCCCTGCAGAGGAGCCCGCATGGACGCAATGCCCCCATCCCCCTCGAACCCGGTGCCGCCGCCGCTGCTGACGGCACCCGTATTCGGCCCGCAGGACGCCAGCCATCTGCGGGCGCTGTCCATCGGCCACTACGTGGTTGGTGCGCTCATCGCACTGTTCTCGCTGATCTTCATCATCCACATCGTGCTGGGCGTGAGCGCCCTGACCGGGGCATTGCCGCTGAGCTCGGAGGGGCAGCCCTCATCGCCCGCCGAGCAGCGGATGTTCGGCTGGATGTTCACCATCATCGGCAGCGTGATCGTGGTGGGCGGCGTCACCCTGGGCGCCTTCGTCGCCTACGCCGGGCGCTGCCTGGCGCAGCGCCGCCGTTACGTGCTGTGCCTGGTGGTCGCGGGCCTGTCCTGCCTGTTCACCCCGGTGGGCACGGTGCTGGGGGTGTTCACCCTGATCGCCCTGCTCCGCCCCCAGGTGAAAGCCGTGTTCGACACTCCGTCGGCAAGCGTTTGAGCCGCCTGGGTTGCCGGTAATGAACGCACCCCGCCGCATCGCCGTGCTCGCCTCCGGGCGCGGCAGCAACCTGCAGGCCATCCTGGATGCCATCGCGTCGGGCCGCCTGCCGGCCGACGTAGTGGGCGTGTTCTCCGACCGCCCCGATGCCGCGGCCCTGCAGCGGGTCGATCCTTCCCGGCGCTGGGCGCATGCACCGAAGGAATTCAGCGATCGTGCCGCCTACGAGCTGGCGCTGGGCGACGCGATTGCCGCCTCCGCTCCGGACTGGATCGTCTGCGCCGGCTACATGCGCATTCTCGGCGCTGGCTTCGTGCAGCGCTTCAACGGTCGCCTGGTCAACATCCACCCGTCGCTGCTGCCGCTGTACAAGGGCCTGCATACGCACGCCCGGGCGCTGGAAGCCGGCGATGCCGAGCATGGCGCAAGCGTGCATCTGGTGGTGCCGGAGCTGGACGCGGGTACGGTGCTGGCGCAGGCGCGCGTGCCGGTGCTGGCAGGCGACGATGCACAGACCCTTGCCGAGCGCGTGCTGGCGGTGGAACACCCGCTGCTGATCGCCAGCCTGCAGCTGCTGTGCGATGGCCGGCTGGCTGAACGGGAAGGACAGGCGATCTTCGACGGTCACCCCCTGTTTAGGCCGCTGGCCCTAGATTCCGCCGGAAACCTGAACCGATAACGTTCTGCACACGCCCCGCTGACTGCGGGGCTGGCATCCTGCCCCACTCCTGCGGCCCCTGTCCCCCATGAAGACCACGACGCTGCTGTGCACGCCCCTGCTGTTGTCGCTTGCCGTGTTGCCTGGCGTGGGCTGGGGCCAGGCACAGCCCTCTGCCGACCCGGCAGCTCCGTCGCAGGCCCCGGCCGCACCGGCCGTGCCCATGCTGCCCGCGCTGGCCTGGGAACCGCCGCCGCTGCAACCGTTCACCGCTACCTACCAGGCCTTCTACAAGGGCAAGGAAGCCGGCGATGCCACCATGCAGGTCACCCATACCGGCGGCAACCAGTGGCGGGTGGACATGCAGGTGGTGGGCCGCCGCGGCTTTGCCAGCGTGCTCGGCCTGAACATCGAGCAGAGCACGGTGTTCGAGGAGCGCGGCGGCGTCTATGCGCCGCTGAGCCAGAGCACGGTGCGCAAGGGCCTGTTCCTGGGCAAGAAGGCCGTCGGCACCTATAACTGGCAGGCCGGCACCGCGCAGTGGACCGGCGATGTGAAAAAGGATCGCGCGCAGCCCATTCCGCTGCAGGCCGGCGATCAGAGCGCCCTGCTGATCAACCTGGCGATCATGCGTGATGCCCGCCCGGGCGTGGCCATGCACTACCGCTACGTCGACATGGGCAAGGTGCGCCAGCACGACTACCAGGCCGCGCCGCAGACCGAGAACGTCGAGGTCGGCGACCTGTCCTACAACGCGCTGCGGGTATACCGCAGCAACGGCGGCAACAACGAAACCATTCTCTGGATCGCCAACGGTGTCCCCACCCCGGTGCGCATCCTGCAACGCGAAGATGGCGAAGACCGCGTCGATCTCCGCCTGATCGAATACCAAGGAGTCTGAGCATGAACACCCTCTCCCGCCCCCTGACGTGGATCGCCGCTGCCACCCTGTCGATGGCCAGCCTGCCGGCGATGGCCCTGGAGCCGTTCAAGGCCGACTATCTGGCCAGCTACATGGGCATGCAGGCCAACGGCACCATGACGCTGGCCAGTGAAGGCAGCAACAAGTGGCGCTACAGCCTGCAGGTGAAAAACCAGCTGGCCGACCTGAGCCAGAGCACCGTGTTCGAGGAAGTGCGCGGCCAGCTGCGTCCGCTCAGCAGCCAGGACCGCTCGGCGCTGCTGGTGAAGAAGCGCAACGTGCAGGCCAACTACAACTGGGCCAGCAACCAGGCCACCTGGACCGGCGACATCAAGCCGGACCGCGCCGGACCGATCGCCCTGAAGGCTGGCGACATGGATGCGCTGCTGATCAATCTGGCCATCGCCCGCGACCTGGCAGCCGGCAAGCCGTTGACCTACCGCATGGTCGACGAGGGCCGGATCAAGAACATGACCTACCGTGTGATCGGCAAGGAATCGATCACCGTGGGCGGCAAGAGCTACGAGGCGACCAAGGTGTCGCGTGCCGATGGCAACAAGGAGCTGATCGCCTGGATCGTGCCGGAGTTTCCGGTGCCGGCGCGCATGCTGCAGCGGGAAAGCGGCCGCGACGCGCTGGACCTGACCATCCGATCGATGAACTGAGTGCCGGGGGTCGGATCCCATCCCCTCGGGGATGGGATCTGACCCCGGGCCCCGCACAAGGAAAACGCCCGCTTGCGCGGGCGTTTTTCATTTCTTCTCTTCGGCCGGTTTGAACTCGGTGCGGCAGTCCACCCGGATCTGCTCACCGCTTCCGCGCCAGACGAAGGTGCGGCAATGGCGGTTGCCTTCCTGGCTGTCGTTCACCGACACGGCATAGAACGACTGGATGATCTCGTCACGCGATACCGTGCCGTCACCGTTCCAGTCCATGTCCTTCTGCTCGATGCCGCGGGTGATGGCGATATCGGCGTACCAGGCATACCCCAGCCACGCCAGCACGATCAGCACCAGCGCCAGCAGCGCCTTGCGACGCGGGCTGAATTTTCCGCGAAGGATCATGGCACGCGCCGGATGGTGGCACCGAGCGAAGACAGCTTCTCTTCGATGTTCTCGTAGCCGCGATCGAGGTGGTAGATGCGATCGATGGTGGTATCGCCGCTGGCCATCAGGCCGGCCAGGATCAGCGATGCCGATGCACGCAGGTCGGTGGCCATGACCGGCGCGCCGCTCAGGTGCTCGCTGCCACGCACGATCGCGGTATGGCCTTCGACCTGGATGTCCGCGCCCAGGCGCAGCAGCTCGTTGACGTGCATGAAACGGTTCTCGAAGATCGTTTCGTTGATCACGCCGACGCCGTCGGCCACGCAGTTGAGCGCCATGAACTGCGCCTGCATGTCGGTCGGGAATGCCGGATACGGCGCGGTGGTCAGGTTCACCGCCTTCGGCCGCTTGCCCTGCATGTCCAGGGTGATGCTGTCCTCGGTGGTCTCGATCCGGGCGCCCGCCTCGACCAGCTTGGACAGCACCGCGTCCATGGTGTTCGGACGTGCGCGGTTGACCGTGACCTTGCCGCCGGTCATCGCGGCGGCCACCAGGAAGGTGCCGGTCTCGATGCGGTCGGGCAGCACTTCATGACGGCCACCGGAGAGGCGCTCCACGCCTTCGATCACCAGGCGGGCGGTGCCGAGGCCTTCGATCTTCGCACCCAGAGCGATCAGGCAATGGGCCAGATCGGTCACCTCCGGCTCCATCGCGCAGTTGTCGAGGATGGTGGTGCCTTCGGCCAGCACCGCGCCCATCAGCACGTTCTCGGTCCCGGTCACGCTCACCATGTCGAAGGTGAAGTGGCCACCCTTCAAGCGCTTGGCCGAAGCCTTGATGAATCCGTTCTCGACCACGATGTCGGCACCAAGCGCCTGCAGGCCCTTGATGTGCTGGTCGACCGGACGCGAGCCGATGGCACAGCCACCGGGCAGCGACACTTCGGCCGCACCGAAACGGGCCAGCAGCGGACCCAGCACCAGGATCGACGCACGCATGGTCTTGACCAGTTCGTACGGCGCCACGTGTTGGTTCACCGCACGCGGGTCGACCACGATCGCGCTGCCGCGCGACAGCGTGCCCTGGTCGATGGTGACCTTGGCGCCCAGTTCGCCCAGCAGCTTCACCGTGGTGACCACGTCGTGCAGGTGGGGCACGTTGGTGATCTCCACCGGCTCATCGGCCAGCAGGGTCGCGCAGAGGATGGGGAGGACGGCGTTCTTGGCGCCGGAGATGCTCACTTCACCGTGCAGCGCAGCGCCGCCGGTCACAACGATCTTGGCCATGGGGTTCGGGATCTTCTGCGGTTCAGCCGGCTTCGGCCGGGGTCACGGTTTTCAGCGCCAGCGCGTGGATGGCGCCGCCCATCAGGTCGCCCAGCGTGGCATAGACCATGCGGTGGCGGGCCAGCGGCATCTTGCCGGCAAAGGCGTCGCAGACCACGGTCGCTTCGAAATGCACGCCATCGTCGCCCCGCACATCGGCGCGGGCGCCAGGCAGGCCGGTTTCGATCAGGTTGCGGATGGTGTCGGCGTCCAACGGGCTTTCCTAATAAAATGAACCCTCATTCTACTTCCGCTGCGTGGCGTCCGCATGGCCGAGTCCCTCCCGCCCCCCCGTTCCGTCGAGCCGGCCGCCCTGGTGGCCAGCGGCCGCCGCGTGTTCGAGATCGAGCAGCAGGCACTGCAGGCGGTCGCCGAGCGCCTGGGCGAGCCGTTCCAGAAGGCCTGCCAGGTGATCCTGGGCAGCCGCGGGCGGGTGGTCGCCACCGGCATGGGCAAGTCAGGCCATGTGGCGCGCAAGATCGCCGCAACCCTGGCGTCCACCGGTACCCCGGCGTTCTACGTGCACCCGGGCGAGGCCGGCCATGGCGACCTGGGCATGATCACCGAAGCCGACGTGGTGCTGGCCCTGTCCTATTCGGGCGAATCGGACGAAGTGCTGATGCTGCTGCCGGTGCTCAAGCGCCAGGGCAACGTGCTGATCTCCATGACCGGCCGCCCGCAGTCCAGCCTGGCGACCGCCGCCGACGTCCATCTGGACGTCAGCGTGCCGGCCGAGGCCTGCCCGCTGGCACTGGCTCCGACCTCGAGCACCACCGCCTCGCTGGCGATGGGCGACGCGCTGGCGGTGGCCCTGCTGGACGCGCGCGGCTTCACCGCTGACGATTTCGCCCGCTCGCATCCGGCCGGCAGCCTTGGCCGTCGCCTGCTGCTGCATATCACCGACGTCATGCATACCGGTGCCGATCTGCCCAAGGTCGATGCCGGCGCCAGCCTCAGCGAGGCCCTGGTGGAGATGAGCCGCAAGCGCCTGGGCATGACCGCCGTGGTCGATGCCGAGGGCGTGCTGATCGGCCTGTTCACCGACGGTGACCTGCGCCGGGCACTGGACAGTGCGCTGGACGTGCGCACGGCAAAGATCGCCGATGTGATGACGCGCAACCCCCGCACCATCGGAGCCGACCAGCTGGCGGTGGAGGCCGCCCGCCAGATGGAAACCCAGCAGATCAACGGCCTGATCGTGGTCGATGACCAAGGCCGCGCCGTCGGCGCCCTGAACATTCATGACCTGTTGCGGGCCCGGGTGGTTTAACCGACAGTCCGTAGACCCCATTCAGTCTGTAACCCCACACCTGCCCTGATCGAGTTCAACGTCCTGATGCCCTGGTCCCCCCTGCCCGCCTTCCCTGCCCACCTGCATGCCGCTGCGGCGCGGATCCGCATGGCCTGCTTCGACGTGGACGGCACCCTCACCGACGGTCGGCTGTACTACGACCAGGACGGCAACGAGAGCAAGGCGTATTTCGTGCAGGATGGCCTGGGCCTGAAACTGCTGCAGCAGCACGGCATCCACCCCGTGCTGATCACCGCGCGCAACAGCCAGTCCGCGCTCAGGCGCGGTGCCGATCTCGGCATTGATACCCACATCGCCGTGGGCGACAAGCTGGCCAGCGTGCAGGCCCTGTGTGCCCAGCGGGGCATCGGTCTGGAACAGGTCGCCTTCCTCGGCGATGACCTGCCGGATCTGGCGCCCCTGGGTGCGGTCGGTCTGGCCGTGGCGCCGGCCAATGCCCATCCGTGGATCGCCGAACGCGTGCACTGGCAGACCCGTTCCGAAGGCGGGCGCGGCGCGGCGCGTGAGCTGTGCGACGTTCTGCTGGCCGCGCAGGGTCATGTCGCGTCGGTCCTGGCGAGGTACGGCGCATGAACGCACCGACCGTGAACTGGCGCACCGTGCTCGGCATCGGCCTGCTGCTGGCGGCCCTGCTCAGCAGCTGGGCCGCGCTGCGCAACCGCGACAAGGGCCCGGCCCAGAGCGGCCAGGAAGTCGGCGTGGATTACATCCTGCACGACTTCCAGATCGTCGCCCTGGACGAGCAGGGCAAGGAATCGACCACCCTGCGCGCGCCGCGGCTGGAGCGGCAGCGCGGCGACCAGACCATCAACATCGCCACGCCACTGTTCGAGATGCCCGACAAGGACGGCAGGCACTGGACACTGCGCGCGGAGACCGGCTGGCTGAGCGCCAAGGGTGACGAACTGAAGCTGCGCGGCAAGGTGGCGGGTGACAGTCCGGCTGCCCCCGGCGTCGTGCCGACCACCTTCCGCACCGACCACCTGGACGTGTTCCCCAAGGAGAGCCGGGCCCGGACCGACGCCCTGGTGACCATGACCCGCCCCGGCATGGAGCAGTCCGGCGTCGGGTTCGAGGTGGATTCGAAGAACAACACGTATCATTTCCTCAGCCAGTCCAAGGGTCGCTACACGCCCAGACGCTGATTCCGCCGCCCGGCCCGCGACGTCCCTGGACAGGCGCGGCGCCGGCAGCCCCCACCCGCCGCTGCCCTCCTGACCGGGCAGCCACCACCGGCAGAACGGACCCCGATGAAGATCCCCTTTGCAGCCATGCTCGCACTCAGTCTTCTTGTCCCCGCCCTCGCGCAGGCGAAGTCGACCGACCGCAACGAGCCCATGAACATCGATGCCGGTGCACAGAACGGCATGCTCACCGGCGACGGCAAGACCGTATTTTCGCAGGGCGTGGTCATCACCCAGGGCACGCTAGACCTGCGCTCGTCCGAGGCGGAGATCTATCTCAAGGACGGCGACCCGGTGCGCGTGGTGTTCACCGGCAAGCAGGCGAAGTTGAAGCAGCAGCTCGATGACGGCACCTGGATGGATGCGCTCGCCGACCGCATCGACTACGACATCAAGACCGAGATCATCACCCTCACCGGCAACTACAAGGTCACCAGCGCGCGCGGCACCAACGCCGGCCAGCGCATGGTCTACAACACCCGTACCGGCGAGATGAACTCCGGCGGCGACGGCAGCCGCGTGCGCACCGTTATCCCGCCCAAGAACAAGACGCCTGCCGCCACCACCACGCCGGCGCAGCCGGCCGGGAGCCGGAAGTAATGCTCGTCGCCAAGGGCCTGCGCAAGCGCTACAAGCAACGTGAGGTCGTCAAGGACTTCGGGCTCACCCTCGAAGCGGGCGAAGTGGTCGGCCTGCTCGGCCCCAACGGTGCCGGCAAGACCACCTGCTTCTACATGATCGTCGGCCTGGTTGCCGCCGATGCCGGCAGCATCGTGCTCGATGGCAAGGACATCACCGGCGATCCGATGTACACCCGTGCCAAGCAGGGCGTGGGCTACCTGCCGCAGGAGCCTTCGGTGTTCCGCAAGCTGACCGTGGCCGACAACATCCGCCTGGTGCTGGAACTGCGCGAGGATCTGGACTCGGCGGGCCGCGAGCGCGAGTTGAGCAGCCTGCTGGACGAACTGCAGCTGGGCCATGTGTCCGAACAGCTTGGCGCCAGCCTGTCCGGCGGCGAGCGCCGCCGCTGCGAAATCGCCCGCGCGCTGGCGGCGCAACCCCGGCTGATCCTGCTCGACGAACCGTTTGCCGGTGTCGATCCGATCTCGGTCGGCGAGATCCAGCGCATCGTCACCCACCTCAAGCAGCGCGGCATCGGTGTGCTGATCACCGACCACAACGTGCGCGAGACCTTGGGAATCTGCGACCGCGCGTATATCCTCGCCGAGGGCACCGTACTGGCCCAGGGTTCGCCGGAATCGATCCTGGACAATGCCGACGTACGTCGCGTCTACCTTGGGGACTCGTTCAAGCTGTGACCGCAGCTGCCGGGTTCCATTCCCCCTCTTCGGCACAGGCATGAAGACTCGGCTGCAGACATCGTTGGGACAGCAGCTGGTGCTCACGCCCCAGCTGCAGCAGGCGATCAAGCTGCTGCAGATGTCCAGCACCGAGCTGGAACTGGAGATCGCCCAGGCGGTGGAGAGCAATCCGCTGCTGGACTGGGCCGAAGGCAACGAGAGCGATGCCGCTGCCGGCGACGATGGCAACGGCGATGACGCCCCGCCCGAACGCACCGACGCCGGCCAGGAGGACGACTGGGCATCGGCCGAACCGGACTGGAGCACCGCCGGCAGCGGCGGCAGCTTCGACGACGATGACGACAGCGGCAGCGCGGCCGAACGCGTGGCCGAAACCGAGACCCTGGCCGACCACCTGCTGTGGCAGCTGCACCTGTCGCATCTGTCCGCACGCGACCGCAGCATCGGGGCTGCCCTGATCGACGCCCTGGACGACGATGGCTACCTGCGCGAACCGCTGTCCACCATCGCCGAGACCCTGCTGCCGGCGATCCACGCCGGCGAGGACGAGATCCTCACCGTACTGCACCAGATCCAGCGCTTCGATCCGGTCGGAGTAGCGGCACGCAGCTTGGGCGAATGCCTGCAGCTGCAACTGGACGTACTGGCGTCCGACACACCTGGCCTTGCCCTGGCACGCCAGGTCGCTGCCGGGCCGCTGGAGCGGCTGCCGCGCAGCGGCGTGGCCGGGCTGGCGCACGAACTCCGGCAGCCCCTGGCCGACGTCGAGACCGCCGTGGCCCTGCTGCGGTCGCTGGACCCGCGCCCGGGCACCCAGATCGCGCCGCTGTCGCAGGACACCTACGTGGTGCCGGACGTAGTCGTCTGGCGGCAGAACGGCGTGTGGCGCGCCGCGCTGGCCGGCCATGCCGGGCCGAAGGTGGTCATCCACCGCGGTTACGAACAGATGATCCGCCGCTGCGGTGAGGCCGACGCCGGCTACCTGCGCGCCCAGCTGCAGGAGGCGCGCTGGCTGCTGAAAGGTCTGCAGCAGCGTGGCGAGACCCTGCTGCGGGTGGTGCGCTGCCTGATCCTGCAGCAGTCCGGTTTCCTGGAGTTCGGCGAACAGGCACTGCGCCCGCTCACCCTGCGTGAGATCGCCGCCGAACTGGGCCTGCACGAATCCACCATTTCGCGGGCGATCGCCCGCAAGCATGTCCGGACCCCACGCGGCACCCTGCCGCTGCGCGCCTTCTTCGCGTCGGGCATCGATACCGAAGGCGGCGGTGAGGCATCCAGCACCGCCATCCAGGCAATGATCCGGCGCCTGATCGATGACGAAAACCCGCGCAAGCCCCTTTCTGACGCCAAGCTGGCTGACCTGCTCAAATCGTCGGGAATTCCAGTGGCGCGACGCACCGTGGCGAAGTATCGTGAAGCCATGAACATTTCCGCCTCGCACGAAAGGGTCAGAATCGCTTGACGCACCGCCGCGCCCGGCGGAGAGGTTCATTGGCACATCCGAACACAGGAGAAACCCGATGCGCATCGAAACGTTTGGCAAAGACGTCGAAGTCACCCCGGCCCTGCAGTCCTATGTAGAGGAGAAGCTGGCCCGGATCGGAAAGCACTTCGACCAGCACTGCGAAGCGCGGGTGACCCTCAAGCTGCAGAAGACCGAACACCATGTCGACGCCAGCCTCAACATTCCCGGCCAGACCCTGCACGCCGAGGCCGGCGGCCAGACCATGTATGCCGCGATCGACCTGCTGGCGGACAAGCTTGACCGCCTGGTGATCAAGCACAAGGAGAAAAAACAGCAGCACGCACCGCTGCCGGTGGGTGACAATGGCGGCTGATCGCCACCGTTCCCCGCAGACATGCCCCTGACTGACCTCCTGGCGGCCGTGCAGACCCAGCTCTGCACGGCCACCGACCGCGACAGCGTCCTCAAGGCCGCGGCCGGGTTGCTGGCCTGCCGCCAGGCCAATGCCGAACAGATCTATCTGAACCTGTGCCAGCGTGAGGCGCTGGGCAGCACCGCGATCGGTTGCGGCATCGCCATCCCGCATGGCCGCGCGCCGACCCTGGACCGCCCACGCGGCGCCCTGCTGCGACTGGAGACCCCCGTCGACTTCGGGGGCGACGAGCCGGTCGACCTGGTGTTCGCGATGGCCGTTCCGGCCCACTACACCCATCAGCACCTGATGCTGCTGTCCGAACTGGCCGAACTGTTCTCCGCCCCCGCCATCCGCGAAGCGCTGCGCGCCGCCGGCGACGCGCGGGCACTGCGTCAGGCCCTGGATCTCACGCCCCCGGCGAGTGCCGCATGAATACCAGCATCACCGCACGCGAACTGTTCGAACAGCAGCGCGAACGCCTGGGCCTGCGCTGGGTGGCGGGAAAATCCGGCGAGAAGCGCGAGCTCGAGGCCGGCAACACCGTCTCCCGCCGGCCCTCGCTGGCGGGCTACCTCAATGCGATCTACCCCAACAAGGTGCAGATCCTGGGCACCGAGGAACTGTCCTGGCTGGACGCGCTGGAACCGCGCCAGCGCTGGGAGACGATCGAAAAGCTCATGCAGTCGCACCCGCTGGCGCTGGTGATCACCCGCAACCAGCCCTGTCCGGAAGACCTGCGCGCGGCCGCCGACGAGTCGGGCACGCCGCTGTGGGTATCTCCCAAGCGCGGCCACGAACTGCTCAATCATCTGTCCTACCACCTGGCACGCACGCTGGCGCCGCGCGTGATCCTGCACGGCGTGTTCATGGAGATCTACTCCATCGGCGTGCTGATCACCGGCGAAGCCGGGTCGGGCAAGAGCGAGCTGGCGCTGGAACTGCTCAGCCGTGGCCACCGCCTGGTGGCCGATGATGCACCTGAATTCACCCAGATCGCGCCGGACGTGCTCGACGGCACCTGCCCGGAACTGCTACAGGACCTGCTGGAAGTACGCGGCCTGGGCGTGCTGAACGTGCGCGAGATGTTCGGCGACACGGCTGTAAAGAAGAACAAGTACCTTCGGCTGATCGTCCACCTGACCAAGCCGATGACCGAGCCCACTCCGCATGGCTACGAACGCCTGACCGGCGATTCCGGTACCCGCCATGTGCTGGACCTGGACGTGCCGCTGATCACGCTGCCGGTGATGCCCGGCCGCAACCTGGCCGTGCTGACCGAGGCGGCCACCCGCCTGCATATCCTGCGGACCAAGGGCATCGACCCGGCCGCGATGTTCATCGCGCGCCACAGCAACCTGCTGGAACGGCGAACACCCTGATTTCCCTGGCCTTCGAAGAGTCTGTCCATGAGCACCGCTGCCCCCACCGCCCCGACCCTGATCATTGTCAGCGGCCTGTCCGGCTCGGGTAAATCCGTCGCCCTGAAGACGTTCGAGGACCAGGACTACTACTGCTCGGACAACCTGCCGATCCAGCTGCTGCCGGACTTCGTGCGCAGCCTGCTGGCCCACCATGACGGCGCCGCGCCGCGCCGGCTGGCGGTCGGCATCGACGTGCGCGGCCAGGCCGACCTGAGCCAGCTGGCGAACTGGCGGCAACTGGCCACCGATGCCGGCGTGGAAACCAAGGTGCTGTTCTTTGAAGCCAGCGACGAGGCGGTGCTCAAGCGCTATGCCGACACCCGTCGCCGCCATCCACTCAGCCAGCTCGGTCTGTCGCTGCCGGAAGCGATCGCCCGCGAGCGCGAACTGATCGCACCGCTGCGCCAGGAGGCCGACGCGATCATCGACACCAGCGCGCTCAACGTGCACCAGCTGCGCCGCCGGATCATCACCGAGTTCACGCTGGACCATGCAACCCGCCTGTCGCTGCTGTTCGAATCGTTCGCCTACAAGCGTGGCGTGCCGGCCGAAGCGGATTTCGTCTTCGATGCGCGGGTGCTGCCCAATCCGCACTGGGATCCCGAGCTGCGTGCGCTCAGTGGCCGCGAGCCGGGCGTGCGCGACTACCTGGAAGCCCAGCCGGACGTGCAGTGCTACCTCGCACAGCTGATGGGGTTTCTCGACACCTGGCTGCCGAAGCTGGGCGACGGCACCCGCAGCTACGTGACCGTGGCCTTCGGCTGCACCGGCGGCAAGCACCGCTCGGTCTATCTGGCCGAACGGATGGCCCGGCATGCCCGCGAAATGGGCTGGGAAGACGTGGCCACCTATCACCGCGAGCAGGATTGAGAGGCCCGGCCGGGGTGCGCCCGACCGCCCCGCGGAGAGGCGGGATGGGCCGGCAGGCGGGGGACACTGAATACGGGACACAGTGCCCCTCATCTGCGGCTATCGCCAATTCACCTTGACCTGTTAACGTGCAGTAATGACCTGTGGCATTCTCCTCGTAACACATCCCGGGGTCGGCGCCGCCCTGCTTGACGTGGCGACCCGGCTCCTGCGGCAGCTGCCGTTGAAGACCGAAGCTTTCGAAGTACCGTTCGACGCAGACCTGGATGCTCTGCTCCCCCTCGCCTCGGCCGCGCTGCGGCGGGTAGATGGTGGAGAAGGCGTGCTGATCCTGACCGACCTGTACGGCGCCAGCCCCGCCAACCTTGCCGGGCAGCTGGCCCGGCTGGGGACCCCGGTTCGCCGGGTGTCGGCGCTGAGCCTGCCGATGTTGCTGCGGGTGATGAATTATCCGGAACAGGCACTGGATCAACTGCCCGCCACCGCTGCGGCGGGTACCCGTAATGGAGCGATAGTCGACGATGCTTGAACGAGAACTCACCGTCAGCAACCGCCTGGGCCTGCATGCCCGGGCCACCGCCAAGCTGGTGCAGACCCTGGCACCGTTCCGGTGCAACGTGACCATGGCTGCCAAGGGCCGCGAGATCAACGCCAAGAGCATCATGGGCGTGATGCTGCTCGCTGCCGGCCAGGGCACCCCGGTCACCGTGCGCATCAGTGGCGAAGACGAAGCCGCCGCGATGGACGCGGTGGTCGACCTGTTCGAACGCCGCTTCGACGAGGACAGCTGATCGTGCCGCGCGCCCGCGCCGGCCAGCTCCCTTCCGGCCAACGGCCGGTCCAGCTGCTGGCTGGTCATGGCGCTGCGCGGGGTTCGGCGATGGGGCGTGCACGCGTGCGCCTGCCGCATGCGCTGGACGTTGCCGAACAGCGCGTGGCACCGCAGCAGATCGAAACCGAGCTGACGCGCCTGCATCACGCCGTGGATGCCGCGCGCGCGGAGATGCATGAGCTTCGGCAGCGCCTGCACGGCGCACTGAACCAGGAAGTAGGCGAATTCCTCGATCTGCACGCGCTGCTGCTGGACGACCCGGAGCTGCTGTTCGGCCTGGATGAGCTGATCCGCAGCGGCCCGTACAGCGCCGGATACGCCCTGCGCCTGCAGCGCGACCGCCTGGCCAAGGTCTTCGATGGCATGGACGATGCCTACCTGAAGAGCCGCATGGACGATCTGGATCATGTGATCGGCCGCATTCACGCCTTCCTGCAGCCGGAGCGTGCGCCGGTGATGAAGGGGCTGGCCGGCGAGATCCTGGTCTGCGACAACATCGCGCCGTCCGAGCTGGCACAGCTGCAGGCACAGGGCGTCGTAGGCATCGTCACCGCCGCCGGCAGCGCGCTGTCGCACAGCGCCATCCTCGCCCGCAGTCTGCACCTGCCACTGATCGTCAACGTTCCGCAGCTGCTCAGCCGCGTTGCCGATGGCGACGTGCTGATCGTCGATGGCGCCGACGGCAGCATCACCGTCAACCCGCAGGCCGACAACCTGCGTGACTATCGCGCACGGCTGAAGGAACACGCCCGCGAGCAGCGGGAGCTCGGGCGCCTGCGCAGCAAACCCAGCCGTACCCGCGACCAGGTCGACATCGCCCTGCTGGCCAACGCCGAATCGCTGGAGGACGTAACCCAGGCCCACGCCCTCGGCGCGCAGGGACTGGGTCTGTACCGCACGGAATTCCTGTTCCTGCAGCGCAACGAACTGCCGGACGAGGAAGAACAGTTCCGGACCTACCGCGACGCCGCGCTGGGCATGAGCGGGCGGCCGGTGACCATCCGCACCCTCGATCTGGGTGCGGACAAAGCGGATCGTACCGGCCTGACCCTGAGCAACGAAGAGAACCCGGCGCTTGGCCTGCGGGGCGTGCGCCTGTCGCTGGCACGGCCGAAAGTGGCCGACACCCAGCTGCGGGCGATTCTGCGTGCTTCGGCCTATGGCAAGCTGCGGGTGCTGGTGCCCATGATCAGCACGCGCGAAGAGCTGCTGGCCGTGCGCCGGCGCATGCTCAAGCTGTCCGAACAACTGCGCGCGGAAGGGCACATGGTGGCCGACCACGTGCCGCTGGGGGCGATGATCGAAGTACCCGCCGCTGCTCTGGCGCTGGAGAGCTTCATCGACCTGGTCGACTTCCTGTCGATCGGCACCAATGACCTGGTGCAGTACCTGCTCGCGGCCGACCGCAACAACGAGGCGCTGGGCGAACTCTACTCGCCGCTGCACCCGGCGGTGCTGCGCCTGCTGCAGATGGTGATCGAGACCGGCGCACGCCATCGTGTGCCGGTGGCGGTGTGCGGCGAGATCGCGGGGGACGCACGCATGGCGCCGCTGCTGCTGGCACTGGGCCTGACCGAGTTCAGCCTGCATCCGGGCACGCTGCTGGAAGTCCGCCGCGCGATCCGCGAGGCCGACCTGGCATCCCTGCGCGCCCGCGCTCCGAAGCTGCTGGCCGCGCGGGACCGTCGCGGCATCGAGCGCTGGCTGGCACTGGTGGCCGATACGCCCTGACGGCCGCGCTGCGCGCTCGCCGGGCATGGCCCGGCGGAATTCATGGACCCCGCTGGCCGCAGACACCGGGGTATGCGTTGAAACATCCCCTTGCGATAATGACGCGCTGAACACCCTTGTTGCCGCATCCTTGCCAGGATCGCGGCTTTTCTTATCCCGCGGGAGCTGCGATGGCTGAAGCTGTACGCCACGACAAGACTGCGCGCCAACTGCGGATGCTGTCCGATGCACTGGACAGTGGCCGGCTGGGACCGGTGCGTCGCCTGGTCAATACTCTGGCCCCCGCCGAGATCGGCAACCTGCTCGAATCGCTGCCGCCGGGAAAGCGCGAAGTCGTGTGGGGCCTGGTCGATCCGGAAGATGACGGCGAGGTGCTGGTCCACGTCGGCGACGACGTGCGCGAGAGCCTGCTCGCGGACATGGACCCGGACGAGATCATCGCCGCGGTCGAAGACCTGGACATCGACGACCTGGCCGATCTGGTCGAGGACCTGCCGGACACGGTCATCGACGAAGTCCTCAAGTCGATGGACCGCGAGAACCGCGAGCGCCTCGAGCAGGTCCTGTCCTACCCCGAGGACAGCGCTGGCCGCCTGATGAACCCGGACGTGGTGACCGTGCGCGCCGACGTCAACGTCGACGTGGTGCTGCGCTACCTGCGCCTGCGCGGCGAACTTCCGGACCATACCGACCACCTGTTCGTGGTCAGCCGCCGCCATCAGTATCTTGGCCGTGTCTCGCTTGCAGCGCTGGTCACCCATGAAGACACCACGCCGATCAACCGGTTGATCGACGACGAACAGCCGGCGATCGATGTCGGCGAGAGCGACCAGGAGGTCGCCCGCCAGTTCTCCGACCATGACTGGATTTCCGCGCCGGTGGTGGACGACAACAACATTCTGGTCGGCCGCATCACCATCGATGACGTGGTCGACATCATCCGTGGCCAGGCCGAGCACCAGGCGCTGGGCGCCGCCGGCCTGGACGAGGACGAGGATCTGTTCAGCCCGGTGTGGCGCGCGATGCGCCGTCGCCTGATGTGGCTGTCGGTGAACCTGTGTACCGCCTTCCTCGCCTCCAGCGTGGTCGGTCACTTCGAAGGCACGATCGACAAGCTGGTGGCGCTGGCGGTGCTCATGCCCATCGTCGCCGGCCTCGGCGGCAACGCAGGCACGCAGGTGCTGGCGTTGATGGTGCGCGGCCTGGCGCTGGGCCAGGTGGGCGCATCCAATGCACGCACCCTGCTGTGGAAGGAAGTGCGGGTGGCACTGCTCAACGGCCTGTTGCTGGGTTCCGTGCTGGGCCTGATCGTGCTGGCCTGGTTCCATTCGCCGGGGTTGTCGGCGGTGATCGCCATCGCGCTGACCTTCAACCTGCTGTTCGCCGCGCTGGCCGGTGTGCTGGTGCCGCTGACCCTGAAACGTTTCGGCTTCGATCCGGCCTTGGCCAGCGGTATTTTCCTGACCGCCGTGACCGATTCGATGGGCTTCTTCACCTTCCTCGGCCTGGCCACCCTGGTGCTGCTGCACTGACCGACCTGCGCCCTGCCCCCGGTCGGGGCGCGGGGCCCATTCCCACTGGAACACCCCATGGCAACCACGATCGAAAACTACTTCCAGCCGGGTTGGCGCGACCAGTTGCATACCTGTGCCGCGTGCGAATGGAAGGGCAGTTCGCGGGCAATGGTGATGGAGCTGGACGAGGATGCCACCGAGTACGACTGCCCGGTGTGCGAGAACCCGCTGCTGGTGGTGCTGCACCCGGATCTGGCACAGGTACGGGCCGCCGCCGCCGAAGGCAACGCTGAAGCGCAGGAGCAGCTGGACATCGTCGCCAGCGCCCCCCGGCCCGAGTGACGCGCTGCACGATGCTGGCCAGGCGCGACTGGACTACCATGAAAACGATTCCAGATCAGGAAACGCGCTCATGGTTCGTCTGCTTGCACGCTGGTTGCCGCTGCTGCTGGTCCTGATGGTAGGAGGCTGCGCCAGCACCGCCGAACGGACGCACGGACGCTTCGAGGCGCGTGCGGTGAAGGTGGATGGCCGGACGGCCTATTACCAGGTGTTCATTCCCGCGGGCCTGCAGCCGCGTGGTCCGGCGCAGCAGGGTGCCGCGCCGGTCGATGTGCCCGTCATCCTGTTCCTGCACGGCTCTGGCGAGCGTGGCGGCGATGGCGTGAAGCAGACTCACGCCGGGCTCGGCCCCTACCTGCGCGACCACCGCGACTTCCCGGCGCTGGTGGTGTTCCCACAGGTTCCTCGGCACGAGGAATGGAGCGGCCGCAACAACCGGGTGGCCCTGGCCGCACTCGACGCCACCCTCGCCGAGTTCGGCGCCGACCCGGCCCGGCAGTACCTGACCGGCATGTCGATGGGCGGCTACGGCAGCTGGAACATCGCACTGGATGACCCGCGCCGTTTCGCGGCGATCGTGCCGATCTGCGGCGCGGTGCTGGCCCCCCGCGCGGTGCGGCCGACCCTGTTCGTGGAGCAGGTCGCCAACGAAGCCGATCCGTATGCCGCGATTGCACAGCGCCTGCGGCACACGCCGATCTGGATCTTCCATGGTGCGCTTGACGATGTGGTGCCACCAGACGACGACCGCCGCCTGCACGCCGCGTTCCAGGCCACCGGCGCCGCCGACGTACGCTACACCGAGTATCCGCAAGGTAACCACAACGCCTGGGATGCCACCTACGCCGATGCGGCGATGTGGACGTGGTTGTTCAAGCAGAAGCGATGAGCCATAGCTTCGGTAGTTGCCAACCTTGGTTGGCACTGGCCTACCTGAAACCAACCCATTCCCCGATGTTCACTGGAAGCAGGCCCGTCCATGCTTGCTCCATGCAGAACACACGTCTCCTGCTCGGTCGTCGCTCCAGCATCGGCCTCAGCTATATCCTCACCACCGTCGTCCATGACCGCGCGCCGCTCTTCACCAACGCCGCAGCGGCCGCCTTGGCAGTCCGCGAATTCCAGCGACTGGATCAGGAAGGCTTCACCCGCTCGATTGCGTACGTGGTCATGCCCGACCACATCCACTGGCTGGTCGAACTACGTGCGGGAACGCTGGAAACCGTCATGAAGCGTTTCAAGTCGCGCACCGCCCAGCAGGTAAACCGGTTGCTGGGGCGAGTCGGGCGCTTCTGGCAGGCCTGCTATCACGATCATGCGATCCGCTCTGACGAATCGTTGCACCGGCATGCGATGTATCTGATGGGAAATCCGATCAGGGCCGGGCTGACGACGCGGCTTGGGCAATATCCCCATGCATGGTGCGAATGGGAGCTTGGCGCTTCGTGTGATCCGCTCGACAACTTGGGCGCGGATGGATAGTGCCAACCAAGGTTGGCGTCTACCAGAGCGGTGCGCGGACAAGCCGCGCGGTAAGTGTGTCAACCAAGGCTGACACCTACCAGAGCGGGTGGTCAGCCCAGCAGGGTTTCCAGCACGGCCATGCGCACGGCGACGCCGTTGGCGACCTGGCGCAGCACCCACGACTGTGGGCCATCGGCCACATCGTCGGTCACTTCCACGCCGCGGTTGATCGGGCCGGGGTGCAGCACCGCGGCGTCCTTGCCGGCGCGGGCCAGGCGTTCGCGGGTCAGTCCGTACTGGTCGTGATACTGCTCCAGCGACGGCACCAGCCCTTCTTCCATGCGCTCGCGCTGCAGGCGCAGCATCATCAGTGCGTCGACCCCTTCCAGCATCGCGTCGAAATCTTCGCCCACCACGCAGCCCTTCAGGGTTTCGTCGTCCGGCAGCAGCGACTGCGGGCCACACACGCGGATCTCGCCCACGCCCAGCGTGCGCAGTGCGTGCAGGTCGGTGCGGGCCACGCGCGAGTGCTTCACGTCGCCGACGATCACCACCTTCAGCTTCGAGAAATCCGGGCCCTTGGCCTGGCGCAGGGTCAGCATGTCCAGCAGGCCCTGGGTGGGGTGCGAACTGCGCCCATCGCCGGCGTTGATGAGGGCGGTGCCCTCGCCCGCCGCTTCGGCCAGTGCCGCCACGGCACCATCATCGGGATGGCGCACCACGAAACCGCGCACGCCCATCGCTTCCAGGTTGCGCAGCGTGTCGCAGGCGGTTTCGCCCTTGCGCGTGGACGAGGTCGACGCATCGAAGTTCAGCACGTCGGCGCCCAGGCGCTGCGCGGCCAGCTGGAACGAACTGCGCGTGCGGGTGGACGGTTCGAAGAACAGCGTGCACACCGCGGAACCGGCCAGCACGTGCCGCTTGTTGCCGACGCGGCCGACCGCCGCGTCGCGGATCTGCCCCGCGCGGTCGAGCAGCTGCAGCAGGGTGTCGCGGGGCAGGCCCTCAAGAGTCAGCAGGTGGCGCAGGCGGCCGGAGGCATCGAGTTGCTGGGCGGTCATGGCGGGAATCGTGCAGTCAGGGAATGGGAGTGGCGTCGTCCGGCGAGGACAGCCAGCGGTCGATGATCACCGCCGCAGCCACCGCATCAAGCGCGGCCGCATCACGGCGGCGCTTGCGCCCTTCGGCGCGCTCGACGGCGAAGCGGCGGGCGGCTTCCACCGAGCTTGAGCGCTCGTCGATCATCACCACCGGCAGCTTGAATCGTTCCCGCAGCTGGCGGGCGAAGCCCTGCGCGCGCTTGCGGTTGGGTTGGTCCTGGCCGTCGAGCGTCAGCGGATCGCCGACCACCAGGCCATCGGGCTTCCATTCCTTGATGAGGCGTTCGATCGCCGCCCAGTCCGGGCCGTTGCCGTGCACGTCGACCACGGCCACGGCACGCGCGTGCGCGGCGAAGGCACTGCCGATGGCCACACCGATCCGTCGCGCGCCGACATCGAAGCCGAGCACGGTGCCATCGCGACGGAGGGCGGCCGGCTCAGACATGGCCGCTGTAATCGGTGAGCCGGAACAGATCCACGCCGATGCGCGAGGCCGCGCCCTGCCAGCGCTGCTCCAGCGGCAGCTGGAACACCAGTTCGGCGTCGGCCGGCACGGTCAGCCAGCTGTTCTCGGAAAGCTCGCTTTCCAGCTGCCCGGCGCCCCATCCGGCGCAGCCAAGGGTCACCACGGCATTGGCCGGGCCTTCGCCGCGGGCCATGGCTTCGAGGATGTCGCGCGACGTGGTCAGGTACAGGCCATCGCCCACCGTCAGGCTGGAATCCCAGGGCCGCGCATCGTCGTGGATGACGAACCCGCGCTCGGGATGTACCGGCCCGCCGTTGAGCACCATGCGCGCCTGCAGGTCGCCATCGCTGGTGGCGATGTCCATCTGCGACAGCACCTCGCCCAGCGTGTACTCGGACGGCTGGTTGACCAGCACGCCCATCGCCCCGTTCTCGTCGTGCTGGCAGATCAGCGCGACGCTGCGGGCAAAGGTCGCGTCGAGCAGCGACGGCAGCGCGACGAGCAGGTGATCGGCAAGGGAAGTGGGAGTTGCGGGCATGCCGCCATTCTAGCCGCTGGTCGCCCCCGATGCCTGCACCTGCCGGTCACGGCGCGCATAATGACCACCCCGTACCGCAGGAGTTCGCCTTGTCCGGATATTGCCTGATCGCCCCCGGCCACCCGGTGCACGACTACTACCACGCGCACGAGTACGGCTTCCCGCAGCGCGACGAACGCGAGCTGTTCGAGCGGCTGGTGCTGGAGATCAACCAGGCCGGCCTGAGCTGGGAGACCATCCTGAAGAAGCGGGAAGGATTCCGCGCGGCCTACGATGCCTTCGACGTGGACCGGGTCGCGGCCTATGCCGAGCAGGACATCGAGCGCCTGCTCTCGGACCCGGGCATCATCCGCAACCGCCTGAAGGTGCTTGCCGCGATCCACAACGCACAGGTGATCCAGCAGCTGCGTGCGGACCACGGCAGCTTCGCCGCCTGGCTGGACGCGCATCACCCACGCAGCAAGGCCGACTGGGTGAAGCTGTTCAAGAAGACCTTCCGCTTCACCGGCGGCGAGATCACCGGCGAATTCCTGATGAGCCTGGGCTACCTGCCGGGTGCGCACGCCGCGGACTGCCCGGTGCATGCGCGGCTGCTGAAGCTGTCACCGCCCTGGCTGCAGGCCGTCGCCCGCTGAACCGGACCCGCCGGGCATGGCCCGGCGCTACCACCCGCTGATCTGCATCCGCCGGGCATGGCGCGGCGCTACCACGTACCAGTTCCGGTAGCGCCCGGCCAAGCCCGGCGAACGCGGAAGGCGCGCGTAAACGCCCAAGTAACGGCCGGGCCGGTGGTTGAACATCAGCACCAGGCTGAGCACCACCGCGCCGATCGCCGAATACATCACCTTGGACGGCGAAAGCACGAAGAACGCGGCGATCATCAGACAGGCATCGTAGGACATCTGCACCTTGCCGGCGCTCCAGCCACGGGTGCGCTGCAGGTAGACCGCCAGGATGCCGATGCCACCCAGGCTGGCGCGGTGGCGGATGAAGAACAGGATGCCCAGCCCCGACAGCGCGCCGCCGACGATCGCCGAGTACAGCGGATGGATGTGCGAGAAATCGATCCAGCGCGGCAGCAGATCGGTCAGTACGCCGCAGGCGGTAACCGCGGCAAACGTCTTCAGGGTGAACTCCCAGCCCATGCGCCGCAGCGCCACCCAGTAGAAGGGCAGATTGACCAGCACGAACACCAGCCCGAAGTTCCAGCCCATGGAGTAGTGCAGCAGGAAGGCCATGCCGGCCATGCCGCCGATCATCAGCCCGCCCTTGGCAAAGATGGCCAGGCCCAGCGAGGCCACCATCGTCGCCAGCACCATGCCCTGCACGTCCTCGGCCACCGAGTGGCGCAGCGCTTTTTCGTCGGCGGTGGTACCGGCGCTGTCCGGCGGCGGAGTCAACGGACCGGCGGTGACCAGGTGGCCGTCAGCGTCGTCGCACGGCGCGGGGCCATGGGAAGGATGGGACATGCGGGTGGGGGGGACAGCGGGGGGAGGCGGTATTAGACACGATCCGCATGACAGTTGCAGATGAAATCGTTCAGCTGGATGCGCCGCCCTGCCTGAGAGCTCCCCGGAAAGCATCAGCCTGCGCGGCAGCGGGCAGCGGCGGCGCCGTATCATTCCCGCATGCCGCGCGAAAACCTCAACGACCTGCAGGCCTTTGTCCACGTCGCCCGCGAGGGCAGCTTCACCCGCGCGGCCGCCCAGCTGGGTGTCTCGCAGTCCGCGCTCAGCCACGCCATGCGCGGCCTCGAAGAGCGGCTCGGGGTGCGCCTGCTGACCCGGACCACTCGCAGCGTCTCCACCACCGAGGCTGGCGCCCGCCTGCTCGCCACGCTGGCACCACGCCTGGCCGAGATCGAGCACGAACTGGCCGCGTTGGCCGAGTACCGCGACCGCCCCGCCGGGACCATCCGCATCAACGCCACCGGCCACGCCGCTGAGTATCTGGCGTGGCCGCGGCTGGCCCCCCTGCTGCAGCGCTTCCCCGACCTGAAGATCGAATTGACCACCGACTATGGCCTGGCCGACATCGTCGCCGAGCGCTATGACATCGGCATCCGCCTCGGCGAGCGCCTGGCACGCGACATGATCGCCGTGCCCATCAGCCCCCCGCTGCGGATGCGCGTGGTCGGTGCCCCGGGTTACTTCCGTCAGCACGCCGCCCCCGCACATCCGCACGACCTGGCCAGCCACAACTGCATCACCCTGCGCCTGCCCACCCATGGCGGACTGATGCCATGGGACTTCGGCCAGGATGGCCACGAACTGAGCGTGCGCGTGAGCGGGCAGTGGACCTTCAACACGATGGGCATGACCCGCAGCGCGGCACTGGCCGGCAGCGGGCTGGCCTGGCTGCCGGAAGACCAGGTCCTGCCGATGCTGGACGATGGCCGCCTGCAATCGGTGCTGGACGACTGGTGCCCGCCGTTCGATGGCTACTACGCGTACTACCCCTCGCGCCACCACGTGACCCTGGCGATGCGCACGGTGCTCGATGCCCTGCGCGGGCCGATGATGGACCGATGAGTGCGGGCCCAAGGCCCGCACCCACCACGATCAGCCCTTGACCTGCGCCGCACGCTGGGCGTTGTAGCGCTCGCCGACGATCGACACTTCATCCAGCGCCTGCGCGATGCGCTGCCGTTCTTCGCTCGACAGCTGCAGGTCCACCGCTCCCAGGTTCTCTTCCAGGCGATGCACCTTGGTGGTACCCGGAATCGGCACGATCCAGTCCGCCTGCGCCAGCAGCCAGGCCAATGCCACCTGTGCCGGGGTGGCACCGCGGGCGGCGGCAATGGCGCCGATCCGGTCCACCAGCGCCTGGTTCGCCCGGCGCGCTTCGACTTCAAACCGCGGCACGGTGTTGCGGAAGTCGTCGGCCTCGAACGTGGTCTCTGCATTGATCGTACCGGTCAGGAAGCCCCGGCCCAGCGGACTGAACGGTACGAAGCCGATGCCCAGCTCCTGCAGGGTCGGCAGCAGTTCGCGCTCCGGCTCGCGCCACCACAGCGAGTACTCGCTCTGCACCGCAGCCACCGGCTGCACGGCATGTGCGCGGCGCACGGTGGCGGCACTCGCTTCGGAGAGCCCGAAGTGGCCGACCTTGCCTTCGGCAATCAGGTCGCGCACGGTACCGGCGACGTCCTCGATCGGCACGTTGGGATCGACACGGTGCTGGTAGAACAGATCGATGTGGTCGGTACGCAGGCGCTTGAGGCTGGCTTCGGCCACGGCACGGATGTTCTCCGGGCGGCTGTCCAGCCCGGTATCGGCCTGGGCATTGCGGAAACCGAACTTGGTGGCGATCACCAGCCGGTCCCGATGCGGCGCCAGCGCCCTGCCCAGCAGTGCCTCGTTGGTGTACGGGCCGTACACTTCGGCCGTGTCGAAGAAGGTGACCCCGCGCTCCACGGCTGCGTGCAGCAGCGCGACGCCCTGCTCCAGTTCCACGGGCTTGCCGTAGCTGTGGCTCAGGCCCATGCAGCCCAGGCCGAGGGCGGAAACCTTCAGGCCGCTGCGGCCGAGTTCACGTGTCTGCATTGTCATGCTCCAGAGGGGGAGCGCTGACGATACGCCTGCGGCCTCATCGGATTGAACCGGCTGCGCCGCAGTCGGTCATGACTGGATTTCATGAATCCGGCCGTCCCGGTGATCTTCCGCGGCGCCGGGCGACGCCCGGCTGCCGTCCTCTGCTGCTTCAGCGGATCTCGGAGATTTCCACGCCGTCCAGGCCCTGCGACAGGGTGCGCGCGTCACCGCCCTGGCTCAGCTTGATGCGCAGCCGCACTTCGTTCTGCGAATCGGCATACCGCAGCGCATCCTCGTAGCTGATCTCACCGGCCTGGTACAACTCGAACAGGCTCTGGTCGAAGGTCTTCATGCCCAACTGGACCGATTCCTTCATCACTTCCTTCAGCTTGTGGATCTCGCCGTCGCGGATGTAGTCCTGCACCAGCGGCGTGCCCAGCAGGATCTCCATCGCAACCTTGCGCGAGCGGCCATCCGGGGACGGCACCAGCTGCTGAGCGACCACGCCCTTGAGGTTCAGCGACAGGTCCATCAGCAGCTGGTTGCGGCGGTCTTCCGGGAAGAAGTTGATGATGCGGTCCATCGCCTGGTTGGCGTTGTTGGCGTGCAGGGTCGCCAGCACCAGGTGGCCGGTTTCGGCGAAGGCGATGGCGTGGTCCATGCCTTCGCGGGTACGCACCTCACCAATCATGATCACGTCCGGCGCCTGGCGCAGCGTGTTCTTCAGCGCGGCCTCCCAGCTGTCGGTATCGATGCCCACTTCGCGCTGGGTGATGATGCAGCCCTCGTGCTTGTGCACGAACTCGATCGGATCCTCGATGGTGATGATGTGGCCGGTGGAATTCTGGTTGCGATAACCGATCATCGCTGCCAGCGACGTCGACTTGCCGGTGCCGGTCGCACCGACGAACAGGATGATGCCGCGCTTGGTCATCGCCAGCGTCTTGATGATCGGCGGCAGGCTCAGTTCTTCCACGGTCGGGATGCGCGTCTCGATGCGACGCAGCACCATGCCCACCTGGTTGCGCTGATAGAAGCAGCTCACGCGGAAACGGCCGACACCGGACAGGCCGATGGCGAAGTTGCATTCGTGGGTCTTCTCGAACTCTTCGCGCTGTGCCGGCGTCATCACGTTCAGCACCAGGTCGCGGCTCTGCTGCGGCGTCAGGGGTGTCTGCGTGATCGGCGCGATCTTGCCATTGACCTTCATCGCCGGCGGCATGCCCGCGGTGATGAACAGGTCCGAGGCGCGCTGGTGCGCCATCAGCTTGAGGAAGGAGGTGAAATCGATGGTGGTGGCGGTGGTGTTCACGGCAGGCTCCCAGGAGGCATGTGCCAGGCTTCAGTCGATGGTCGGAACATCGCGGAGTCGCCGGCGCGGTCGCGCGCCGGGGCCCGCTTCTGCCTTGCCTTACTCGAACAGTCGCTTGTCCTTGGCGTACTCGCGCGCCTGGTTGCGGGTGATCAGGCTGCGCTTGACCAGGTCCTGCAGGTGCTGGTCGAGCGTCATCATGCCCTGCTGCTGACCGGTCTGGATCGCCGAGTACATCTGCGCCACCTTGTCTTCGCGGATCAGATTGCGGATGGCCGGCGTGCCCACCATGATCTCCCACGCTGCGGTACGGCCGCCGCCCACCTTCTTCAACAGTGCCTGCGAGATCACCGCGCGCAGCGACTCGGACAGCATCGAGCGCACCATCGGCTTCTCGCCGGCCGGGAACACGTCGATGATGCGGTCGATGGTCTTGGCCGCCGAACTGGTGTGCAGGGTGCCGAACACCAGGTGGCCGGTCTCCGCGGCGGTCAGTGCCAGGCGGATGGTTTCCAGGTCGCGCAGTTCGCCGACCAGGATGATGTCCGGGTCTTCTCGCAGTGCCGAGCGCAGTGCCTCGTTGAAGCCATGCGTATCGCGGTGTACTTCGCGCTGGTTGATCAGGCACTTCTGCGAGGTGTGCACGAACTCGATCGGATCCTCGACGGTGAGGATGTGGCCGTATTCGCTCTTGTTGATGTAGTCGATCATCGCGGCCAGCGTGGTCGACTTGCCCGAACCGGTCGGGCCGGTCACCAGGATCAGGCCCTGCGGCTGCTGGATCAGTTCGCGGAAGATCGGCGGGCAGGCCAGATCCTCCAGCGTCAGCACCTCCGACGGAATGGTACGGAACACCGCGCCCGCACCCCGGTTCTGGTTGAACGCATTCACGCGGAAACGTGCCAGCGACGGGATCTCGAACGAGAAGTCCACTTCGAGGAATTCCTCGTAGTCGCGGCGCTGCTTGTCGGACATGATGTCGTACACCAGCGCATGGACCTGCTTGTGGTCCAGTGCCGGGATGTTGATGCGGCGAACGTCGCCGTCCACGCGGATCATCGGCGGCAGGCCTGCGGACAGGTGCAGGTCGGACGCTTTGTTCTTTACGGAAAACGCCAACAGCTCGGCGATATCCATGAGCGGCTACTCCCCAATAACGGCTTCGACTGGAAGGATCTTTCCCCGGGCGGCAGTATAGCCTCCTGATCGATTGGAACGCGTTACGTGGCCACTGCCCTGCCCCAGATCCTGAGCACCCTGCACGCTGCGGCCGAGGCCGCCGGACGTGCGCCGCCGCGCCTGCTGGCGGTCTCCAAGACCCAACCGGCCGAGGCCGTGGCCGCCCTTGCTGCACAGGGCCAGCGCGCCTTCGGCGAAAACTACGTGCAGGAGGCGCTGGCCAAGATGCAGGCGCTGCAGCATCTGGACCTGGAATGGCACCTGATCGGCCATCTGCAGTCCAACAAGGCCGAAGCGGTGGCCACGCATTTCGACTGGGTGCAGAGCGTGGACCGTCCCAAGCTGGTGACTGCGCTGGCCCGCCATCGACCGGCGGCGCGCGGAGCGCTGAACGTGCTGATCCAGGTCAACATCGATGATGAATCGAGCAAGCACGGCTGCGCGCCAGAGGACGTCCAGGCCCTGGCCGAGGCCATCGCCGCCGAGCCTGGCCTGCGCTTGCGGGGCCTGATGGCGATCCCGGCGCCGTGGCCGGAGGCGGAACGCCGCCGCGACGCATTCGTGCGCATGCGCACACTTTTCCAGACACTGGCCGACCGCTTCCCGCAGGTCGATACCCTTTCGATGGGCATGAGCAGCGACTACACCGAGGCCATCGCCGAAGGCGCCACCCTGGTGCGCATCGGCACCGCCCTGTTCGGCGCCCGTCCGCGGCCGGCCTGATATTCCGAGGAGACTTCCATGGCAGCAGATTCCATCACCTTCATCGGCGGCGGCAACATGGCGCGCAGCCTGATCGCCGGCCTGATCCGCCAGGGCGTGCCTGCCACGCGCATCCACGTGGCCGAGCCGGTCGCCGCCGTGCGCGATGCGCTTGCCAGCGACTTCGGCGTGCATACCCACGACAGCGCCAGCGCGGCCGCCGCGCAGGGCCAGACCTGGCTGCTGGCGGTCAAGCCACAGGTACTGCGCGGCGTCTGCCAGTCGCTGCAGCCGCTGGCGCAGGACAACCGACCGCTGGTGGTCTCGATCGCCGCGGGCATCACCAGCACGCAGCTGCAGCGCTGGCTGGGCGGCACGTTGCCGGTGGTGCGCGCGATGCCCAACACGCCCGCGCTGCTCGGTGCCGGCGTCACCGGCCTGTACGCAACACCGGCAGTGGATGCACCGCAGCGGGCCCAGGCCGAGCACCTGCTGGCCAGTGCCGGACGCACGGTATGGATCGACAGCGAGCCGTTGATGGATTCGGTCACCGCTGTCTCCGGCAGCGGTCCGGCCTATGTGTTCCTGCTCGCCGAAGCGATGGAAGCGGCAGGCATCGCCCAGGGTCTGCCCGCCGACGCCGCACGCACGCTGGTGGTGCAGACGCTGCTGGGCGCCTCGCGCATGCTCGATGAAGCGGGCGAAAGTCCCGCCGAGCTGCGCCGCCGCGTGACCTCGCCCAACGGCACCACCCAGGCTGCGATCGAAAGCTTCCAGGCCGGCGGCTTCGAGGCACTGGTGGATGCCGCGCTGCGCGCCGCACAGGTGCGCGGCCAGGAACTGTCAGCGGCAAACGACTGATTCCTTGGGGTCAGATCCCTCTGCCGGGGCAAAGGGATCTGACCCCATCTCCCCCGATGCTCATTGCCCCAACGTGGTCATGACGAAGTCGACGAAGCACTGCAGGCGCGGGCGCGGGCGACGGTCCGGCAGATAGATCAGGTGCATCGGCCGCGGCGCCGGCAGATGGTCGCGCAGCAGCGGTTTCAGCCGGCCCGCAGCGATCTCAGTGGCCAGCAGCGCCGTCGGTTGCAGAATCAATCCGGCACCCGCCACGGCAGCCTCGCGCAGCGCGAAGCCGTCATTGCTGGTGAGCCGTGCCTCCCAGTCCACATGCTCGCCACTGGCCAGCTGCCAACCGTGCCCGCCACGCCACGCCAGGTGGCTCAGGCAATCGTGCCCCTGCAGATCCGCGGGCGTCCGCGGCGTGCCTCGACGGCGAAGGTACGACGGCGCTGCGCACAGGCTCATCGCATAGGGGGGCAGCGGACGCGCCACGATGTCCGCCGAGGGCAGCGGACCGACCCGGATCGCCGCGTCGAAGCCGTCTTCGATCAGGTCCACCCGGCGATTGCTCAGATCCAGTTCGATGTTCAGCAGCGGCTGTGCACGCAGCAGTTCGGCCAACCGGGGCGCCAGCACGCAGCTGCCCCAGGTGGTGGGAGCACTGACCCGCAACACACCGCGCGGCTGCAGCTGCAGGCCGGCCACGTCCGCCTCGGCCTGCTGCACCTGTTCCAGCACCTGCCGGCAACCGGCCAGATAGGCGCTGCCCGCTTCGGTCAGGCGCTGCCGCCGCGTGTTCCGCTGCAACAGCGCGGTGCCGAGGTGGCTTTCCAGCTGCTGGATGTACTTGCCCACCATCACCGCAGACACCTGCAGGTGCTCGGCGGCAGCGGCGAAACTCCCGCGCTCGGCCACGGCGACGAAGGCCTGCATGCAGCGCAGCATGTCCATTGCTAAGTCCTGATTAGTAATCAGCGAATCATACGCGGCTTACCAAACCGCGTCGTCACGGCGCAGACTGCGCTTCATCTCCCCAAAGCAAGGAACCGTCATGAAGATTCTTCTCGTGGGCGCCACCGGCACGCTCGGCCAGGCCGTCGCGCGCCAGCTCGGCCAGCAGCACCAGATCCTGGACGCAGGGCGCAGCAGCGGCACGCTGCGCGTCGATCTGACCGACGATGCCAGTGTCAACGAACTGTTTGCCCGCACCGGCGCGGTCGATGCGGTGATTTCCACCGCAGGCAAACTGCATTTTGGTCCTCTACGTGAAATGACGCCCGAACGGTTCAACGTCGGCCTGCAGGACAAGCTGCTCGGTCAGGTACGGCTGGCACTGGCCGCCCAGCATCACCTCACCGCCGGTGGCTCGATCACCCTGACCAGCGGCATCGTCAGCGCCCAGCCGATCCGCGACGGCGTCAATGCAACCTCGGTGAACGCCGCGCTGGAAGGATTCGTGCGCGCAGCGGCCCTGGAGCTGCTGCCCCGCGGGCTGCGCATCAATGTCGTCAGCCCGAATGTGCTGGTCGAATCAATGGATGCCTACGCGCCCTACTTCCCCGGCTTTGAAGCGGTGACCGCCCAGCGCGCGGCACTGGCGTACCAGCGCGCGGTGGAAGGCATCCTGAGCGGTGAAACGATCACCGTCTGGTGATGCATGATCCAGCCTGGCGTGCCCTCCGATGTGCCGGGGCCTCAGCCCCAGCGCATCGGACCGTCACCCCGTTCCCCGAGGACATCGTCGGGGTTGGCCAGCCGGCAGCGCTTCAGTGACAGGCAGCCGCAACCGATGCACCCGGTCAGCTCGTCGCGCAGCAGCTGCAGCATGTGGATGCGCTCATCCAGCTCGGTCCGCCAGCGTGCGGACAGCGTGGCCCAGTCGGCCTTGGTCGGTGCCCTGCCCTGCGGCAGGCTTTCGAAAGCGCGCGCCACCGCCTCCAGCGGCATGCCCACGCGCTGTGCAACGCGTATCACCGCCAGCCGGCGCAGCACGTCGCGGCTGAAGCGGCGCTGGTTGCCCGAGGTACGCAGGCTGCTGATCAGGCCCTTGCGCTCATAGAAGTGCAGTGCGGATACGGCCACGCCGCTGCGCTGCGACACCTCACCCACACTCAGTTCCTGCGACACCATTGCTTGACCTCAACTATAGTTCAGGTGTCATGCTGCGGTCTTCGCCGCCGGATGACAAGCGCGGCCTCCCAGACTTTCCGCATGACCCCGACTCCACCTGCTGCCGACGCCGCCCCTACTGCCGAAACCTCCATCCTCTCCGCGCGCTATCGTGCGACCACCCTCGGCATGGTCGCCCTGGTTTCGCTGCACGCCTTCGAAGCGCTGGCGGTGGCCGCAGCCATGCCCACCGTCGCCGCCGCGCTTGACGGGCTTCGCCTGTACGCGCTGGCCTTCGGCGGAACCCTCGCCACCAGCGTCATCGGCATGACACTCGCTGGCCTCTGGGCCGACCGGCACGGGCCCGCGCGGCCGCTGTGGTGGGGCCTGGCGTGCTTCGTACTGGGCCTGCTGCTGGCCGGCCTGGCCACGCACATGGGGATACTGGTGGCCGGGCGGCTGCTGCAGGGCCTGGGCGCGGGCGCGATCTCGGTCTCGCTGTATGTGATGGTCGGCCGTACCTACCCCGAATCGCTGCGGCCGAAGGTGTTCGCAGCATTCTCCGCTGGCTGGGTGGTGCCGTCGATGATCGGCCCGGCTGCGAGCGGGCTCATCGTGCAGCACCTGGGCTGGCGGTGGGTGTTCCTGGCCGTGCCGCTGCTGGCGCTACCCGCTGCATTGCTGCTGCGACCTGCACTGTCACGCCTGCAGCCCTTGCCTGCGGGCGACAGCGGCAATCGCAGCCGGGTGGTGCGCTGGGCCAGCGGCGCGTCGCTGGCAGCGCTGCTGCTGTATCTCGGCGGGCAGCAGCAAGGGATGGCGGCAGTGCTGTGCATCGCTGTGGCGATGCTTGCGCTGCTGTTCTGCGTGCAGCGGCTGCTGCCTGCCGGCACCTTGCGCCTGCATCGCGGCCTGCCCAGTGTGATCGCCCTGCGCGGCATCGCCGCTGCGGCATTCTTCGCCTGCGAGGCCTACCTGCCACTGCTGCTGCAGCGCGAGCGCGGGCTGTCACCCAGCGGGGCCGGCGCGGTGTTGAGCCTGGGGGCATTGGGCTGGTTCGCCGGGTCGTGGCTGCAGGGCCACCAGCGCAATGGCTGGTCACGCCAGCAGCTGCTGCGCGCGGGAACGCCGCTGATGGCGATCGGTATCGCGGCCACGCTGGCGGTGCTGTTCCGCACGGTACCGCTGCCGGTGGCTCTGATCGGCTGGACGCTGACCGGCTTCGGCATGGGCATGATCTACGCCAGTCTTTCGGTACTGACCCTGTCCCTTTCGGCACCGCACGAACAGGGAGCCAACACCTCGGCGCTGCAGTTGAGCGAGGCGCTGGCGGTCACCACCGCACTGGCCGTCTCCGGCGCGCTGTTTGCCCTGTTCGTGGACGACAGGCCGCACATCGGCTACGTGCTGTGCCTGGCGATCACCCTGGGCCTGGCTCTGCTGTCCACGCTGATTGCACGCCGGGTGTAACGCCACCGGTTGATTCGGCCGGGCGTGGCCCGGCGATCAGTGCGGTCATGGCGTGGCCGCCGCGTCCACGTCATCGATGTCCCGGTGCAGGATGCGGCGCACCTCCAGCACGGCCTGCGGCGATTCCTGCACGCTGTGTCCGGAGATGATGACCTTCTCCGACAGCGCCCCCGGCAGGTGCGCGCTCCAATACGGCACCAGCCCATCGTCGGATTTCTCCAACGGCAGTTCCGGTTTGCGCTGGGCGATGATCGAGTGGTACTTCAGGCCCGCTTCGATCGGCAGCTGTGCGGCCGCCTTCACGAACGGATCGCTGGCCTTGAGGTTGTCGATGCTGTTGGGAATCTTCGGCTTGGCGGTGCCGTCAACCTGCTGCTCGGCCTGCGCCAGCGCCAGGAACACATCCTCGAATTTGCCCAGGATGGTCAGCGGCAGGCGCACCAGGCGGCCGATCAGGCGGCCAACCCTGTTGCCGGCGATGTCGGTGCCCTGATGCGGGGCGGCGATGAAGATCGCCCGTTCCACATTCGGCTGCGCCTTGAAGTGCAGCAGCGGGCCCAGCTTGTTCTGCACCCGCTTCAGTCGTTCACCCTTCAGGTCATAGTTGGCCAGCAGGTCGTTCCACAGCACATCGCCCGAGTCGCTCACCAGCAGGCGGGCCAGCACGCCGCCCATGCTGTGACCGATGTAGACCATGTCCTTCGATGCGCGCGTACTGCCATCCGGGTCGAAATGCTTCAGCGTGTCGTTGAATGCGGTAGCGATCTCATAGCGGTTCAGCGCGATCGGCGCGTTGGTCGGGTAATACACCTGCCACACCTGGAACTGCTGGCGCAGCTCGGGATCGCCCATGATCTCGTTGGCCAGGTTCACCCACGCTTCCGGGCTGCTGGCCAGGCCATGCAGCATGAAGATGATGCGGCGGTTCGGATCCCACGGCTGCATCAGGTAGATGTGCGGCTCACCGATACCCTCGCTCATGCCGAACAGCGTGCGCAGCGATTGCCGGGCGAAGCCACTCTGCGCCAGCCACAGGCCGTAGGCGGCAGTGAAGTTGCCGGCCAGCGGCACCTGCTCGCCGTGCAGGGTGATGCGCTCGGTCGCTTCGGGCGAATAGGCGTCCAGCTCGACCCGGCGGGTACGCATCACGTCCTCCAGCGTGCTGCCCTCGAAGCGCAGCAGCGCGGTGATGTTGATCGAGGACATCTCGCTGAACTCCGGCACCGCATCATCATGGCGATGGCGGCGACCACGACGCGCATCGCTGTCGTCGTCCTGCCCGCCGTCCGCCTTCGGGCCATCTGCGGAGACCGCCGGAGCAACCAGCTTCGGCGGGTCCATCACCATCACCAGCTCCGCACCGAAACCGTCGCGTCGATAGGTACTGCGCAGGCCGACGAAGCTGACCGTGCCAGCGGGTACCAGCTGCGCCGGAATGCTCTTCAGGGCCAGCTGCTGGTAGTTGGAGGCCAGCGACCAGCTGCCGACCGTGATCGGCTTCGTATAGTCCTCGCCGGCGAGCGCGGCGGCGCGCGCCCGCACGAACAGAACCACCGCCGCCTTCTCGGCTGCATAGTTGTAGTAGTCGCGCACCTGCGTCTGCCGGTCCTCGAACGCCCGATCGGACGGCGAACGGCCGCTGTAGAACAGGTAGGCGTAGGCATAGCGCGCCGCTTCCAGCCATGCGTCCAGTGCGGCATCGCTCATCGGTGGATCGCCCGCCGCCGTCTTCTTCGGGGTCAGCGCCAGCGCTGCCTTCACCCACAGCTCCGACAACGCGGACAGCCGCTGTTCGACGTTGAGATCGTCGGTCATCAACAGCGTGCTGCGACAGACCACGAAGTCCTTCTCGCACTGCGACTCATCCAGCCCGGCTGCACTCAGCGTTTCCCGGGCCGCCGGGCTGAGCCTGCCGGTGTTGAGCACATCGGCACGCTTGTTGACCAGCGAGTCACTGGATTTCACCTGCTTGACGGTGACCATCGCGCAGCCGCTGCCGGCCAGCAGCATGAAGATCGCCAGCGACGCCGGCAGCACGCGCTGCCAGCGGGAAAGTATGGACATGAGCATCACTGCGGGTCCTGCTCGGTGCCGGGCACGCCCTGGCGGATCACGGTGGAAAAGTTGCCGCCGTCACCCAGGTCCAGCGCGCGCTGGGTGATCCGGCCCTTGGCATGCAGCACTGCGTACGGCACCCCCGGCGTCAATGCCCCGACCTCCTGCGCGTACTCGGCCAGATAGCCGGACAGCAGCAGGCGGTAGTCCAGCGGCAACCGCGGCGCGATATGCCTGGCCAGATCGAAGACGATGGTGGTGCAGTTGCTGGTCAGCGTGTTGTAGAAGCCGGGCTTTGCATCCAGCTCGCGTGCCTGCGCGATGTAGGCGGCGAACAGTTCCTTCAACTGTGCGCGGCCCATGCCATGCAGGCGGTACAGATAGACATCCTCGCCACGCGCGTTGGTACGCGTGCGGATGATGTCGGTCTCTTCGGAGGCCACCAGGGTCATCTCGAACTTGCGGAAGAATCCCCCCAGTGCCGAGAACGATTCCCCGCGTTCCTTGCGGATCTCCAGCGAGAACACGACATGGCGGCCATCGTCGAAGCCGAACGAGATCAGGGTGTGGGCGATCGCCGGCCCCATCCAGTACGAAAGCACCAGGTCGGCCGAACGCAGCTGGTCCAGGTCGTACGTGCGGCGCACCCAGCGCGCGTCATAGTCGGTTTCGCTGCGCCAGGTGAAATCGCGCACGTTGTCCAGCACCACATGCCGCCCATCGAAGGAGACCACGTGCAGGCGTTGCGCTACGTCATCGGCCCAGACGCGATCCTGGCGCGGGGTCAGCAGCATCCACCACCCCAGCGCCAGGGCCAGCGCCACGCCGAAGGCCATGCCGAGCCGTCGCGTGCCATGGCCACGGGCAACCCGCCAGGACGCCCACAGGGCGGACAGCACCCACAGTACCGCCACGGCCGACGCCAGCCAGCCCGGCCCCGGCAGCTGATAGAGCAGCAGGCCAGCCACCCACAGTGCCAGCAGTGTCATCACACTTCCTGTCATCCAACGTCCTGCGGCTTTCACTGGCGTCCTGTCGTGGTCCCGGGGGCGCATAGTTAGCCACAAGCGGGTTCGCCCTGGCATCTACGGCCCGTTCAGGCTGCTGGGTGCACCGTCTGCAACGCGGTTTTCCACATACCGTTCCCTCTTCCAGGAGCATCGATGGGCATTACCTCCGTGGCCGGTGTTGCGGTCCAACCCCAGCACAGCGCCCGCTGTCATTGCGGTACGGTCGAACTGCTGCTGGACCTGCCGGACGGCATCGTCGACCCGCGCCGCTGCGACTGTTCGATGTGCCGCCGCCGCGGCGCCATCGCCGCCAGCGTCGCCCTCGCAGGGCTGCAGGTGGTACGAGGGCGGGACCATCTGCGGCTGTACCAGTTCAACACGCATGTGGCCGAGCACTACTTCTGCGATGTGTGCGGCATCTACACCCACCACCGTCGGCGTTCCAACCCCGACCAGTACGGCTACAACGTCGCCTGCCTGGAGGGCATCGATCCCTTCGCGCTGGGCGTGATCCCGGTCAGCGATGGCGTGAACCATCCGGCCGACCGCCTGGCCTAGTGCCGGGTACGGCGTGTCGGCGCGGTGACCTTCTGCCAGGGCGCCATGCCGCTGCGGCCGGCCCGCGCGGGGCGTTTGCGCCAGGGCCGGCGTGGCGCGGACTCTGCTTGAACGGGGCGCGGCGGAGGCGCGGGCCGGCGTGCAGTCCAGAGATGATCAAGCAGCCACATGGTCGGTCTCCGTGGGGGCGGGGACGATCAAGCGTGGACGCTGGCCTGCATAGCCGGCGTGAGGCATCGACGACACCACGATGACAGGCGGCGAAGCCCTGCGCGCGCACCACGCCGCAGCCGCATCGCGGACTGGGCGGCACCTCTTGACGCCTGCGCTACAGTGACAATTCCCCTCCTGCTGCAGGTCGCCTCCGGATGCCTTCGTTCTCCGATCCCCAGGCTGCGGCCCGCTATCACGAGGGACCGCTGCGGCAGGTACCTGGATTCCTCGGTCTGCAACAGATGGCCCACCTGCTGCTGGCCGAGCACGTGCCCGAGCACGGCCACGTGCTGGTGCTCGGCGCCGGTGGCGGCCTCGAGCTGAAGGCCTTCGCTGACGCCCACCCGCACTGGCGCATGCTCGGAGTCGATCCGGCCGGCCCGATGCTGGCGCTGGCCCGCGAAACGCTCGGCACACGGATGAACCACGTGGAGCTGCTGGAGGGCTACATCGAGGATGCCCCGGCCACGATCTTCGATGGCGCCAGCTGCCTGCTGACCCTGCACTTCCTCGATATCGACCAGCGCCGGCATACCCTGCGCGAACTGCGCAGGCGGCTGCGTCCGGGCGCGCCATTGGTGGTGGCCCACCACAGCGTCCCGCAGGAGCCGGAGGCGAAGCTGCGCTGGTTGAGGCGCTATGCGGCCTTCGGCGAGGCTTCCGGCATTGCCCGTGCGGATGCACAGCGCGCGATCACCGCCATCGCCGAGCGCCTGCCGCTGCTGTCACCGGAACAGGAGGTGGAGGTGCTGCAGGAGGCAGGCTTCCAGGACATCGAGCTGTTCTACGCCGGATTCACCTTCAAGGGCTGGGTCGCCTACGCGGCCTGATGAACCTGCAGAGCCGGCGCTCGCCCGGCCGGCCCCCGCACCTCGCACTTTTCCAGGGCCGCCCGGGAGAAGGGGCTCCCGTGCGTCGACCCGGAATGCACGTTATTGCATGTTCATGCACGAATATGCACACTTATCCCATGAACGCCGATTCCAGCCCCCTCCCCGCCGAACGTACCCGGCAGATCCTCGAGGAACTGCGCCAGCAGGGCCGCGTGATCGCCGCGGAACTGGCGCGTCGTTATGCGGTTTCCGAAGATTCGATCCGCCGCGACCTGCGTGAACTGGCCGCCCAAGGCCTGTGCCAGCGCGTGTACGGCGGCGCCGTGCTGCCGCCGCCGAAGGAGCGCCCGCTGCGCGAGCGCCTGACCCGCGATCGTGGCGACAAGGCCGAACTGGCCGCGCGCGTCTGTGCCCTGCTGCAACCTGGGCAGGTGGTGCTGCTCGATGCCGGTTCGACCAACCTGGCCATCGCCCAGCAGTTGCCGCCCGAACTGGCACTGACGGTGATTACCAACGCGCCGCAGATCGCCACCGCCGCCAGTGTGCATGAAGGCACTTCCGTGCAGCTGATCGGCGGCCGCCTGGCCAGCGGCGGCGGCGCGGTCGGTGCTGAAGCACTGGCCCAGGTGCAGCGCCTGCGCGCCGACGTGTACCTGCCCGGCCCGTGCGCGGTGGACGGCGACACTGGTGTGTGGGCGATGGATGCCGAAGAAGCCACCTTGAAGCGCGCCATGGTGGCCTGCAGCAGCCGCGTCATTGTCGCCGCCACCACCGAAAAACTCGGTGCCCGTGGCCACTGGCAGATCGCCGGCCTCGACGAGATCGACGACCTGGTGCTGACCACATCAGCCCCGCCCGCACTGGCAGCGCGCTTCCTCGCTGCCGGTATTGCGGTGCACCCCACCCCGCCCTGACCGAACCGCCCATGTCCGTTGCCTACCGCGCGCGTGCCGAACAGCACGCGACCCGCGCTGCATTCTTCATTCCCGGTTTCGCCACGGCACTGTGGGCGACGCTGGTACCGTTCGCCAAGGCACGCGCGGACCTCAACGACGCCACGCTCGGCGTGGTGCTGCTCTGCCTGGGTGCCGGTTCGCTGCTGGCGATGCCAGTGGCGGGCGTTCTGGCCGCGCGGCTGGGCTGCCGCCGGGTGATGGTGGCCAGTACGCTGTTGATCTGCCTCACCGTGCCGGGCCTGGCCCTGGCCGGTTCAGCGTGGCTGCTGGGCCTGGTGCTGTTCGTGTTCGGTGCCGCGGTAGGCGCGATGGACTGCACGATGAACGTGCAGGCCGTGGTGGTCGAGCGCGAAGCGCGACGTGTAATGATGTCCGGCTTCCACGCCTTCTTCAGCATCGGCGGCTTCCTGGGCGCGGCAATGATGACCGTGCTGCTGTCCCTGCAGCTGCCACCGCTGGCATCGGTGCTGATCGGCGTGGCCGCGATGCTGCTGGCGATGCTGCTGTCGGCGTCGTACTGGCACCGCGAGCGCATGCCGCACGACACCCCGATGCTGGCCATGCCGCACGGCATCGTGCTGTTCATCGGCGTGCTGGCCTTCGTCGCGTTCCTCGGCGAAGGCGCGATGCTGGACTGGAGCGCGGTCTTTCTCAGTGACGTGCGCAGCGTCGATGCGCGCATGGCTGGCATCGGCTATGTGATCTTCACCCTGACCATGACCGTGGCCCGCCTGCTCGGCGATGCACTGGTGGCGCGGGTGGGACGCGAACGCGCCATCGTGTTCGGTGGCCTGCTCGCGGCCAGTGGCGTGCTGGTGCTGACGCTTGTCACGCCCTGGCAGGTCTCACTGGCCGGTTATGTGCTGGTCGGCCTCGGCTGCGCCAACATCGCGCCGGCGCTGTTCTCGCTGGCCGGCCACCAGACCCGCATGCCCGGCGCGCTGGCGATCACCGCCGTGTCCACGCTGGGCTTTGCCGGCATTCTTGCCGGCCCGGCACTCATCGGCTTCGCCGCCAATCATTTCGGCCTGATCGCTGCATTCATCGGTGTGGCCATTGCGCTGCTGCTGGTGGCGGTGTCCACGCGCTGGCTGCGGGTGTAGCGCGCGGCATCAACGGCGCCGACGCCGGACCTTCATCCGCAATCGTCGATAACCGATCACCGTAGCCGTCGCGCACAGCGCGGTGCCGGCGGTGCTCAACAGCAGCAGCACGCCCAGCCGGGCCGTCTCCTGCCGCAGCATTGCCGGCAGGTCCCAGCTGTGCAGGAAGTAGAACAGCCAGCGCCCGACGCGCTCACGATGCCCCAGGGTCAGCAGTGGATCGCCGCTGGCCAGATCGAAGTAGACGCGCGTCGCCTCGGCATCACCGAAGTCCGCCACCGCCACCGGGAAGCGGCGCACCGCCGCGCCGTTCATCGCCTCCGGCGCACGTGGATAGAAATAGGCATCCGCTGCATGCAGCAGCGCGAACCGATGCATCGGCGCGGCAGACATCGCCTGCGCCTTCTGCTGCAGCCATGCCACCGGCAGCAGCTGCATCATCCGAAGATGCCCTTCGCCTGCGGATACGATGCGCGTATCGCCCTGCCCGTCCAGCAGCAGCGCGAACAGCTCACCGCCGATGCGCCGCCACTGGATCTCCACCGGCATGAACAGCCCATCATGGGCCGCAGCCAGCAGCGCTGCCGGTTCGCCCAGTGCGCCGTTCACTGCCACCGCATCGCCGCGATACTGCGCCGTGTCGATCGCCGCGCGCGTACTGCTGAACACGCCCAGCGGATTCATCGACATCAGCCCGCTGAAGATCCAGGTGAACACGAACGCCGCAGCCGCCAGACCGATCAGATGATGCCAGCGCATCCACGGCTCGACGTACGGCGTCTTCGCACCGGAACGATAGTGGCCACGGAGGCGCCAGCGCCACACCCCCACCACGATGCCGCTCACCGCCGCCACCGTGCACAGTGCGGACAACACGATCACCACCCACGTCCACACCGGGTCCACCGATTGCATGCGTAGGAAGTACAGCCAGTGCAGCCAAGCGCCCACATAGTTCCAGCGCTGCTGCACATGCGGTGCATCCAGCACCACCTCGCCGGTGCGAGAAGACACATAGAGGTCACCCGGCCGCGCACCGCCCACCTCGACCCGGTACAGCGGCCGATGCGCATCGAGCGCACGCGAATGCGTCCAGCGGTCCTCATCCACGCGCATCGCACCCACGAATGCCGGGCCGCCGGCAAACTGCGCCGCCGAAGCTTCGGCGCGCTGTGCCGATACCGGCAGCAGGACCTGCCCGGTACGCGCCGACCAGGCTCCCACGTGGCTGCCACTACGCACCACATAGGCGGGCTCGCCGCGCAGCGTGGTCAGCGCCACGCTTTCCGGCTCAGCCTGCACGGCCGCTGGCAACGCCGACAGTCCCAGCAGCCCATGCGCGTCGCCCAGCACCGGCAACGCCGCCAGCCGCTCGCCGGGCGTCAGCTTCGGGTAGCCGACGAACAGCATCACCATGCCACTGACGAACCACAGCAGCATCAACAGGCATCCACCGATGCCCAGCCAGCGGTGCACCAGGTAGGTCCAGCGCTTGGCAGTGGATCGCAGCGACATGGCGTGCGTCCTCAGAAGCGATGATCGAGGGTGAACTCGACGCGGCGGTCCGCACCCAGCAGCCACTGCGTACTGGTGTAGTACGCCGTGGCGTAGTACGCCTTGTCGAACACGTTGAACACACGGGCTGTCACCCGCGTGCGCGGTGCCGCCTGCCAGGTCAGCGCCAGATCGGTGGTGCCGTAGCCCGGCAGCTCCAGGGTGTTGGCGTTGTCGGCGTAGCGCTTGCCGACGTAACGCACACCTGCGGCCGCGCTCCAGTCGGGCAGGAACTGCCAGCTCACCCATACATTGGCCAGCCGCTCTGCCACGTTCGGCGGCACATTGCCATCGCGCGAGACCAGCACAGCCGGCGAACCGGTGGCTTCCAGGAAGTCCTCGAACTCGGCCTTCAGAACCGTCGCGTTGGCATCGAGCGTCCATTGCGGCGCGAAATTCCAGTTCAAGGACGCCTCGATTCCGCGCGAAGTCTGCGCGCCCACCTGCACCCGACGATCCGGCAGCAGCGGATCACGGCTGAGCAGCCCGGTCTTGCGGATCCGGTACGCCGCCAGCGTCCACTCGCCACCGTCGAAGGCCTGCTTCAGGCCGACTTCGACCTGACGCCCCTTGGCCAGGTCGAAGGCACCGTTGGCCGGGCTGATCATCAACAGGCCGCTGACCGGGTCGGCCGCCTGCGAATACTGCGCGTACAGGCTCAGCGTCGGCCGCAGCGCGAATACCGTGCCTGCTCGCCAGCCGGTGCTGCTGTAGGTCTTCGAGAATGCCCTCTGGCCGCTGATCAGATCGGTACGATCGATGCGCGCGCGGTCGTGGCGCAGCCCGCCCAGTACCGACCAGCGCTCGCTCAGGGCCAGCCGGTCTTCCACGAACAGAGCGTACTGCTCGGCACTGTTGCGGTAGCGCGGCAGGTTCGGCGCATCGCTGGCAAACTGCCCCGGCACCGGATGGAACGGATCGACCGGGCCGGAGCTGCCGGCATAGGTGTTGTTGGTGTGCTTGAAGTGCGCGCGGTTGGCATCCATCCCCAGCGCGAAACTGTTGGCAAGACCGGCCACCTCACCCGGCACGCGCAGCGTCGAGGTCAGCCCGGTCTGGTCCTGGTTATGGGTGATCTGGGTATTGCCGGAGCGATCGATCAGCCCGGTGCGCGGGTTGTAGACATAGGCCTCGGCGTTGCGCCAATCGCGCTGGCTGTCGATCTGGTAGACGCGGGTGCGCCACTCCACCTTCGCGTTCGGCGTCCACAGCGCATCGAGCTGCGTCCAGCGGTCACGGAAGCGGATGTCACTGTCTTCCACGTTGTAGTTGCGGTGGCGCAGCGCGTCCAACTGGCGTCCCTCCACCAGCGGCGTGCCGAAGTAGCGCATCGGCTGCTGGTAGCCCTGCGCATGGGTGAGCGTCAGCTGCAGGTGCGCGAGCGGCTGCCACAGCAATGCCCCGGAGAAAGTCGCGTCACTGTTGCGGCCACGGTCCACCCAGCCGCCGCTGTAGTTGCCGCTCACATCCAGCCGGTAGGCCAGCTCGGGCGTCAGCGCGCCACCGCTGCCGAAGCCCAGGCGCGCGGTGTCCTCGCTGCCCACCGTCACACTGATCTCGTTCTCGACGGCACCGCGCGAAGGCTTCTTCGGCACGATGTTGATCACACCGCCGATCGCACCGTCGCCGTGGATCACCGAGGCCGGCCCGCGCAGCACTTCGATGCGCTCGATGGACCAGGTATCGAACGGGAACGTGATGCCCACGCCGCCGTACTGGCGCAGCCCGTCGTACAGGCGCATCACCGACGCCCCATCGGTGAAGCCGCGGCTGGACAGTGCGCTGAGGCCATTGCCCGGATGCGGCATCGCGCTGATCGCACCCGCGCGGCTGATCGCATCGTTGAGGTTGGAGTCACCGCGCTGCTCCAGCTGGTCGCGGTCGATCACGGTGAGCGCCGCAGGTGTCTGCAGCACGTTCAGGCCCAGCGCGGAACCTGCGCCGGGGGTGGCCGACAGCGCACCGTGCCGGGTATCGACCACGCGTACGGTGTCAAGGGTGGTCGGGCCCGCCGCTTCGGCACGGGCAGGTGCAACAGGCAGGGCGCAGGCGCACAGCGCCGGCAGCGTCGCCCAACGCAGGGCAACGCGCTTCGGATGTCTTTTCATTTTTTCACGGCATGCAATGCCACCCCGCACTGCGGGGCAGCAGGAAGGAAAGCGCACGCGGTAGCGCCAGGTCATGCCTGGCGGCTTCCATCAGAGGGAATGCACGGCCGCGTGCGCGGCTCAGCCCGCCAATGCCGCCGGTGGTCCCCGCGCCCCGAGGGTTCCCGCCAGGCGCGCGGGCACTGCCAGCACAGCGCCCAGCCGCGCCCGGCAGACCGGCGCCAAGGGCACCAGCAGCAGGAACGCCGCCACCAGCAGGGTGATCAGCCGCGCCGCGATCAGGCAGTAATCGCAATCCACGCCCATTTCATGGTCGGCGTGTGGATCGGCGGGCGGATTCTTCGCGGCCTCATCGTGCGGCGTCGCCATCGCATGATGGTCGTGATGGCCTTCCATCGTGTGCTGCGCATGCAGCGAATGATCCATCGCCGCCACCGGCGCCGCCGCTGCCACGCGGCCATGCGCCACCCAGCGGCTCACCAGCGGGGCAAGCAGCACCAGCAGCAGGGCGAGCCATGCCAGGGCCTGGAACCGGCGGTGGAATCGGGGGCGGTGCACCCGGGCATTCTACGGCGCGGCGCCGCAACCTTGGACCACGTTCAGGGTTTTGCCCCTGCGACAGGGTGACGCAGGCGCCTCACGTCGCGTACTGGGCAACGCCATGCCCGAACGACCAGTTCTCCTTCTTCACTTCCACCAGATTGATGAACACGTCCTCGCGGCGGATGCCCACTGCCGCATGCAGGCCGTCAGCGATGCCCGCGTACAGCGCCTTCTTCTGCTCCAGGGTGCGGCCCTCGTTCCAGGTGATCTGGATGCAGATGAAATCGTCGGAGCGCTGCACACCCAGGTAGCTGGGGTCGTAGACCAGGGTGGCGGCGTCGTGCTCCTGGAAGATCTGGAAGCGGTCGTTCTCGGGCACGCCGACAGCGCGCATAGCCTGGTAGATGGCCTCGCCGACGCGCTGCAGGTAGTCGGCGGATTGGCCTTTGCGGAGATCGATGCGGGCGAGCGGCATGGTGGGGCTCCCGGGTGGAGGGTTGGGAGACGATGCGCCGGGCTGCTGGATTTCTGTGTGAAATGTCGCGCGAACGCGCGTCCCGTTTAGAGCCCTGCAATTTCCTCCCCCAGGAGGGCGCACTTCTCAGCTTCCCTGCCGCTCCGCGTTCGTTCTCTGATTACTAGGGTGCATGTCGCTTCTCGCAGGTTTCTGAACTCATCAACGCAGCGTCCCGCAGACCACGTCCCTGCCCTCATTGACTGAATCCCGCGACCCCAAATTTCTGGAAAGCTCTTGTTTCTCCAGCAGAAACGGGAGAAGCGATCACAATCAGCCGCTGCATGAAGTGCCATAAGTGACAGCATGATGGCTGCAACTGCTTGATGGATCTTGTTGCCGGGTTGCACGCTGGGCGCCGACCAACAGGTTCGATATCCCAACGTGAGACGACACTGGATTGTCGTTGGTGACACGACCAGCAGCAGCGGACGCGTCATCAACGGCTCACCCTGCACAGACATCGAGGGCAGCGCCGTCGCACGCGAAGGCGACAGCGCCACCTGTCCGCTGCATCAGGGAGTCTTCCCGATCATCGAAGGCGAGCCCACCCTCATCATCGACGGTCGCCCCGTCGCGCTCCACGGTCACCGTCTCGCATGCGGCTGCCAGCTTGTGTCCACCCAGCAACGGCTGGTGTACGTCAGCGAAGGGCCTTGTACTGCCGCACCCTCAATGATCGATGTCTCGACAGGCTCCTCTCCCGGAGCGGCCATCTGCCTGGAGTGCCTGCTCACTGCAGGCACCAGCGGCGCTCCGCTTCTGGTGCGCTCGTGACGGCGTGGACAGCATTCGCCTTGGTGGACTGCGCCGCCGCCCCTGAACGAGAGGGCGAACTCCGCCATTACACTCAGCAGGACACACTGCCCCACCGCTCGCTGTTCACAGGACAGCCCGAGAGCGATCTCGCCCAAGCTTCTCCCTGGCTGATCGAACTACCTTGGGGAGCGGTCCAGAGGCCTGTACATCACTGGCTGACCTACCTCGGCCGCCAGTCTTCGGGCATCACGATACTGGCTTCAGCGACAGCCTTCGATCCATTGTTTCAACATCTGCAGACGAAACTGGACATTTCGCTGCCGGACGGGTCGTTGGCATTGATGCGCTACTACGACCCGAGAGCCTTCCTCCGATATTGCGATGTCCTCACTCCCCGACAACAGCTGGACCTGCTCGGTCCGATACTGGAGTGGCAGGTCACGTTGAACAGTCAGGACTGGACTCTGGTCCGAGCCGATCTCGAAAGGCCAGGTGCATGCGATGCTGACACTCAGCGCTGAACAGTATGCGAGGCTTTGCCTCCCGGATCCAGCAACGTTCGTCGTCCCGCTTTCGCGCGAAACCAGAAGACACTTTCCTGTCGAAACCGCCCAACGAAGCGACGACGAACTCGTGGAGGACGTCCGTGCAAGTTACCGGCACGCTACGACATCCCTGCACATCACGCATCTACCGACCCTGGTGCGCTGGGTGAAAGCCGATGTGGCCTGGGCCCGCGGGTTGCGTGACCAGGCAGTCACCCGGGTCTGGTTCAACGAGACCACCCATCCCAACGCCACGGCAGCGGACCTTCTGGCGCTGCTGGCCTCTTCCCGCATGACAGACTGAACTGAAAGGACCAGAAAATGGGTGCTGTGCCATTCCCTATTCCCCCTCCCCCGGTGACGTCGCCAGGGGCATGGGATCCGGTTCGCGATGCTCCCGTTCCGCTCCCAGGCCAGATGCCAGGAAACACGGCAGGCGGCCCGACGCTCGGCCAGATATGGAGGAAGATCAAGGAAGCGGCGGGTGTCGAAACTGGAGTGAAGACCGAACCCAGGGTGCAGACAAGCGAGACAGATTGCTCGCAGACGAGCAACCAGAATGACTGCAACGCCTGCAAGCTGGCACAAGGCTACCTCGTGCCCGCGAACTACACGATTCCACTGACTCAGTACCGGAACTACGACTACCAGCTGCGAATCGCCAATCGCCTGGCCGGACCGGAGAGCTTCGATTACACGTATGGGGGCACCGCGCTGGACAGATCTCGCGCAGCTATCCTCCGCGAGAAGAATCAGATCACCATAACCGAGTGGCAGTGCGCAGGTGTCCGGTTCGATGGCTTCTGGCGAAGAACATGTACCGCCGTTGAAGCGAAAGGCCACTACTCCCAGTTCTTTGACGAGAAGGGAACATTACGCTTGTGGGCTGCGCTGAAGTCTGGAAAGAGAAGGGAAAATATTGAGGAATCCTGGATAAGACAGTTAAGTACGCAGCATGGAGTCATCAGCGGTTTCGGACGACCCTCAAAACTGGAGTGGCACTTCCTCGAACGAGTGTGCTACATGGCCGCACTACGCCTCTTTGGCCCACTTGCCTCAGTCTGCAGATACTCACCATGACCGAGATATACAACGCATTCATAGATACAACTGTGCCGGTGGAGGTGCTGAGTGCTGAGGCGGCCTATCGACAACTGTTGCAACTTACCGAAGAGCTTGGCGAGATACATCACCTTTTCCAGAACTGGGCGCTTCGTGATTCCTCTGGCAGACCGGTACCTCTAAGCGACAAGACAAGGTTCATCGATGCAGTCGCCGAGAACGCCGCCTACTACCATAGAAAGTACCCAACTGCGGCCAATTCAGGCGGTGCCGGCGCTTCCATTACTCCCGCCTTGAGCCAGAAAGCTCATGATCAACCTGGCTGTCCTACGCTGGATTACAGGCCGTGGTTCGGCAGGGTTACCCTGAGCATCAACGCCCCCGTCCAGGCGTTTGGTCCGGATGGCACATCCGGAATCATTCGATCCTGCGTCCGAAGCATTGCAACCCGTTTGGATGCCGTGTTCGTTGCGACAGACGTTACGTCCCCACTCCCGGACGGAGAGGGATATGAAACCTACGCACACTTCCATCAACTGTTTCCCCATCGACGCTGGCTGGGCTGGATGGGATTTGTACCCCACCTCGTGCCGAAGAAATTCATTCCTGAAGCGGCGTCCATGGAGGTCGTGAAAGGCAAGGGAACGATGATCGTAGCGCTGGACGAACCCTTCGATCTGCGCAACCCGGAACATCTGAGGCGCGCGCATCAGGTTGAGCTGCGGATGGCGAATGCCGGGCTGCTGGATATCACCGACCCGACGCTGCTCGAGTGATCCGGGCATCGTGCGCAGCGTGACGCAAACAACCCGCGGCGCGTACCGCGTTGTCGCGAAGTGCACCGACAGCCCGTGCAGCGCGTCGCATCGGAAGTGACGTTGCTCGCAGCGCGCCCGTGCACTGTCGCACAGATCGAGATCTCCCTCCTCCGCATTGGCATGAAAGAGAATTTTCCTTACAGACCGATGTGATTGCGCAGCCGGATGACCGCCGCGCCGAGGCAGATTGCCCTGGCCGGGATTGGCGTCTCGAATAAACGAACGAACTTCCACCGCTGCGGTTCACGCCTCAGCAGAGAGAATGCACCGATTGCCTTCAATGGCGGCCGGTGCGTGGGGATCGACAGATCCGCCAGGCCTTCCTCTCGGTGGAAGTTCGTTTGCCTTGGTACGCCAACCCGCACCGTCCGCCACCTTCACTCGGAAGGTGGCCCCACGCCAGTGAGGGTTTCGCCATGACCAACCGCACCGCTGTCCATCCCCGCCTGCACGCCCTGATCGGCGACATCGCCGCCGACGTGCCCGAGGACCTCGCACGCGAGATCGAGTGCGCCTTGCACGAACAGAGTCTGCCCGTGCAGTCGCCTGCCTTCTTCACGTACCTCAATGCCATCAGCCGCGCCGACGGCGATGACGGACAGCCGTGCAAGAGCCTCACCCTAGTTGCCAGCAATCACGCCTCGCTGCGCCGCTCGATGTCTGGGCTTACCGCACTGCTCGATCTGCTGCAGGCCGCCGACCATGCACGCAACGAAGGCGGCCCGGACGAACAGCTGGGCGCTTTCCACACCGACGGACTGATCGTGGCCGCACGACAGCTGGTGCGCGAGGCGAATCATTGCCTCTCCGGCGCTGACTGACCGGCCCGGATGCCCTCCCGCTACAATCGCGCAGGGAACGCAGGAGGCCGCAATGGACGCCGAACATCTGGACTACTTCAAGGCCGCACTGGAGGGCCGCGCGACCGTGGGCTGGACCGTGTGGTTCGCCGCCAACCAGCACGCGCTGGCTCGACAACTGAGCCGCCCCGCTCTGCTGCGCCTGAAGTTCAATCAGCTCGACGAAGCCGAACGCCTGCTTGCCGAGGCCGGTATCGTGCCGGCCAGCACAGCAGGCAAACGCTACGAGATGTACTGCGCACAGTTTGCACCCGAGATGCTGGATGAGCACGGCCGGCCTTTGCCCGAGGTCTGGCGCGCTGCGCACGGCGGCGCCATTGGCCTGCTCGCTGACGGCGAACACGAGGCCGGCCAGGCGAAGCTGTTCGCGGAGTTCCGCCGCGTCCGCAAGCGTGGGCTTCAACAGGCCCACGAATGGCTGGCCGATCTGTGCTTTGAAGGCGAGATGGAACTGACCAGCGGCAATGCCGAGGTGGGCCGTGGTCTGTTGGCGGTGGTGGTGCAGGCCGGCAGCGGCCACGACCTGTTGGATGCGACGGCGATGATCGCGCGGGATCTGCTGGATCAGCACGGCTGATGGCAGCCGCAGCAGCGACGCTGGCACGCATCATCAGATAACAAAAAAGCCCCCATTGCTGGAGGCTTTTTTCGTTCTGCAACATGGTGGGCGGTACAGGGATCGAACCTGTGACCCTTGCCGTGTGAAGGCAATGCTCTACCGCTGAGCTAACCGCCCGGTGTGTTGCTGAGCCGCTCATTATAGGAACTTTTCAGAGGCCGTCAACAGTTTTCACATCCGTCTTCACGGGTGTTTTCGAGGCGTGCCGCCGGGCGTGGCCCGGCGCTGCCTCACATCGTGTGGGTGGGCTTGTCCGAGCTGGTCAGGCCGGCCAGCTGGGTCTCGATCTTGTGGCGCACGCCCTCGCCTTCGGCGCCGTCGGCCAGCTGCACGCCGATGCCCGCGGTACGGTTGCCCTGCGCCCCTGCCGGGGTCACCCAGATCACCTTGCCGGCCACCGGCAGGCGCTCGCTGGAATCGGGCAGGGTCAGCAGCAGGAACACCTCGTCGCCGAGGAAGTAGCGCTTGGGCGTGGGCACGAAGATGCCGCCGTTCTTCACGAACGGCATGTACGCGCTGTACAGCGCGGCTTTGTCCTTCACGGCCAGGGACAGGATGCCCTGGCGGGCGTTGCTGGCACTCATCGATTTCCCCTTGCGGCAGGCCGCTCGTTCACCTTGTTCCAGGCCAGCAGCAACTCGACCACCGCAAGGTCTGCACGCACCGTGGTGCGCAGCAGGTCGCGGGTGCGGTTGGCAGCGTCGAACCAGGCTGCCAGCTTGTGCAATCGCTCCGGCGCGGTCAAGGCGTCCGTGCTGGCCTGGGCCAGCGCCAGGTCGGCGGCGAAGCGCAGGCGCAGCGCAGCGTTGTCATCACCGCACCATTTCTGCGCCAGCTCCACCGCGCCGGTCCTGCCGGTGGCCAGCTGCTCCAGGTCGCGGGCCACCTCACGGCGCAGGCTCAGCCCGTCCTCGCGCAGCCAGTTGTCGGCCTGGCCGGGATGGCCGCGCGCGGCGTCCAGCGCTTCGCGTGCGGAGGCGTCGCTGTGGCCCTGCTGCTGCAACCAGGCCAGCGCTTCCTCGTGCGGCGGCAGCTTGAACTCCAGGCGCTGGCACCGGCTGCGGATGGTCTGCGGCAGGCGTGCCGGGTCGCTGCTGATCAGCCACAGGTAGCGGCCGGGCTGCGGCTCTTCCAGCGTCTTGAGCAGTGCATTGGCCGCGGAGCGGTTGATCGCATCGGCCGGATCGACGATCACCACCTGGGCCACGCCGTACTGCGGGGTCAATGCCAGTTTGTCGGTGATCTCGCGCACCTGCTCGATGACGATCTCGGTGCGCAGCTTGTCGCCGCTCTTGTTTGGAATGAAGCTCACCAGTTGCAGGTCCGGGTGGGTACCGGCAGCGATCAGGTGGCGGGTGCGCGTGGCGTGCGCGGCATCGCCCTGCGCCAGCACGTGGTCGGCCAGCGCCAGTGCAACCTCGCGCTTGCCCAGCCCGGCCGGGCCGCAGATCAACAGGCCATGCCCCAGCCGGCCCGCGTCGAGCGCGGCCACGGTCTGATCGAATGCGCGCTGCTGCCAGGGCGAGAAGGTGCTCATGCGCCCTTTCCTTCCTGCAGCCAGCGCTCGACCTGCGCGATCACGTCGGCGGCCACGCGTTCCTGCACCTGGCCCGCGTCGATCACGGCGAAACGCTGTGGATCCTGCTGGGCGCGGCTGCGGAACACTTCACGCACGCGCTGGAAGAAATCGTCCTGCTCGCTCTCGATGCGGTCCGGCCACAGGTCGCGGCCATTGGCGCGCGCACGACCGACCGCCACGTCCACATCCAGCAGCAGGGTCAGGCCCGGCAACAGGCCAACGGCACGGCGCTCCAGCTCGGCAATCCACTGCGGGTCCAGGCCACGGCCCCCTCCCTGGTAGGCGTAGCTGGAATCGGTGAAGCGATCACTCAGCACGTAGGCACCGCGCTGCAGGGCCGGCTGGATCACCTCCCGCACGTGCTGCGCGCGGGCGGCGAACACCAGCAGCAGTTCGGCCTCGGCACTGAGCGGCTCGGCGGCGATCTCGGCATCGGGCTTCAGTATCAGGCTGCGGATGCGCTCCGCCATCGGCGTGCCGCCCGGTTCGCGGGTCAGCACCACCTCATGGCCATGCTGGCGCAGGCACGCGCGGATGGCATTGATCGCGGTGGTCTTGCCGGCGCCCTCGCCGCCTTCCAGGCTGACGAAACGCGGGTGGCGTAGCAGCGCGGGACTCATTGCGCCGGGGTCTCCTGGGTGCGTTGCTGGCGCAGCTGCTGCAGGTAGCGCGCTACCGCAGCGTTGTGCTGGTCCAGGCTGGACGAGAACACGTGCGCGCCACTGCCATCGCCAACGGCGACGAAATACAGTGCATCCCCCGCTGCCGGCTGTGCCGCGGCCATCAGCGCGTCGCGGCTGGGCATGGCGATGGGGGTCGGGGTCAGGCCCGCACGGGTATAGGTGTTGTAAGGCGTATCGGTGGTCAGGTCGCGGCGGCGGATGTTGCCGTCATAGGCCGCGCCGATGCCATAGATCACGGTGGGATCGGTCTGCAGGCGCATGCCGATCTGCAGGCGGCGCATGAACACGCCGGCAATCTGCGGGCGCTCGCTGGCCAGCGCGGTTTCCTTCTCGATGATCGATGCCAGCGTCAGCAGCTCGTACGGCGTGTTGATCGGCAGGTCCGGTGCACGGCTCTGCCAGGCCTCGTCCAGCGCCTTTTCCATCGCCGCATGCGCACGCTTGAGCACATCCACGTCGCTGTCACCGCGCTGGTAGATGTAGGTCTCCGGCAGGAACCGGCCTTCCGGATGCTGGCCGCCGAAGCCCAGGCGCTGCATCAGTGCCGCATCATCAAGATCATCGGTGGTGTGCAGCAGTGGATCGGCACGCTTCAGCGCCGCGCGCAGCTGGCGGATGTTCCAGCCTTCGATGATGGTGACGCGGTGCTGCAGGACCTTGCCGGCGCGCATGCGCAGCAGCAGCTCGCGCGGGGTCAGCTGGCTGTCCAGCGCGTACTCACCCACCTTCAGCTTGCCGGCGGCGTCGAGCTGGCGTGCCAGCAGCTGCCACTGTGCGTCCTGGCCTTCGTCCACGCCCGCCTCGCGCAGCTTGCGCAGCACGGTGTTCAGGCCATCGCCGCTGGCGATCACCACGGTCTCTGCGGAGGGGGAGATCGGGGCATCGGCGAACTGGGTCTGCTTGTAGAAGAACCACGCGCCCGCGCCGGCCACGACCGCGACCAGCACCACCAGCAGCGTTACCACGAACAGACACCCGCGCTTGGCTCCCGCCATGGATTACCTCAGAACTCGATTCCGTCGTGCAGGATACCGTGCCGGTGGTGTGGGGTCATGGCCGGGGTGGCACTCAACCCCGCTTCGCTCGCCGGGCATGGCCCGGCGGTGATGCATCGGTAGCGCCGGGCCATGCCCGGCGGGGGTCGATCGCCTACCCCTGCTGGCCCAGGGCGCGCAGCAGGCCACGCGCTTTGGCACGGGTCTCGTCCAGCTCCTTGTCTGGGTCCGAATCGACCACGATGCCGGCGCCGGTGCGGAAACTGACCTCGTGGCCGTCCACCTCGGCGGTACGGATCAGGATGTTCAGGTCCAGGTCGCCATCGCGGTTCAGCCAGCCGAACGCCCCGGTATAGGCACCGCGCGGCACCTGCTCCAGCTCGCTGATGATCTGCATGCAGCGCACCTTCGGGCAGCCGGTGATGGTGCCGCCGGGGAACGTTGCGGCGATCACTTCGCCGGGGGTGACCTCCGGGCGCAGATGGCCGCTGACGTTGCTGACGATGTGGTGCACATGGGCGTAGCTCTCCACCGTCATCAGTTCATCGACCACCACGGTGCCGGGCAGGCAGATGCGGCCCAGATCGTTGCGTTCGAGGTCGATCAGCATCACGTGCTCGGCGCGCTCCTTCGGGTGCCCGACCAGCTCCTGGATGCGCGCGGCATCATCGTCACCCTCGAAACGCGGGCGCGTGCCCGCGATCGGCCGGGTCTGCGCGTGGCCGGCATGCACCGATACCAGCCGCTCCGGCGAGGAGCTGACCACGTGCCGCCCAAACGCACTGAACAGGCCGGCAAACGGTGCGGGGTTGGCGCGGCGCAGCTGTGCGTACAGGGCCTGCGGGCTGACCGGCGTGGCGAACTGCGCGCTCCAGCGCCGCGACAGGTTCACCTGGAACACATCGCCGGCGCGCAGGTAGTCGATCACCCGGCGCACGCCGTCGGTGAAGCGCTGCGGCGCGTCTTCGCCGACCGACTGCGGCGGCTGCCAGCCCTGCCCCGCCTCCGGCAGCGCCTGCGCGGCCAGCGCCACCAGCGAGTCCAGCAGCGCCTGCTCGCCCGCTTCGGCGATGACGAAGCTGGCGTGGTTCTGGTGATCGTGCAGCACGGCCGCCGGGCAGCGCAGCGCCAGTGCCGTCGGCCGGCCATCATCGCGCGCACGCGCCGGCAGCACCGGTTCGATCTGGCTGGCCACTTCGTAGTCGAGCATCAAGGCCCAGCCGCCGCGGAACGGCAGGCTGTGACTGCCATCGTGCGGCAGCCGTGCCTGCTGCCAGGCGCGGTCCAGCGCCTGCAGGAAACTGCCGGGCTGCACCGTATCCTGCTGGTCGCGCACGCGACCATCGGCATCCAGGCGCAGCGTGTCGCCCTGTGCGGCCAACAGCAGGCTCCAGCGGCCCTGCGCGGTGCCGGAAGCGGTGGACTCCATCAGCAGCGGGAAACGTTCCGGCGCCTGCTGCTGCAGGGCCAGCAGATCGATCGGATGCGGCAGCGGGTGGATCAGCGGGGCGTGGGTCATGGTGGCCTGCAGGGGAATTCAGATACACGGAAGCCGCCTTGCGGCGGCTTCCTCGTGCGTGGAGCACGTCCGGTCGAGCATGGCCCGACGCGACAACCCGGTCAGACGCGCTTGAAGATCAGCGTGCCGTTGGTGCCGCCGAAGCCGAAGCCATTGGACATCACCACGTCGACCTTGGCCTGGCGCGCTTCATTGGGGACGTAGTCCAGGTCACAGCCTTCGCCCGGCTCCTGCAGGTTGATGGTCGGCGGGATGACGTTGTCCTGCAGAGCCATCACCGAGAAGATCGCCTCCACACCGCCGGCAGCGCCGAGCAGGTGGCCGGTCATCGACTTGGTGGAGCTGACCATCATCTTGTAGGCGTGGTCGCCGAAGGCCGTCTTCATCGCCATGGTTTCGCCCAGGTCGCCCAGCGGCGTGGAGGTGCCATGTGCGTTGAGGTAACCCACCTGTTCCGGATTCAGGCCAGCGTCCTTCAACGCCATGGTCATGCAGCGGGCAGCGCCTTCGCCGTTCTCGCTCGGCGCGGTCATGTGGTACGCGTCGGAGCTGGCGCCGAAGCCGGCCAGCTCGCAATAGATCTTCGCGCCACGGGCCTTGGCGTGCTCGTACTCTTCCAGGATCAGGATGCCGGCACCGTCGCCCAGCACGAAGCCGTCGCGATCCTTGTCCCAGGGGCGCGAGGCCTGTTCCGGTGCGTCGTTGCGGGTGGACATGGCCTTCATCGCGCAGAAGCCGCCCACGGCGGTCGGCGAGGAGCCGCGCTCGGCGCCGCCCACCACCATCACGTCCGCATCGCCGTACTGGATCATGCGCATGGCGGTGCCGATCGAGTGGTTCGAGGTGGCGCAGGCCGAAACCGCCGAGAACGACGGGCCCTTCAGGCCGGTGATGATGCTCAGCTGGCCCGGCAGCATGTTGATGATGGTCTTGGGCACGTAGAAGGGCGAGATCTTCTTGCCCTCGTGGAATTCGATGGTCTGCTCTTCGATGCCGAGCAGGCCGCCGATGCCGGCGCCGACGATGGCGCCGATGCGCTCGGCATTGGCGTCGGTGATCTCCAGGCCCGAATCATGCAGGGCCATGAACGAGGCACCGAGGCCGTAATGGATGAACGGGTCCATCTTCTTGGCATCCTTGCCGCTGACCCGGTACTTGCCGAACAGTGCATTGTCGGCGGTGATGTCGAAGCCCTTGACCTCACCTGCAATCTTGGTGGTGAACCGTTCCAGGTAGGAATCGGCGACGTTGGTCAGCGGACCGATGCCCGAACGACCATGGGTGATGCCTTCCCAGCTGCTGGCCAGATCATTGCCCAACGGCGAGACGATACCCAGGCCGGTTACGACGACGCGACGCTTCATTGCTGATTCTCCTGACCCGAAGATGCTTTCGGGCAACGCGGTTTGCTTCGGTGTGATGCGCAAACACACGGGGCCGCAACAGCGGCCCCATGGGGTGCGGTGCGCGCCGGGCGGATGCCCGCACGCGCACTGCCGTCTGACATCAGGCCTTGACGTGGGCCTTGATGTAGTCGATGGCGGCCTGCACGGTGCTGATCTTCTCGGCTTCTTCGTCCGGGATTTCGCACTCGAATTCTTCTTCCAGCGCCATCACCAGCTCGACGGTGTCCAGCGAGTCAGCGCCCAGGTCATCGACGAACGATGCGCTGGTGGTGACTTCTTCTTCCTTGACGCCAAGCTGTTCGACGACGATTTTCTTGACGCGTTCTTCGATGGTGCTCATGGGATCTCGCTCCAGATGGAGTTGTGGTTCAAAAGTGGTCGCCATCAAGGGCGATGGCCGTGGGATAGTGTAGTGGAAACCGGCGCGCCCTTGCATTGCAGCAAAAATCCACGCAGATCAACCACTTGCGGCGCAATCCGTGCGCCCCTTGCTTACGGCATGTACATGCCGCCGTTCACATGGAGGGTTTCGCCGGTGATGTAGCCGGCAGCCGGGCTGGCCAGGAAGGCCACCGCATGGGCGATGTCTTCCGGCGAACCCAGGCGTTCGAGGGCGATGTCGTTGATCAGCGCGGTGCGCGCTTCTTCCGGCAGTGCCTTGGTCATGTCGGTGTCGATGAAGCCCGGCGCGACCACGTTGACGGTGACGCCACGCGAGCCGATCTCCTTGGCCAGCGACTTGCTGAAGCCGATGATGCCGGCCTTGGCGGCCGCGTAGTTGGCCTGGCCGGCATTGCCGGTCACGCCCACCACCGAGGCGATGTTGATGATGCGGCCCTTGCGTGCCTTCATCATGCCGCGCATAACCGCCTTGCTGGTGCGGAACACGCTGGTCAGGTTGGTGTCGATGATCGAGGCCCAGTCATCGTCCTTCATGCGCATCAGCAGATTGTCGCGGGTGATGCCGGCGTTGTTGACCAGGATCGAGATCGGGCCGAACTCCTTGGCGATGCCATCCAGCACGCTGTCCAGTGCGGCGGCATCGGTGACGTTCAGCGCGCGGCCGTGACCACCGTGGGCCGCCAGGCGCTCGCCGATCGCCGCAGCGCCGGACTCGGTGGTGGCGGTGCCGATGACGGTGGCGCCCTGGGCGGCCAGCAGATCGGCAATGGCGGCACCGATGCCACGGCTGGCGCCGGTGACCAGTGCGATTTCACCCTGCAGGGGCTTGCTCATGATGGTTTCCTCAGACGGGGGCAGCCGCCCCACCCGCGCCGCGTGCAGCGGCCACTGGCAGGGTCGGCAGGAACAGGGGCGATCAGGCCGACCATGCCTCGCGGGCGCTTTCAAAGTCGCCCGGGGTGGCCAGCGAACGGCCGTCGATGGCCTTGTCGATGCGCTTGACCAGGCCGGTCAGCACCTTGCCCGGGCCACATTCGGCAACCTGGGTGATGCCACGGGCGGCCAGGGCCTGCACGCAACCGGTCCACTGCACCGGCTGGTACAGCTGCTGGACCAGCGCGGTGCGGATGGCATCCACGCCGTCGTGCACCTGGGCATCGACGTTCTGTACCACCGGCAGCTGCGGAGCCTGCCAGGACAGCCCGGCCATCACTTCGGCCAGACGGTTGGCGGCCTCGCGCATCAACGGGGTATGCGAGGGCACGCTGACGGCCAGCTTCACTGCCTTGCGCACGCCCTTTTCGGCCAGCAACGCCAGCGCGCGGTCGACTGCTGCCGCATCGCCACCGATCACGATCTGGCCGGGCGAGTTGAAGTTGGCCGGTACCACCACCTGGCTGCCCGCTGCTTCGGCGCAGACGTCCAGCACCAGCTGGTCTTCGGCGCCGAGCACGGCGGCCATGGCGCCCACGCCGGCCGGAGCCGCGTCCTGCATCAGCTGGCCGCGCAGGCGCACCAGGTGCGCACCGTCATGCAGGCTCAGCGCGCCAGCGGCGACCAGCGCCGTGTACTCGCCCAGGCTGTGGCCAGCCAGCACCGACGGGCGCGGACCACCCACGGCGTTCCAGGCGCGCCACACGCCGATGCTCGCCGCCAGCAGGGCCGGCTGCGTGTATTCGGTACGGTTGAGCATTTCCTCCGGGCCACCCTGGGACAGCGCCCACAGGTCGACGCCGGCACCATCGGATGCCTCGGTGAAGGCCTCACGCACCTGCGGGTGCAGCTCGGCCAGCTCGGCCACCATGCCCACAGACTGCGAGCCCTGGCCGGGGAAGACAAAAGCGAGGGTGGATACGGTCACGCGGTCATCCGCTTGTTGCAATCGAAGCGGGCCATGATAAGGGCGAATCCGCCGTGTCGTCTGTACGTGCGCGTATGCAGGGCGTATGGAGCGCGCAAGCAATGCCGGGCCGGCGAACGGTTGCGGCAGCGCCAAGCCATGCCCGGTGAACGGCTCCGGTAGCGCCGGGCCATGCCCGGCGGATGCAATCAGCAGAACAACTGCAGAATGTCCAGTTCGCCATCGGCAAAGAAGTCCATGCACAGCCCGACCACCATCAGCACCCCCATGGTGGTGGCGCCGTGCGCGATGAAGATCGAATGGGCCAGCGTGCGCGCCGAGCGTCCGAGCTTCATGCAGACCCGGGCCAGGCGCTGCAGGCGGCCGCTCACAGCGTGCACGTGCTCGCGTACCGGCGCCTGCACGGTGCCGATCGCCTCGGCCATCATCGCCTGCAGGCAGTCGGGTCGGTCGGCGTAGTACTTGGCCACGCCATAGCCGAACATCAGCCAGTCGCGCGCCTGGGCTTCGGCCAGATCCATCACTTCCAGCGGATCTTCCTCGAAGTCGATGAAACCGACCCGCTCGCCATCCCAGGTGAGATTGCGCGGCAGCGGCTGGCCGAAATAGGCGCCACGGCTGTGTGCTTCGGCAAGTGCCCGCATTGCGGCCATCACCAGCCGGTCCCGCCCGGCGTCGTCGGCCTCGCGCAGGCAGGTGTTGAACGAGCTGCCGTTCTCACCGATCACCAGCGCGGCATGGCCGCTGCCGATCACGTCGGGCACGTTCACCCCTTGTGCCTGCAGTTCGCCCAGGCGGCGGGCCTCGACCTCGCGTGCGGCGTCACCGCCCCGGTGCGGTGGCGGACGCAGCGCGTCCAGCTGGAACCGGTGGGCGACGAAGTTGAGCAGACCCAGGGCCATGGCCCGGCTTCCCTTGCCGTACTGCTTCAGCCAGGCGCGCTGCCCGTCGATGACGATGGGCTCAACCATGACAGGACCTCCTTAAACGCGTTACGGCCCCGGAGGGCCGCAACGACAGACTTCACGTTGTCGTAACTTGCACTATCAATAGCGCAACAGGGCCGAACCCCACGTGAAGCCGCCACCAAAGGCCTCCAGCAGCAACAGCTGACCGCGCTCGACGCGGCCCGAGCGGACCGCGGCGTCCAGCGCCAGCGGCACCGAGCCGGACGAGGTGTTGCCATGCTGATCGACGGTGACCACGACCTGGTCCATCGACATTTCCAGCCGCTTGGCGGTGGCTTCGATGATGCGCAGGTTGGCCTGGTGCGGGATCAGCCAGTCCAGGTCCGACTTGTCCAGGCCATTGGCAGCCAGGGTCTCGTCCACGACCGAGTCCAGCGCCTTGACGGCGTACTTGAACACGTCGTTGCCCTTCATGTTGATGGTGCCGCCGCCATTGGCGCCGTCCTTGAAACCGGCCGAAACGCCGACCGGATTCCACAGCAGTTCCTTCTTGCTGCCATCAGAGTGCAGATGCGTGCTGAGGATGCCGGTTTCCTCGTCGGCCTTGAGCACGACGGCGCCAGCACCATCACCGAACAGCACGCAGGTGGTGCGGTCGTTCCAGTCGACGATGCGGGTCAGGGTTTCCGCGCCGATTACCAGCACGTGCCTGCAGTCGCCGGAACGGATGAACTTGTCGGCCACGCTCAGCGCGAACACGAAGCCCGAGCAGGCCGCGTTGACGTCGAAGGCGGGGCAACCGGCCACACCGAGCTTGGCCTGGATGAGGCACGCGGTGGACGGGAAAATCAGATCAGGCGTGGTCGTGCCGACCACGATCATGTCGAGCTGGGAAGCGTCGATGCCCGCCGCTTCAAGCGCACGCAGCGCAGCCTGGTAGCCGAGATCGCTGGTGGTCTCGCCTTCGGCCGCAATGTGCCGCTCACGAATACCGGTGCGCGTCTGGATCCACTCGTCCGAGGTTTCGACCATTTTTTCCAGGTCGGCGTTGGTCAGGACTTTTTCCGGCAAATAGCTGCCGGTGCCCGCGATCCTCGAGTAGATCCGCTTGCTCATCATGTTTCCTGTTGCGCGGGCCGCCGATCACCGGCACGCCCGGGGAAAGAAGGCAAAGGCCGCTGCCCGTCGGGCAGCGGCCTTCCCGGCACATCAATCTTCTTCGACGGCCGAGGTCTTGGTCTGGATGACCTTCTTGCCACGGTAGAAACCGTCGGCAGTGATGTGGTGACGCAGATGCACTTCACCGGTGGTCGGGTCGGTCGACAGCTGCTTGGCGCTCAGGGCGTCATGCGAACGACGCTGGCCGCGACGGGACGGGGTAACACGGGATTTCTGGACAGCCATGGGATTGCTCCAAACTCGGTTCGTTTTGCTTCGTCGTTTCGTCGCACAGGACGCCAGCGCCCAGCACACTTTTCGCTTTCGCCGCAGCCGCCGACGACAACCGGCTGCTATTGTTTCTTCAACGCCGCCAACGCCGCGAACGGGTTGGCCTTCTTCGTTTCTTCTTCGCTCGGTGCCCAGTCCTTGTCGACTGCTTCACCGTCGGGTGACAGCGGTACCACCGGCACCGCCAGCACCAGTTCGTCCTCGACCAGGTCCAGCGGACGCAGCTGGCCATCTTCCGGCACCAGCAACGCCTCGTACTCCTCCGGCAGGGACGATTCCTCGTCCTCGTCGCGGATCAGGCCAAGCCTCTGGGTCACCTTCACCGGCAACAGGAATCGCTGCATGCTGCGCTGACAGGTCAGCGGCAGCGCGGTGTCGATGGTCAGTTCCACATAGGATACCCGCAAGACGTCGTCGCGACCGAACTCAAGCGAGTACACGCACTCGCCGTCGGTATCTGCGACCAACCCCTGCAGGCGGGTCAATTCAGCCAGGGACACCTGACCGTCGAAGCGCCTTCGCGCTACAACCATCCGCCAGGCATCCAGCGTTTCGGGCACGTTCGCGGACATAAGCCGCTGAATACTAAGGATCCGGGCGGCGGCTGTCAAATGCCCGCCACATGAGGCTTGCCGCTGGCAGTCAGGCCGGGCCAGACTGCCGCACCCTGCCCCGGTATTGTTGCATGACCCTGGTCCTGGCCTCCACCTCCCGTTACCGCCGCGAACTGCTGCAGCGGCTGGCCCTGCCGTTCGAGTGCGCGCGCCCGGAGGTGGATGAAACGCCGTTGAGCGGTGAAGCCCCGCTGGATCTGGCGGTACGCCTGGCCGCGGCCAAGGCGGCCGATGTGGCCGCCCGCCACCCGGGCGCCTGGGTGATCGGCTCGGACCAGGTCGCCGATCTGGAAGGCCGGCCGCTGGGCAAGCCAGGCACGGTCGATGCCGCCTGTGCGCAGTTGGCGGCCATGGCCGGACGCACCGTACGCTTCCACACCGCCCTCAATCTCACACGGGACGGAGAATCTTTCGCAGCGCTGGATCTGACCGAAGTGCGCTTCCGTCATCTTGATGCCGCGGAAATCGCCCGTTATGTCGCTGCCGAGCAGCCCCTTGACTGTGCCGGCAGCTTCAAATGCGAAGGACTGGGCATCAGCCTGTTCGAAGCCATCGACAGCCGCGATCCCACTGCGCTGGTCGGCCTGCCCCTGATCGCTCTGTGCGGCCTGCTGCGCAGGGCCGGATTCCGGGTGCCCTGAGCCCCGGGTAGCGCCTTCAGCGCTTCTCCACCACGAACGGCTGCTCCTGCCATGCTTCCACGCTGCCGTCGTGGCCGTACAGGCGCAGGCCCAGCCAGTGCTTGCCCGGTGCCAGCACGGAGGTATCGAGGCTGGCATCGAAGCCCACGGCCGGATGCTGCGGATCGGTGCTGTCCGGCCAGGCCGGGCGCAGGTCGAACTCGCGACCGTAGCGTGCATCGCCGATCGAACGGCCATCGACCAGCACCTCCACGCGCGCCAGGCCGACGCCGTCCTTGAAGGCCCAGCCCCGGATCGCCAGCGTGCCGGACACCTTCTCGCCATTGGACGGCGCATCCAGCCACGCCATCGCCGGCGTCACGCAGGGCCCCGGCGCGCGCTGCGCCGGCAGGCGGAACAGCAGGAAGCGCTGGAAGCCGTGGTCACTGCTGACAATCCGTGGTGCCGGCAGCGGCCCCACCTGTTCGCAGACCGCGTGATAGCGGTCCAGCAGCTCGCGGTACCGCTGGTCGCTGGGTGACAGCACCAGCAGCATGGGCGCGGTGCGCTCACCGGCATGCACCAGGTTCCACTGCGCCAGCTGCGCCGTGCGGCCATGCTTGTCGTTGAGCGGGTGCGGCAACACTTCGATATCGCCATCGCCCAGCTGGAAGCCCAGCTCGGCCCCCACCTTGAAGTTGCCGGCCAGGACACGCGTGCCTTCTGGCATCTGCTGCAGTTCCTCGCGGACCGCCTTGGCCAACGGCTCCCAGCCGGCGAAATTGCGCGGGTAGTACTTGCTGCCGGCCATCTGCTCGCGCAGTGCCGGCGTGGATGCCATCAGGTAGTAGCCGAACGCCAGCACCATGCCCAGCCCTGCCAGCCACCACCCTGTCCTGCGCAGCCAGCGCGGCCATCCATTGAGCACCACCGGTACCGCGACCAGCAGCGCCAGGTAGCCCGGCAGCGGCCAGTGGAAACTGATGCGCTCGACATCGGTGAAGAACCCCAGCAGGAAGATGCCCAGCGTCGATACGCCGCCCACCAGCCCGAAGTAGCGCCACTGCACGCGCGCACCACCACCGCTGCGCGTGCCGGCCAGCGCCACCTTCCACATCGCGATGCACAGGATGGGGGTGACCAGCATCGGCTGGATCACCAGGAACCACAGCCCACCCCACTCGAACGCCCAGGGATGGCGCTCGACCACCTGGAACTTCAGCCCGGCATCGTGGTTGTCCGCATTCCACGCCAGCAACGGCAACCAGGCCAGTACACCGATGGCCAGCGCGACCCAGACCCGCGGATCGGCCAGCATGCGCCGGCCCTGCGGCAACGCCAGCAACGCGATGAAGCCGACGCCGATCACACCGATGAAGCGATAGTGGCTGAGCGCACCGATCAGCAGGCCCAACGCCAGCTTCATCGCCGATGATGCGTCCACGTTGTGCAGCAGGCGCGCACCCGCGTGCAGGCACAGCACGGCCGCCAGCGCCATGGGTACGTCCGGCACCGCCAGCAGCCCCAGCGTGGCCGACAGTGGCATCAGCAGAGTAAGGCTGCCTGCCTGCCAACCGGCCACGGCACCGAACCAGCGCGTGGCGATGCGCGAAACCAGCCAGGGCAGCAACGCACCTATCGCCAGGAACGGCAGGCGCAGGGCCAGCACGTGATGACCGCCGATCTCCACGCCCAGCCGCGCCATCCACGCGGTCAGGCCCGGCAGATCGGAATAGGCCGCCGCCAGGTGCTGGCCTTCCTGCCAGTAGAACGCTTCATCGACGAACAGTGGCAGGCGCGCGGCCACCACCAGCTTGGCCGCTGTGACCAGCGTCCATAACCAGAGAAAAATCGTCCGTGCGCGCTGTTCGCCCTGCATTGCTCTATGGATAATCGAGGAGATTCCAGATCAGAGACGATCATGCCAGCTTCGTCCCCCAGTCCCAGCATGCTAACCGATCAACTGCGCCAGTCCCTGCGGGAGGCCCAGGATCAGGTCAACGCGCTGGTGCTGGGCAAGGTTCCGGAAGTGCGGCTCGCCTTCGTCGCTCTGCTGTCCGGTGGACATCTGCTGATCGAGGACCTGCCCGGCCTCGGCAAGACCACGCTGGCCCACGCGCTGGCCAGCAGTCTGGGCCTGGGCTTCCAGCGCGTGCAGTTCACCTCGGACCTGTTGCCGGCCGATGTGCTTGGCGTATCGGTGTATGAGGCAGGCAGTCGCCAGTTCCAGTTCCATCCCGGCCCGGTGTTCACCCATGTGCTGCTGGCCGATGAAATCAACCGCGCGCCACCACGCACGCAGAGCGCGCTGCTGGAGGCCATGGCCGAACAGCAGGTGACACTGGATGGACAGACGCATGCGCTGCCGGACCCCTTCTTCGTGATCGCCACCCAGAATCCGGTGGACCTGTCGGGCACGTTCCCCTTGCCCGACTCGCAGCTGGACCGTTTCCTGCTGCGGCTGGCGATGGGCTATCCCAGCCCGCAGGCCGAGCGCGAGCTGCTGCGCGGCACCGATCGCCGCGACCTGATCGCACGTGCGATGCCGAAACTGGACGAAGTGCAGGTGCGGGCATTGCGTGAGGCCGTAGGCCAGGTCCACGCCAGCGACGCGCTGGTCGACTACGTGCAGGCCCTGCTGACCCGCAGCCGCCAGCATGCAGGCGTGCGCGTAGGGCTGTCGCCTCGTGCCGGACTGGCGCTGCTGCGTGCAGCCCGGGCGCATGCGCTGCTGCTCGGCCGCAGCCATGTCATTCCCGAAGACGTGCAGACGCTGTTCGTGGCGGTGGCGGGGCATCGACTGGTGGCCGAAGCCGAGTCCAGCTCCGGGCCTGCGCTGGCACGCGCGATCCTGCAGACCGTCACGGTGGACTGAGCGTGGCCTCGCGCTGGGCGCGGCTGCAGCTGCTGGCACGCCCGCGTGCGCCGGAAGCACTGCCGCAGCGGTTGAACCGCCACCGCATCTACGTGCTGCCTACACGCTTCGGCCTGTTCGTCGCCACGCTGCTGTCAGCGATGCTGCTGGGTGCGCTGAACTACAACAACAACCCCGCGTTGCTGCTGGCGTTGCTGCTGGCGGCGGCGGCAATCGCCAGCGCCATTGCCGCGCACCTGCAGTTGTCGGGCGTGCAGATCGATGCGATCTCCGCCGAGCCGGTGCCTGCCGGCCAGCCGCTGCGGCTGCGCGTGGACCTGTCGCTGCGTGATCCGCGGCCACGACAGGGGCTGCACCTGCAACTGGGCGACAGCCAGGCCTGGACCTCGCTGCCGGCACAGGGGCGCGGCGAAGTGGAGCTGGACGTCCCCAGCGAACGTCGCGGCTGGCGGGAGCTGTCGCGCATCCGCCTGTCCACCACGCAACCGTTGGGCCTGGTCCGTGCGTGGTCGTGGGTGTGGCCGGAACAGCCATTGCTGGTGTATCCCCTGGCCGAAGCGTTGGCCCCCGCGCTGCCGGAGCGCGGCAACGATCCATTGCACACCCGCGCCCACGCCAGCGGCGAAGAGCTGCACCAGCTGCGCCCCTACCGCGCCGGAGACGCGCCACGCAGCATTGCCTGGAAGCACTCCGCGCGCCGCGACAGCCTGCTGGTCCGTGAGTACGAAAAGCCGGTCGGCATCGAGGTCGTGCTGGACTGGCACACGCTGGCGCCACTGCCGACCGAAGCGCGCATCGCACGCCTGGCGCGCTGGATCGACATGGCCGAACGCGGAGGTCGCCGCTACACCCTGCTGCTGCCCTCGCATCCGCCACTGGGGCCGGGACAGGGCGCCAGCCATCACCATCTCTGCCTGCGCGCGTTGGCGCTGATGCCGCATGACTGACGCCGCGCCCACGCTCGACCGCAACGCCCGCACCTGGACCCTGGCCAGCGCTGCGCTTGCGCTGCTGCCGTTGCTGCTGCAGTTGCCGCCGATGCTGGCCACGGTGATCGCGCTGGCTGCGCTGCTGACGGCCGCGCTGTCGTGGCGACGCGTGTTGCCGATGCCGGTGCGCCTGCTGCTCGTGCTGGGCATGCTGGCCGCCATCGCCTGGCAGATGGGCCTGGTCCGCCCCGGACGCGATACCGGCTGCGCACTGCTCGCCGCGATGCTTGCAATCAAGTCCAGCGAGCTGCGCAGCCTGCGCGATGCACGCAGCCTGCTGGGCTTTGCGCTGTTCTCGCCATTCGCCGCCTTCCTGCTGGACCAGGGCCCGCTGACCACGCTGCTGGCGGCGCTGGCCGGCCTTTGTGCACTGCTGGCCCTGCAGCGCCTGGCACAGGGCGAGGGCCACGCCGACGCCTTGCCGTTGCGCGGCCAGCTGAAGGGCGTCGGCCGGCTGCTGGCGCTGGGCCTGCCACTGGCGCTGGCGTCGTTCTGGCTGTTTCCGCGTCTGTCCACGCCGCTGTGGGGCGTACCCGAACGCGCGGTCAGCACGCCGGGCCTGTCCGACAGCATGGAGCCGGGGCAGTGGCTGGACCTGATGGCCGACGACACACCTGCGCTGCGGGTGCAGTTCTTCGGCGCCGTACCCGATCCGGACCAGCGCTACTGGCGAGGACCGGTGTTGACCGACTTCGATGGCCGACGCTGGACCCGTGACCGTGCCCGCACGCAGCGCCCACCCGCGATCGTCGATGCCGGTGCGCGCGGCTGGGACTACCAGATCGACTACGAGCCGACCGACCGCCGCCAGCTGGTGGCACTGGATCTGCCGACCCGTGCGCCGGAAGGCAGCACGCTGGATGCGGACATGAGCCTGCTCAGCGACCGCACGCTGTCGGCGCTGAGCCGGTGGCGCCTGCACTCGGCGCCGCCGCAGCACTTCGACAGCGCGCTCCCCCCCTACCTGCGACGCGCAGCGCTGCAGTTGCCGGCCGGCTTCAATCCACGCACCGCCACCCTCGCCCGGCAGTGGCGGCAGGAGGCGGGCAGCAACGATGAGGCCGTGGTACGTCGCGCCCTGCAGTGGATCACCACCGATTTCTCCTACACGCTGGACACGCCCGTGGCCGGCCGCGACCCCATCGATGAATTCCTGTTCGGCTACAAGGCAGGCTTCTGCGAGCACTTCAGCTCGGCCTTCGTGGTGCTGATGCGCAACGCAGGCATTCCGGCCCGCGTGGTGACCGGCTTCGCCGGCGGCACGCGCAACCGGGTGGGCGACTACTGGGTCGTGCGGCGGATGGATGCCCACGCCTGGGCCGAGGTCTGGCTGCCGCAACGGGGCTGGGTGCGGGTCGATCCCACGGCCGCCGTCGCCCCCGAACGCATCCTGGACACCCTCGACGATCGCCTGCTGGCAGACGCCGGCAATCCGCTGCAGCAGCGCTGGCTGCAGCTGGGTCAGATGGGCGACTGGCTGCGCCGTGGCTGGAACGACCTGGTGCTGTCCTTCGATGCGCGCCGCCAGCAGCAGCTGTTCAAGCCCCTGGGCCTGGACGACATCAAGCCGGGACAGTTGCTGTCAGGCTTCGTGATGGCCGCGTTGGCAGCCGTGCTGTGGATGGCATGGCTGCTGGCCCGGGGCGAGCGCGAACGCGACCCGCTGCTGCGCGCCTGGCACCGCCTGGGCCGGCGCTACGCCCGGCTCGGCCTGGCCCGCGAACCGCACGAGCCGGCACTGCTCTGGGCCCGTCGCGTCGATGCGTGCCGGCCCGATCCGGCCCTGCTGGCACTCAGCCAGCGTTTCGCCGACGCGCGCTACGCTGGAACTTGCACCGACCTCGCTTCATTATTGCGGGACCTGCGCAGGCATCGCCCGACTTCCGGAGCCTCCCCATGAACACCAAGTTCCTTCTCACCGCTGTGGCCACGCTGGCCCTGTCGGCCTGCGCCACGGCCCCAAAGCCGCTGCAGGGACAGTTCAGCCTGGTCTCCCCGCGCGACTCGGTCGCTACCCAGCAGGTCGGCACGCCCGTGCGCTGGGGTGGCCGCATCATCGAAACCAAGCCCGGCCAGGGCGAGACCTGCTTCCAGATGATCTCGCGCCCGCTCAACGCCTCCGGCCGGCCGAACACCACCTCGTCCGATGCCAGCGACGGCCGCTTCATCGCCTGCCGCTCCGGCTTCTACGATCCGGCGGTGTTTGAGCCCGGCCGTGACGTGACCTTCATCGGCAAGATCGATGGTTACCAGAACACCCGCATCGGCGAGTACGACTATCGCCTGCCGAAGCTGTCGGCCGATGTGATCTACCTGTGGCCGGAGCAGCGCCAGGTCGACGTCGTGCCCTACCCCTATGGCCCCTGGGGCCCGGGCCCGTATGGCCCGTACTGGGGCTACGGCCGCTGGGGCTGGTGGTAACCCCCCTCCGGTACGCATGACGCAGAAGGCCGCCCACCGGGCGGCCTTCTGCTTGCACGCCATCGCGCCGGCGGGCGCTTACTTCCCGGGCGCGCCGAAATGGCCCAGCGGCGCGCCGGCCAGCAGATGCATGTGGATGTGGAACACGGTCTGCCCCGCATCCTCACGGCAGTTCATCACGATGCGGTAGCCCTGCTCGGCAAAGCCCTCGCGGCGCGCATAGTCGGCCGCCGCCAGGGCCAGCTTGCCGATCAGGTGCGCCTGCGAAGGCTGCAGGTCGTCCAGGGTCGGAATGATTTCATTCTTCGGAATGAACAGCACGTGCACCGGCGCCTGCGGCGCGATGTCCTTGAAGCCCAGCACGTCCTCGTCTTCATAGACGATGGTGGCCGGAATCTCGCGACGGATGATCCTGCTGAAAAGGGTTTCGTTGCTCATGGTCGGCCTCGGTGAAATGTCGCCTGCATTGTAGGCAACCCCCGCCCTTCAAAGGGCCAGGCCGTCAATCGCGGAATTCGCTGCGGGTGCCGAACGCGTGCGACAGCGTGCCGCGATCCACGTATTCCAGTTCGCCCCCCAGCGGCAGCCCCTGCGCCAACCGGCTCGGCCGGACCTGGCGGGCCCGCGCCAGCTGCGCCAGATAATGCGCGGTGGCCTCTCCCTCGACGGTGGCACTGGTGGCGATGATCAGCTCCTGCACTTCGCCTTCGCCAAGGCGCTGCTCCAGCTGCTCCAGGCCCAGGTCGCGCGGACCGATGCCGTCGAGCGGCGACAGACGCCCCTGCAGCACGAAGTAGACACCCCGGAAGCCGGTGGCATTCTCGATGGCAAGGCGGTCGGCGGGCGATTCCACCACGCACAGCTGGCTGCGCTCGCGGCTGCCGTTGGCGCAGGTCGGGCACAGTTCGGTTTCACTGAAATCGCGGCACTGCGCGCAGTGGCCGATGCGCTCTACGGCCAGCGCCAACACCTCGGCCAGGCGCTGGCCGCCGTCGCGTTCGCGTTCCAGCAGGTGGTAGGCCATGCGCTGCGCGGTCTTCTGGCCCACGCCAGGCAGCACCCGCAGCGCATCGATCAATTGTTCAAGCAGGGGTGCGGACACGGCAGCTTCTGGCTTTATGGGTGTGCGCGGCACCCGGCAACGCGGGCACCGCGCCGACGATCAGAACGGCAGCTTCATGCCCGGCGGAAGCTGCATGCCGGCGGTAGCCGAGCCCATCTTCGACTTCGATTCGGCATCGATCTTGTTGGAGGCATCGTTGAACGCCGCGGCGATCAGGTCTTCCAGCATCTCCGGGTCACTGGCCAGCGACGGGTCGATGCGCACCTTGCGGCACTCCTTGGCACCGGTCAGCGTCACGCTGACCATGCCACCGCCGGCACTGCCGGTCACTTCGATCCTGGCGATTTCTTCCTGGGCCTTCTGCAGGTTCTCCTGCATCTTCTGGGCCTGCTGCATCAGTTGGGCGATGTTGCCGCGCATAGTGTCTTACTCGTCAAAAGAACGGATGGAATCGGAAACGACCCGGGCGCCGTGTTGCTGGATCAGCACCTGCACTTCCGGATCGTCCATGAAAACAGCCTCTGCCACCTGTTGCCGCTCGCCGCGCTGGCGATCGGCGCGCTGGTGCAGGGTCTCGGCCGGAACGTGTTCGGTTTCCACGGTCTCGACCACGATCTTCAGCGCGTGCCCCAAGGCCTTTTCCAGCATTTCGCCAAGAGCGGCCAGCGCGCGTTCCGAGCGCAGGTACTCAAATCCGGGCGAAAGCCCCAGTTTCAAGGTCCCCTGCCGGCAGGAGATGAAGGCGGCATTGGCCGCAAGCTGCCGTGAAGGCCCGCTCAGGCCGCTGTTGGCGACCAGGTCCAGCCAGTCTTCCGCTGTCGCCAGCTCGCCGATGTCAGCCCGCGCGCCCGTCTCCGCCGACGCGACGGGCGCAGGTGGAGCGATGACGATGCCCTCGGAACGGAACGGACGCTCGGGCGCGGCTGATGCAGCGACCGGAGGCGACGGCTCATGCCAGGGCGCGACCATGGCCGCGTCCGGCGTGGCGACATCCGCAGCCAGTGTCTGGTCGCGGGCCTCGGCCTCGTCCGTGGCCCACGGCGGAAGATCGTCGACGGCCACCGGCACCGGGATGCCGTCGGCCTTGACCGGCGGCGGCGACACCGGTTCTTCGACCGGAACCGGCTTCGGCTCAGGCGCCGGATCAGGTTCGGGTTCGGGCGCCGGCTCTGGCTTCGGGTCGGGTTCGCGTGGGGCGGCCTGCGCAGGCACGCGGGCCGGGATCGCGGCAGCGGCGGCCACCGGGGCCGTTTCCTGGCTGCCAGCACCCGCCCCACCACCGGGCATCGCCCCCCCGGCGGCACCGCCGGCGGCATCCACCGAACGCGGCACCGGCGGCACCGACGCTGCCGGGCGGAACGCCAGCATGCGCAGCACGGCCATTTCAAAGCCCGCGCGCGGGCTCGGCGCCAGCGACAGGTCGCGACGGCCGTTCAGGGCCATCTGATACCAGAGCTGCACCACCTCCGGACGCAGCCGCCCGGCGAACGCTGCCGCGTCCAGGCCTTCAGCCGCGGCGGCAACACCCGGTACCAGCTGCTGCACCTGGATGCGATGCAGGCCTTCGGCCAAGGCCTCCAGCACGCCACTCCAGTCGGGCGAGAATTCCGCCAGTGCCGCCACCACCTGCAACAGGCGCGACCCGTCACCTTCGGCTAGGGCATCGAGCATCGCTGCCACCTGGGTGCGATCGACGGTCCCCAGCATGGTGCGCACCACATCGTCGCGCAGCGCACCACCGGCGTAGGCGATGGCCTGGTCCAGCAGCGACAGACCGTCGCGCAAACTGCCGTCGGCGGCCTTGGCCAGCTGCACGATGGCACTGCCGTCGGCTTCGATTTCCTCGGCCGCCAGGATGCGGGTCATCTGGCCCTGGATCTGGTCCTCATCCAGGCGCTTGAGGTTGAACTGCAGGCAGCGGCTGAGCACGGTGACCGGCAGCTTCTGCGGATCGGTGGTGGCCAGCAGGAACTTGACGTGCTCCGGCGGCTCTTCCAGCGTCTTCAGCAGCGCGTTGAACGCCGCCTTCGAGAGCATGTGCACTTCGTCGATCAGGTAGACCTTGTACTTGCCGCGCGAGGGCATGTACTGCGCGTTCTCGATCACCTCACGGACGTCATCCACGCCGGTGTTGGACGCGGCGTCGATCTCCAGCAGGTCGATGTAGCGACCGGCATCGATGTCCAGGCAGGCCGGGCACTGGCCGCACGGATCGGCACTGGTGCCCTGCTCGCAGTTCAGCGACTTGGCGAAGATGCGCGCGATGGTGGTCTTGCCCACACCGCGGGTACCGGTGAACAGGAACGCGTGGTGGACCCGGCCACTGTCCAGCGCATTGCTGAGCGCACGGACCACGTGTTCCTGGCCCACCAGCTCGGCAAAACGCTTCGGACGCCACTTGCGGGCAAGGACGAGATAGGACATCAGGCCACCGTCTTCCATCGGATGCTCCATTGTGCCACGCCTGTCCATCCCCCTCCGCCTGCGACGCGCCCTGAATGGGTGCTTGTGTCCTGCCGCGCCGCCCGCTAGAATCTGCGCCCCTGCTGAGGCGTTTGCCGATGGCAGGGATCCGGAGAGGTGTCCGAGTGGTTGAAGGAGCACGCCTGGAAAGTGTGTAAGCGTCTAAACCGCGCTTCGGGGGTTCGAATCCCCCTCTCTCCGCCAGATGAATGAAAAAGCCGCCCATCGGGCGGCTTTTTTATTTGTCTGGTGGAGAGCATCGGGGTGAGAAGCCTCGCCGGGGTTCGACGGATCTGCAGGAGCAGATCCGGACCGCCGAAGGCGGGTCCCGAAGCGCAGCGCGCAGGGATCGGGTGCAGGGATGCACCCGACAATCCCCCTCTCTCCGCCAGATGAATAAAAAAGCCGCCCAACGGGCGGCTTTTTTATTTGTCTGGCAGCCAGAGTCGGTTGTCCAGCAAACTCCGCCCAACCTCAACTGCTGGACAGCTTCATCAGCACCAGCCCCGACACGATCAGTACCGCCGCGCCGATCCGCATCGGGCTGACCTGTTCACCCAGGAACACGATGCCGACCACGAAGGCACCGACCGCGCCGATGCCTGTCCAGATCGTGTAAGCCGTTCCCAGCGGCAGGCTGCGCATGGCCACGGCCAGCAGCCAGAAACTGGCGATCATGCCGGCGAGAGTGACCAGGGTGGGAGTGAGCCTGGTGAAGCCTTCCGATTGCTTCATCGACACGGCCCAGACGATTTCCAGCAGGCCAGCGAACAACAGATAGATCCAGGCCATGACGGCCCTCCTCTTGGCAGGGCCAGGCCGTCCTGGTCATTGATTCCCGATGTGGGGGAGGTCGTTCCTCCTGGCCCGGGATTCTAGCAACGCCCGCGCCGCCCGGCCGCGAATACGCGCCGCGGGTTACAGCAGATTCAGCGCATGGCGCTGGCGTCGATACGCATGCCTGCGCTAGAATGCGCGCCTGCCATCGGCCAGCCGATGTGCAGTCCGGCTGTGGTCTCCGGCGCACCCTGCGCTGCTTCCCCTGATCCGTGAACAGGCCGCCTCCGGGCGGCCAACGTCTCTATGGTGGCCCCGTCGGCCCCTCGCGACGCTAGGTCGAAAACCCCGCCAGGGCCGGAAGGCAGCAACGGTATCGATCGACGCGGGCGCCGAGGTCAGCCGGCGGGGCCATCGCCTTTCTGGCAGTGCCGCGCTCTGGTAGAGGTCAACCCTGGTTGGCCCCCTCGCCGGGCGTGGCCCGGCGCTACCGTGCTTCGGGCGTCCCTTGATGGAATACCACCCGCCATCCCTGCCCATGCCTGCGCCACAACGAACTGCGCAGCACCCAGCGTTGCGGCTGGCCATCCAGGTGGTAGCGGCTGCGATAACGCACCTGGGCCAGGTCTGGTGCCAGCAACGAGACCGCGTACTGCTCCGATTCGATCTGCACCTGCGCCCGCTCCAGCGGAATCTCCGCCAGCGCAGCCGCACGGCCATAGCACTGGCCGGAGCTGCCGATCTCGCTGAAATCCTCATCCAGCAGTTCCGACAGCCGCGCGCGATCACCGCGCACCTGCGGGGTGTGCAGCGCGCGTTCCAGATGTTCCAGCTCGGCCGCCAGCGCCGCGTCGGCAGGCTGGCCAGAGGTATTCACGGCGGATCCTGCGCCAGCACGTGCGGCGCGGTCGGGATCGCCAGCGGCACGCACTGGCCCGGCTGTGCCACGCGGTGTCCGCGCGCGGCCAGCGCAGCACCATCGGCCACGCTGGCGTAGTGGTACAGCATCATCCGCGCCTGCAGCTCAGCGCTGTACTCGCGCTCCAGATCATCGACCCCGGTATGCGATGGATTGCCGTGCAGGCCGCAGTCGTGGGCGATCAGCTCGTTGTCACTGGCGTACCGCGCCAGCATCTCCGGGATCGGCCGGGTATCACCGCTCCAGGTCAGCGCGCCCTGCAGGCGCAGCCCATAGGCGGTCTCCGGCCAGTGGTGGCGTGCCGGGAATACTTCCAGGCGCACGCCTTCATGCCAGAACGCGTCGCCGACCACGACCAACTGGAACGCATCCCAGAAATTGGCACCGCCCTCGGCCAGCACATTGGGGTAATCGCCGATGCGCCTGTGCAGCAGCGGCACCACGGTGGCCGGCACATACAGGCGCACCTTCCCACGCCGCTGCGCGTTGAAGTAGGTATCCACGAACAGCCGCTCGAAACCGGCCACATGGTCCAGGTGGACATGCGTGATGAACAGCGCCTGCGGCATGTGGCCGTAGTGCGCCCTGAAGGCGGTCAGGCCTTCCCCGCCACAGTCGATCGTCAACCACGGCCGACCTTCGCGCTCGATCACCGACATCGGTGATCCCAACTCGACCGCCGACGCATTGCCGACGCCGAGGAAACGCAACGACCAGTCCATCAGGTGCCCCGGTTCCAGGCCATGTCATAGGCGCGGCGCAGCCGCGCGTAGTCCTTCTGCACGTCCTCTACGCTGCGCTCGCCGCGCAGCTTGATCAACGAGCGCAGCAGGCGCTTGAGGTTGCGCTCCCGCCAGGCGGTGGCCGGAATGCGGATGACGCCACGATCGAAGTCGATCAGCCAGCCATGGCCGTTGCTGTCGAACAGGATGTTGTGCGCGTTGAGGTCGGCATGGTCCAGGCCGGCACGGTGGAAGCGGGCGATCAGCCGACCGGTCTCTTCCCACGGCGCGCCACGTCCGGCAACCAGCGCGCGGTCGGCCAGCGAACGCACCCCTTCGATCCGTTCCATCAGGATCGCCGCCCGGTAGCGCATGCCCTGCCGCATGTAGAAAGCCGCCACCGGCCGGGGAACCGGCAGCTTCAGCGCGCGCAGGGCCCGCATCAGCCGGAACTCGGCAAAACTGCGGGTCCGGTCGGCGCCCCGCCACAGGTACTGGTCGTGGCTGATCCTGGCCACCAGGCCACCGCGCAGGTAATGGCGCAGCACGCTGGGGCCGAACGGCGCGTCGACGAACCAGGCGCTGCCACGTCCCCCTTCGCCCACCGGCCGGGCCCGGCTGCCCCAGTGCTGGGGAGAGAACAGGCCGATGTCGGCTTGCCGCAGGCGCTCGCGGTCGAACAGAATGGCCCCGATGCCGCGACCCTCGCGGCATGGCGTCAGCGCTTCATTGGCGTCGAATGCGACCATTTCTTTGAGTCTAACAACACATGGCATCAGCGTCCTCATCCTTGTGCCTTCTGCGCCTGTCCGCACTTGGCGATGTCACCCACGTGGTGCCCCTGGTGCGTACGCTGCAGGCCGCACGCCCGGACACGCCGATCCACTGGATCATCGACAAGGCCGGGCAGAAGCTGCTCGAGGGTCTGCCGGGCGTGACCTTCCATGCCTACGACAAGAAGAGCGGCATGGCCGGCGTCAAGGAGCTGCGCAAGCAGCTGCCACCGGGGCGCTTCGAGGCGCTGCTGCAGATGCAGGTGGCCTTCCGCGCGAACCTGCTGTCGGCGTTCATCCCGGCCGAACGCCGCATCGGATACGACCGCAGCCGCTCGAAGGACCTGCATGGGTTGTTCATCAACGAACGCATTCCGGACCGCCCCGGCATCCACGTGCTGGATGCGATCGGCAGCTTCTGCGAGCCGCTGGGCCTGCACCAGACCGACGTGAGCTGGGACCTGGCCGTGCCGCAGTCGGCCTTCGAGTGGGCCGCGGCGCAGTGGCAGGATGATGGCCGGCCGGTACTGATGATTTCGCCCTGCTCCAGCCACGTCCGCCGCAACTGGTACGCCGACCGCTACGCGGCCGTCGCCAACCATGCCACGCAGCGCGGCTGGCAGGTGGTGCTGTGCGGTGGGCGCAGTGAACTGGAACGCAGCATGGCCGACGCGATCCAGGCCCAGCTGCACACGCCGGCACTGGACCTGGTCGGCAAGGACACGCTCAAGCAGCTGCCTGCGCTGCTGGCACGCGCCAATCTGGTGATGACACCCGATTCGGGACCGATGCATATCGCCAATGCCATGGGAGCGAAGGTGCTGGGCCTGCACGCGGCCAGCAACCCGCACCGCAGCGGCCCGTATTCGGATCGCCGCTATTGCGTGGACCGCTATGACGACGCCGCACGCAAGTATCTCGGCAAGCAGGCCGCCGACCTCAAGTGGGGCACCAAGATCGAGTTCGATGATGTGATGGAACTGATCACGGTCGAGGACGGCATCGCCGCCTTCGAGCGTTACGTGACCGACCACCTCACCTGAGTCGATGGATCATCGGTAGCGCCGGGCAACGCCCGGCGGATCCATCTCACCCGCGCTGTGCGTAATCCTGGTACGACTTCTCTTCCACGTAGGCAGAGCCCAGTGCCAGGTTGATCGCCTTCTTGATGCGAGCGCGCTCGTCATTGCGCAGATACACACTGCGTGCAAGGTCGATGAAGCCCTGGTCGAACGCCTGCGCCTTCTCCTTCAGGCGGATGTCGTCCTCGATGTCCCACAACTGCTCGTTGACGGCCTTGAGTTCACCGCGCAGCTTGGCGATGTCCTTGACCGCGGCCGGGTGCGCCATCCAGGTCTGCTCCAGCGCCGACAGCTCCTTGCGCACGTTGGCCAGCTTGCCCTCGTCGCTGATCCGCTCGGACTTGATCTGCAGGATCGAAATCTTGTCGAGCAGTTCGCCAAAGGACACGGGAACGAGGATTTCAGCAGTCATGGGGGAGCTCCAGCAGGTGATGCGTACATGTTAACCCGCAGCACCCCGAGGGGAGATCCATTGCCGCCCCGCAACGCGCGCGGCCAGCCGGACAACGAAAAAAGCCGCCCGGGGGGCGGCTTTCTTCTTCATCTGGCGGAGAGGGGGGGATTCGAACCCCCGAGGCGCTATAAACGCCTGCCTGATTTCGAGTCAGGTACATTCAACCACTCTGCCACCTCTCCGGGTGGTCCCCGGCGAACCGGGGACGCGCATCATACGAGGAAGTGAGGCTGCCGACAAGTCTCCGGGGCCCTGCGGCGCAATTTTCCTGCCGCCATGCCTTGCCGGATGCCGGTCACGCCGTGATGATGCCCTCTCCCCCGCGCTACCCCGCCCCGCACACCATGATCGAATTCGGACATCTCACCCATCCCGGCCTGCGCCGCGAGCTCAACGAGGACACCTATTACGGTGACAGCGAGCTGGGCGTGTGGCTGGTGGCCGATGGCATGGGCGGGCACGCCTGCGGCGAGGTCGCCAGCGCGCTGGCGCGCGAAGCCATCGTCCGCGAGATCCGCCGCGGCGCGTCTCTGGAGCAGGCCATCCGCACGGCCGACGAAGAGATCATCCGCGCTTCGCGGCGACGCAACGATACGCTGCCGATGGGCACCACCGTGGTCGCCGCGCGCGTGCAGGGCAATCGCTACGAAGTGGCCTGGGTCGGTGACAGCCGGGCCTACCTGTGGCGCGACGGCCAGCTGGCCCAGCTCAGCCAGGATCACAGCGTGGTGCAGGAACTGGTCACGCAGGGCAACCTGACCGCGGAGCAGGCGCGCGCGCATCCGCACCGCAATGTGGTCACCCAGGCGCTGGGCGTGACCGATCCGGCGCACCTGAACGTGGCCACCACCCGTGGCGAACTTCGTCCCGGCATGCAGCTGCTGCTGTGCAGCGATGGCCTGACCGAGGAGGTCGATGATCGTGGCATCGCCCGCACGCTGGCCTTCGACGACGCCAGCGCACAGGAATGCGTGGATACGCTCGTCGCCGCCGCGCTTGATGGCGGCGGCCGCGACAACATCAGCGTGATCCTGGTCCGCTGCCACTGAGCCAGCGGACCGCACGCGCACCCTGCGCCGAGGGTCTACGCGCTGGCGGGCTCTTCCACCTTCGGGCCGTCCCACAGCGCATGACCGGCCTTCTTGCGCAGGCGTTCCAGTCGCGCGGCGTGCGCTTCACGTTCCGATGCGGTGGCGACCACGCGCGGACGCGGCAGCAGCTTGGCAGCATCGAACGCCTGCAGCACCGCGCCACCCGCGCCGGCCTCGTCCTCGCCCAGGCCGAAGCCGATCTCTTCCTGCCCTGACGTCAGCGCGATGTAGACATCGCCCAGGATCTGCGCATCGAGCAGGCCGCCGTGCAGTGCACGGTGCGAATTGTCCACGCCCAGCCGCTTGCACAGCGCATCCAGCGAGTTGCGCTGGCCCGGGAAACGCTCGCGCGCCATCGCCAGGGTGTCGATCACGGTGCAGCGATCGGTGATCTTCCCGTACTGCGGCCCCAGCAGGGACAACTCGTTGTCGAGGAAGCCCAGGTCGAATGCCGCGTTGTGGATGATCAGCTCGGCGCCGTCGATGAACGCCAGGAACTCATCGGCGATCTGCGCGAACTCGGGCTTGTCGGCCAGGAAGTCCAGGGTCAGGCCGGTGACCTCCTGCGCGCCCTGTTCGAACTCACAGTCCGGCTTGATGTACTGGTGATAGTTGTTGCCGGTGGGGCGACGCTTGAACAGCTCCACGCAGCCGATTTCGACGATGCGGTTGCCCTTCTTCCACTCCAGGCCGGTGGTTTCGGTATCGAGAATGATCTGACGCATGGGCTCAGTTTACCGGGCTGGCATCGCGGATCTGGATGGCGGCATTGCGCGCCAGCGTATCGACGCGTTCATTGTCCGGATCGCCGGAATGCCCCTTCACCCAGCGCCAGTCGATCTGGTGCCGCAGCGTCGCCGCATGCAGCCGCTCCCACAGCTCGCGGTTCTTCACCGGATCACCGCCGGCGGTCTTCCAGTTCTTGCGGATCCAGCCCGGCATCCATTGGGTCAGGCCCTGCCGCACATACTGGGAGTCGGTGAACAGCACGATGTTGCAGGGCTCGGTCAGCGCCTCCAGGCCGGAAATGGCCGCCATCAGTTCCATCCGGTTGTTGGTGGTATGCGCTTCGCCGCCGCTCAGTTCACGCTCGTGGTCCTTGTAGCGCAGCAACGCGGCCCAGCCGCCGGGACCGGGATTGCCGAGGCAGGATCCGTCGGTATGGATTTCGATGGTTTTCAATACAGCTCCAGAATCAGGTAGCAACGGTGCCATGCCAGCGCACCGGCAGCGGTGTCGGCCCGGGCAGGGCCAACGTACGTTTTTCGGCATGGAACAGGCAGGCCGCGCGCAGCGGGGCCCAACCCCCGCGGCCACGACTGCCGGCGCCCTGCCAGAGCGGGCCCAGGTAGCGCATGTCGTCGCAGTCCAGCCCGTGACGACCCAGCAGCTGGCGGATCCGCTGCGGCGTACGCACCGTCAGGCCATGCTGGCGCCAGTGGGTGCGGAACGGACTGAACGGATTAAGGCTGCTCAACCACAGATGGCCGCCGGGCATCAGCACCCGCTCGCACTCGTCAAGCAGCTGGTCGGCATCAGCGGCCGTCACGTGCTGCAGCACGATGGCATTGACGCTTTCGGTGGCCAGCGGCAGCGGCAGACCGCAGCACGCATCACCGGCATAGCGGCCGCCACTGCGGTACAGGCGCAGGCCGCGCCCGCCCGGCTGCGCATCTTCCAGCCAGGCAGCGCTCGGCGCGATCCACATCCAGGGCTGTGCGGGCAGCACCGACAGCTGTGGCAACAGCAGTTGCCGCTCCAGCACGCGCAGGGCCGCCGCCGGCTCGCTGTCGAACCACGGGGCCAGGCTCGCTTGACGGGTGCTCTGCAGCGCGGGCATGGTCCAATTCTATGCGACTGACTGCCCTGCCCGCATTTGCGGACAATTACATCTGGGTGCTGATCGATGATGAAGGCGCTGCCATCGTCGTCGATCCCGGTGATGCCGCGCCGGTGCTCGCGCTGGCCGAACAGGGCCTGCGCGTGGATACCATCCTGCTGACCCACCATCACGACGACCACATCGGTGGCGTGCCGGCCCTGCGTGCCCGTTTTCCCGGCGCGCGGGTGGTCGCACCGGTGGAGGAACGCATCACCACCGCCACGGAACGCGTCGGCGAAGGTGAACGCGTTCAGGCACTGGGCCGGACGTTCCACGTACTATCCGTGCCCGGGCATACCCGCAGCCACATCGCGTTTCACACTGCTGAACATCTTTTCAGCGGAGATTCGTTGTTCAGCCTGGGCTGTGGACGCCTGTTCGAAGGTACGCCGTCCCAGCTGCTGGCATCGATGCGCACGCTGGGTACCTTGCCTGCACGACTGCTGCTTTGTTGTGCCCATGAGTACACCGTGTCAAATGCCGTCTTCGCGCGGCATGTCGACCCCGCCAACGCTGCCCTGCGGCAGCGCCAAGAGGAGGCTTTGGCCATGCGCCGCGATGACCGTTCCACCCTGCCGGTAACCCTGGCCAACGAACTGGACTGCAATCCGTTCCTGCGTGTGCACACCGCGCCGATCCGCGCGGCGGTGTCGGCGCACCTGGGGCGCGACGTCGTTGACGATGTCGATGTCATGGCCGGTCTCCGGCATTGGAAAGACGGCTTCCGCGCATGATGCGCCGAAGTCTGCCGCTGGCCCTGGGCATCGCTCTGGGGCTGGCTGGAACCGCAGGCGCGCAGTCGCTGGGCGCTGGCATCGGCCAGAATCTCACCGCCGCTGCTGCGTTGCCCTTGGACGCCTCTTCGCTGCCACCTGCATCGGTGCGCAATGGCCAGGAGATCTTCTCCAGCTTCCGCGATGGCCTGGCTGAACCCACCTGCGACGCCGAGGCCACCAGCCCGCGCTGGCAGAAGCAGTTCGCGCACGCCCCTTCGCGCCTGGCCAACCAGGATGACGATGCACTGGTCCTGTTCGGCTATGTGGTCGAAGAACTGCGCAAGGCCAACCTGCCGACCGAATTCGCATTGATTCCCTTCGTGGAAAGCGGCTACCGGCCCAATGCCCGCAATGGCAGCGGACCGACCGGGCTGTGGCAGTTCATCGCCACCACCGCCCGCAACCATCGCGTGCCGATGGCCAACGGCTACGACGGCCGCCTGTCGGCGGTGGATTCGACCCAGGCCGCGGTGCGCTACCTGAAAACCCTGCACGGCATGTTCGGCGGCGACTGGCGGCTGGCCACCATGGCCTACAACGCTGGCGAATATCGCGTGCTGCAGGCGCTGCGCAAGGCAGGCATGAATGCGCAGAACGCCACGCCCTCAGCCCTGCCCGGACTGTCGCCGGTCACCTATGCCTACGTCGAGAAGCTTCACGCCCTGGCCTGCGTGCTGGAAGACGTGGAAGAACAGCCGGGCGTCATGGCCTCGCTGGACCGCACCGTGCCGGTGCTGAAGGATCATGCCCTGCCGGCCGGCACCAGCGTCCAGCAGTGGGCCGCCCAGCGCTCACTGGACCCGGCACGCATCGCCCGCCTGAATCCCGCCCTGGCCGCCGGTGGCCGCCCCACGGGCACCACCCGGGTGCTGGCCCCTGTCGCAGCGGCGACCGCCGACGTGGTGGACAGCACGACGGCGCTGGCGGCCTCGGTTTCGCCCACCTCTGCCCCCGCTGCCTCGCCAGCGCCGCAGGTTGCCCGCACCGTCGCCGCCGCCGTCGACCGTCCGCGCAGCCGTCGGCATACGGTGCGCAACGGCGAGTCGGCCTGGACCATTGCCCGTCGCTACGGCATGCCGGTCAAGGCGCTGCTGTCGATGAATGGCCTGAGTGGCAGCAGCGTGCTCAAGCCGGGCGCGGTGCTTCGCCTGGAAGACTGACCGGCGCACAGCAGCACCGCGCGATCCTCCTGCTACCGGGCACCCGCCCACGAAAAAGGCCCGGCAATGCCGGGCCTTTCCGTTCTGCCCGCCGTGGGCTTACAGATTCGCTTCGGTGGTCTGCACCACGAACTTCTTGCGCATCGCGTCGATGTAGGCCTTGGCTGCGGCCATGCCGTCGATCTGGCTCAGCTGTTCCTTCAGCTGCTTCTGCTGCTCGGCGGTCACGTCCTTGATGTCGCCCGGATTGACCTTGTTCACCGCGAACACCAGCGCACGGCCGTTGACGTCGACCTTGCCGTAGGTCGGCTTGCCTGCGGTGGGTACCGGCGCGCTGAAGATCGCGCTGTTGATTTCCGGGGTCGGCACCGGCTGGCCACGCGGCAGGCCCGGCATCGGGCTCAGCTGCAGCTTTTCGCTGGCAGCCAGCGACTGCAGGGTGGCACCGCCCTTCAACTTGGCCAGCAGCGCTTCGGCCGCCTTGTCGCTGGCCTGGCGCTGGCGGTCGGCACGGATCGCGGCGATCACCTGCTCGCGGGCCTTCTCCAGCGGCAGCGCCTGCTCCGGCGTGTGGGCCGCGACGCGGATCACGACGCTGTGGTTGGTGGCGCCTCCCAGGGCGATCGGATCGCTGGCGGTCCCGTCCTGCACCAGCACGTCCGAGAACGCGGCGCGCAGCACGGCCGGGTCGCTGGCGATGCCGCTGGCGGTAGCGCGGGTGATCGGTCCCAGGGTCTGCAGCGGCAGCCCCACTTCCTTGGCTGCGGCAGCCAGGTCGCTCGGGCTCTTGTTGATGGCATCGACCAGACGGCCGGCCAGCTCGTTGAAACCGCGCTCACCGTCGGCCTTGAGCTGTTCGGCGGCCAGCGTATCGCGCACGTCCTCGAACGACTTGCCTTCGCCGCCGCGTACCGCGGCCACCTTGATGATGTGGTATCCGAAGTCGGTCTTGACCGGACCGATCACGTCGCCGGCCTTGGCCGCGAACAGGGCGTCTTCAAACGGCTTGACCATCGCGCCACGCTCCACCCAGCCCAGGTCACCGCCCTGGTCCTTGGAGCCCGGATCCTCGGAGTTGGCCTTGGCCAGGGCTGCGAAGTCGGCACCGGCCGCCTTTGCCTCGGCCGCCAGCTTGTTCGCCTTGGCCTCAGCACCGTCGCCGGTAATCAGGATGTGGGCGGCCTGGCGCTGCTCCGGAGAGGTGAACTTGGCCTTTTCTTCCTCGTAGCGCTTGCGCAGGGTGGCTTCGTCGGCCGGCGTCGGCGCCGGCAGGTTGGCACCGTTGACCTCGACATACTCCAGCGAAACGGTTTCGGCCTGGCGGAAATCCTTGCCATGGCTGTCGTACCACTGCTTGATCTGCGCATCGGTCACCGGGGCCGTGTCAGCCGGCACCGGCGGCAGCGCAGCCAGCTCGACATCACGGGTTTCGCCCAGCAGCTTCAACAGGCGTTCGGTCTCGGCCTGGGTGACAAAACCGGAGTTCTGCAGTCCGGCCGGAATCACCGACTGCTGCAGGCTCTCGCGCACCAGTTCCTGGAACTGGGTCGGGGTACGCGGAGGATTGCCGCCGGCCAGCGCCAGGCGGTAGCTGTTTTCGTTGAACTTGCCATCCGGCCCCTGGAACGCCGGCATGGACGTGATGTACTCGCGCACGGCGCCATCGCCAATCACCACACCCGCCTGCTCGCCGACCAGGCGCACGACCTGCTCGTCGATCAGCTGATCCAGGACCGCCAGCTTGTTCTCGGTGCTTTCGAACGCGCGCGGGTCGAAGTTCTCGCCCTGCTGCTGGCGCTCACGCATGCGCTCCTGCTCGAAACGGGTGCGGAAATCCTGCGCGCTGATCTCATGGTGCTGCCACAGCATGCGTACCGGCCACCACGACGGCGCGGAACGCCACCAGGTCGGCGGTGCGGAAACCTTGGCCACGTTCTGTGCGCCAACGCCACCCAGGTAGCTGTTGTCGATCACGAACAGGAACGGAATCATCAGCAGCCCCAGGATCACGGTGACGATCCAGCCTGAGGTCTTGTCGCGGAGTTTCTGCAGCATGGTGAGGAATCACAAGGCCTGATTGGCGAGCCCGGCAGTGTAACCCGCTTCGTCGCAGGGACCAAAAACGCCAAGGGCGACATGCGCGCAAAGAAAAAGCCCCCGGCATTCGCCGAGGGCTTTTGAAAGTTGGCGGAGCGGACGGGACTCGAACCCGCGACCTCCGGCGTGACAGGCCAGCATTCTAACCAGCTGAACTACCGCTCCGCGCTTGAAACTTTGCAGGCGCCCAGTATATCCGAAGACACCCTGGAAACCCAGCCCGATGAACACTTTTTTCAAAGTTTTTTCACAGGGACTTAAGAACTGCGCAATGGCGGAGCGGACGGGACTCGAACCCGCGACCTCCGGCGTGACAGGCCAGCATTCTAACCAGCTGAACTACCGCTCCGTGTTTGCGACAACCCTTCTGCCTTCGTCCCGGACAGGCCGGGGAGAAGACAAGGCCCCCAGCTTTGGGCCGGGGGCCTCGATGTAATGGCGGAGCGGACGGGACTCGAACCCGCGACCTCCGGCGTGACAGGCCAGCATTCTAACCAGCTGAACTACCGCTCCGCGTTGTACTGCTTGTGTTCTCTTCCCGATCAGGATCAGGGAGAAAACAAAGCCTCCAGCTTTTGGCCGGAGGCCTCGTTGAAGTGGCGGAGCGGACGGGACTCGAACCCGCGACCTCCGGCGTGACAGGCCAGCATTCTAACCAGCTGAACTACCGCTCCACACTCAAACTTTTACCGCGGTGCTGTGGTGGGTGCTGAGGGTTTCGAACCCCCGACCCTCTCCGTGTAAAGGAGACGCTCTACCGCTGAGCTAAGCACCCCAGCGAGCCGCTTAGTTTACAGCATCCTTAAGGGCCTTGCCAGCCTTGAAGGACGGATTCTTCGAAGCAGCGATCTTGATGGTGTCGCCGGTCTTCGGGTTGCGGCCGGTGCGGGCTGCACGGTCGCGGACCTGGAAGGTACCGAAGCCGACCAGGGTGACCGCATCGCCGTCCTTCAGCGCCTTGGTGATGGCAGCAACGACGGCATCGACAGCGCGGCTGGACTCGGCCTTGGTCAGGTCGGCAGCTTCAGCAACGGCGTCGATCAATTCGGTCTTGTTCATTCTCTACAACTCCTTTGGCGGTGGGTTCCGCGGATTCGACAGGGAAGCAACCGCACGCCATCTGCGCGCGATCGCCATGTGGAAACGGTTCGCCGATTCAGAGATCGCCAACAGCGATCACTCATTTGCGAGTGCTGCTTTTATACCAGTGGCCCTACCCCCACGCAAGCTGGAAAGCCAGCAACGACGCGGGTTTCGGGCCATTCGGCAACGCGCGTCAGTGCTTGACGCGCGCGTTTCCACTCGGTTTCGCCTTGCTACGTACCGTGACGCGCTGCGCACTCTTGCGCGCCTTCTTCGGTGCCAGCGGACGCTCCAATGCCAGATCAAGCACTTCTTCGATGTACTTCACCGGCACGATCTTCAGATCACGGGTGACGTTGGCCGGGATGTCGGCCAGATCCTTGCGGTTCTCTTCGGGAATGATGACCGTGCGGATACCGCCACGCAGGGCAGCCAGCAGCTTCTCCTTCAGTCCACCGATGGCGGTGACCCGCCCACGCAGCGTGATTTCGCCGGTCATCGCCACATCGGCACGCACCGGCACCCTGGTCAGCATCGAGACCAGGGAGGTCACCATCGCCGCGCCGGCGCTCGGGCCGTCCTTCGGCGTGGCACCGTCGGGAACGTGCAGGTGCACGTCGTGCTTCTGCAGGAAGTCGCTGTCGATGCCGAAACGATCGGCGCGCGAACGCACGACCGACAGCGCCGCCGAAGCCGATTCCTTCATCACGTTGCCGAGCTGGCCGGTCAGGATCAACTGGCCCTTGCCCGGCACCAGCGTCGATTCGATCTGCAGCAGGTCGCCACCGACTTCGGTCCAGGCCAGGCCGGTGACCAGGCCGATCTCGTTTTCTTCCTCGGCGCGACCAAAATCGAAGCGGCGCACGCCCAGGTACTTGTCCAGGTTCTTGCCGGTCACCGTGACCAGCGCCTTGGCCTTCTTCGCGCCCTTCCTGGCCTTCACCGGCTGCGGGCCTGCCAGCGCGATCTCCTTCACCACCTTGCGGCAGATCTTGGCGATCTCGCGCTCCAGATTGCGCACGCCCGACTCGCGGGTGTAGTAGCGCACGATGTCCTGGATCGCATCGCTGCCGATTTCCAGTTCCTCCGGCTTCAGGCCATTGGCCTTGATCTGCTTGGGCACCAGGTAGCGGGTCGCGATGTTGAGCTTCTCATCCTCGGTGTAACCGGGGATGCGGATCACTTCCATGCGGTCCAGCAGCGGGCCCGGAATGTTGAGCGAGTTCGAGGTGGCCACGAACATCACTTCCGACAGATCCAGGTCCACTTCCAGGTAGTGATCGTTGAATGCGTTGTTCTGCTCCGGATCGAGCACTTCCAGCAGCGCCGAGGAGGGATCACCACGGAAGTCCATCGACATCTTGTCGATCTCGTCGAGCACGAACAGCGGATTCTTGCTGCCGACCTTGTTGAGGTTCTGCACGATGCGGCCCGGCATGGAGCCGACGTAGGTGCGACGGTGGCCACGGATCTCGGCCTCATCACGCACGCCGCCCAGCGACATGCGCACGAACTTGCGGTTGGTGGCCTTGGCGATGGACTGGCCGAGCGAGGTCTTGCCCACGCCCGGGGGCCCGACCAGGCACAGGATCGGGCCCTTCATCTGCTTCACCCGCGACTGCACCGCCAGGTATTCAAGGATGCGCTCCTTGACCTTCTCCAGGCCGTAATGGTCGGCATCGAGCGTGTCCTGCGCAGCCTTCAGGTCCTTGCGCACCTTCGTGCGCTTCTTCCACGGCACGCCCAGCAGCCACTCCAGGTAATTGCGCACGACCGCCGCCTCAGCGGACATCGGCGACATCTGCTTGAGCTTGTTCAGTTCGTTGCGCGCCTTGGCTTCCACGGCCTTCGGCATGCCCGCTTCGGCGATCTTGCGGGCCAGCTCTTCCAGCTCGCCCGGCGCGTCGTCGAGGTCACCCAGTTCCTTCTGGATGGCCTTCATCTGTTCGTTGAGGTAGTACTCGCGCTGGCTCTTCTCCATCTGCGACTTCACGCGGCCGCGGATGCGCTTTTCCATCTGCTGCACGTCGATCTCGCCGTCGACCAGGCCGACCAGCATCTCCAGGCGCTCGCCGACGGCCAGCGTTTCCAGCAGGCGCTGCTTGTCGGCCAGGCGCACGCTGATGTGGGCGGCGATGGTGTCAGCCAGGCGCGCAGGCTCGTCGATCCCGGCCAGGGTCTGCAGCAGCTCCGGCGGAAGCTTGCGGTTGGTTTTCACGTACTGCTCGAACAGCGACATCAGCGAGCGGGCGATCGCCTCGATCTCGCGCGGCTCGCGCTCGTCCGCAGCGTCGATCTCCACGGCCTGGCCGTGCAGCGAACCGTTGCGTTCGTCGACATGGGTCACCTGCACGCGCGAGAGGCCTTCGACCAGCACCTTGATCGTGCCATCGGGCAGCTTCAGCAGCTGCAGCACCTGCGCCAGCGTACCGACCTGGTAGAGATCGGCCGCATGCGGGTCGTCGGTCTCGGCGGACTTCTGCGCGAGCAGCAGGATGCGCTTGTCTGCCTCCATTGCCTGTTCGAGCGCGTGCATGGACTTGTCACGGCCGACGAACAGCGGGATGACCATGTGCGGGAACACCACTACGTCGCGCAGCGGCAGGACCGGCAGGTCGAGGGTTTCACTTGGGGAACGGGCCATGGGGGCTCCAGGGAAGGGGAAAACCGCCTCCGGGAGGACATCTTCCGGAGACAAAAAAAGCCGATGGCCCCGTTATGGGGCCATCGGCTTTCAGATGCAAGGCATTCCTTTAAAATTCTTTCCAATCAACAACTTGGAAGAATCACTCGGCGCCTGCGGCCTTCTGTTCAGGGGCCGCCGGGGTCTGGTAGATCAGGTACGGCTCGGACTTGTGCTCGATCACCGATTCGTCCACCACCACCTTGCTGACGTTTTCCTGCGAAGGCAGGTCGTACATGGTGTCCAGCAGCACCGATTCGACGATGGTGCGCAGGCCACGGGCGCCGGTCTTGCGCTTGAGCGCCTTGCGGGCGATGGCCGACAGGGCGTCCGGACGGAACTCCAGTTCGACGTTCTCCATCTCGAACAGCTTCTTGAACTGCTTGGTGATGGCGTTCTTCGGTTCGGTCAGGATCTTGATCAGGGCCGGCTCGTCCAGCTCCTCCAGGGTCGCCACCACCGGCAGGCGGCCGACGAACTCGGGAATCAGGCCGAACTTGATCAGATCTTCCGGCTCGACTTCCGCCAGCAGCTTGCCCACTTCCTGCTTGCGCTCGGCGCTCTTCACCTTGGCGCCGAAGCCGATGCTGCCCACGTCGGTGGAACGGGCCTGGATCACCTTGTCCAGGCCGGCGAACGCGCCGCCGCAGATGAACAGGATGTTCTTGGTGTCCACCTGCAGGAACTCCTGCTGCGGATGCTTGCGACCGCCCTGCGGCGGCACGCTGGCCACGGTACCTTCGATCAGCTTCAGCAGGGCCTGCTGTACGCCTTCGCCGGACACGTCGCGGGTGATCGACGGGTTCTCGCTCTTGCGCGAGATCTTGTCGATCTCATCGATGTAGACGATGCCCTGCTGCGCCTTCTCGACGTCGTAGTCGCACTTCTGCAGCAGCTTCTGGATGATGTTCTCCACGTCCTCGCCCACGTAACCGGCTTCGGTCAGCGTGGTGGCGTCGGCCATGGTGAACGGCACGTTGAGCAGGCGGGCCAGGGTTTCGGCCAGCAGGGTCTTGCCCGAACCGGTCGGACCGACCAGCAGGATGTTCGACTTCGCCAGCTCGACGTCGTCGTTCTTCTGCCGGCTCTCGATGCGCTTGTAATGGTTGTATACGGCCACGGCCAAGGTGCGCTTGGCACGGTTCTGGCCGATCACGTACTGGTCGAGGACCTCGAGGATCTCGCGCGGCTTCGGCAGCGAGCTGCGCGCCGACTGCGCCTTTTCCTCAAGTTCTTCGCGGATGATGTCGTTGCACAGCTCCACGCATTCATCGCAGATGAACACGCTCGGACCCGCAATCAGCTTGCGCACTTCATGCTGGCTCTTGCCGCAGAAAGAGCAGTAGAGGATCTTGCCGGTGTCCGTGGAACGACCTTGGCGGTCTTCGCTCATGCTTCGCTTACCCAGTTACCCCACCCGCTGAACGGGGGTTCGATTCGAGAATAGCACAGGGCCGGAGGGACACCAGTCCCGCCCGACCCTGCAGGAACGAGGCCTGCCTGGCCCCGTGAAGGCGGCTCAACCCGCCTGGACCGACTCATCCGGGCGACGCTCCAGGACCTGGTCGACCAGGCCGTAGGCCTGCGCTTCGACCGCACTCTTGAAGTTGTCGCGCTCGGTATCGCGAGCGATCGTTTCCAGCGACTGGCCGGTGTGGCGGGCCAGGATCTCATTCAGGCGCGAACGCAGCGTCAGGATCTCGCGCGCGTGGATGTCGATGTCCGTCGCCTGGCCCTGGTAACCCCCCAGCGGCTGGTGGATCATCACGCGCGAATTGGGCAGCGCATAGCGCTTGCCGGCTTCACCTGCAGCCAGCAGGAGGGCACCCATCGAGGCCGCCTGGCCGATGCAGGTGGTGCTCACATTCGGCTTGATGTACTGCATGGTGTCGTAGATCGCCATACCGGCGGTGACCACGCCACCCGGCGAGTTGATGTAGATGTTGATGTCCTTTTCCGGGTTCTCCGATTCCAGGAACAGCAACTGCGCCACCACCACGTTGGCCATGTGATCGTCGATCGGGCCCACGAGGAAGATCAGGCGCTCCTTCAACAGGCGCGAATAGATGTCGTAGGCACGCTCGCCGCGGCTGGTCTGCTCGACCACCATCGGAACCAGGTTCAGGGCTTTGGTTCGGTTGTCCATTACGTGAGGTACCTATCTTGGGGGGAAACAACCCCGCGCCGGCAGGGGCGCGGGGCATACGGTGATCCGCCCGGACTTACTGGCGGATCGCGTCCTGGAACGACAGCTTCTCTTCGGTGTGCTGGGCGCGCTCGGCGATCCAGTCGATCACCTGCTCTTCCATCACACGGTTCTGCAGACCAGACATCAGCTGGGGGTCGTTGCGGTACATCTCAATGACCTGCTCCGGCTCTTCGTAGGTCGAGGCGATCAGACGCAGCGTTTCGTTCAGGCGCTTGGGCTCCAGGCGCAGATCGTTGGTGCGCGCCACTTCGCCGACCAGCAGGCCGACCAGCACGCGCTTGGCGGCGGCGTCCTTGAAACCTTCGTGGGCATCGGCCGGGATCTCGCCCGGGTTGCGGCCGCTGCGGCGGATCTGCTCGACCTGCTGGGCCAGCATCGCGCGGGCTTCGTTCTCGACCAGGCGCGGCGGCATTTCCACCGAGGAATAGGCGGCGATCAGCTGCTCGCCCACTTCACGGCGCAGGCGGTTCATCAGCGCGCCCTTGAGCTCGCGCTCCAGGTTGGCGCGGATGTCGCTGCGGAACTGCTCGACATCACCGCCCTTCACGCCGAAGCTCTTGATGAAGGCCTCATCGACCGCCGGCACCACCGGCTCGGACACTTCGGCAACCTTGACGGTGACCTGCACGGTCTTGCCGGCCAGCACCGGCACGCGCCAGTCGGCCGGGAAATCGACGTCCAGCGTCTTTTCCTCGCCCTTGGCCAGGCCGACCAGGCCCTTTTCGATGGTCTCGAACATCATGCCCTGGCCGAGCACGATCGAACCCTTCTCGGTGCCTTCGGCCGGCAGGCGCTCTTCGCCGGCCTGCGACCAAGTTTCGACCGCGACCAGGTCGCCATCCTGCGCGCCACGCGCAACCGGTGCCCAGGTGCGGCGCTGGTTCTGCAGGTTCTCGATCATCTGGTCGATGTCGGCGTCGGTGATCTCGGCGGTGTGGCGCACCACGGTCAGCTTGCTGACGTCGATGTCACCGAAGTCCGGCACCACTTCCACGGTGGCCACGAAGGAGAACTCACCCTCGTCGCCCTTGTCGATGCGCGGGCTGCCGACGATGCGCAGATCGTGCTCACGCACGGCCGCGTCGAAGGTTTCGCGCAGCAGGCCGTCCAGCGCCTCGCCACGGACCTGCGCGCCGAAGCGCTGCTCGATCACCTTGGCCGGCACCTTGCCCGGGCGGAAACCCTTGATGCGGGTGGTACGGGCGATTTCGCCCAGGCGGCCGTTGATGTGGCTCTGCAGACGGTCTTCCGGCAGCGAGAAGCTCAGGCGGCGTTCCAGGTTGCCGATGGATTCGATCGAAGCTTGCATGTTGACTCCTGCCACCGGTGGCGCTCTGGCCTCCGGCTCGATGATGGATGAAACGGTTGTAAGGTGACGGCGTCCGGGACGCGCCTGCTTGCCGCAGCCCTTTAGTTTCGCCCAATTCGGCGTGCACTGCCAGCGCAGGCCGGGCAAGCGCCTCGGGAACGCCCGGCGGGGGCGGAGGCAGGCCGGCACTGGTGCGAAAGGGGGGACTCGAACCCCCACGCCTTGCGGCACTGGAACCTAAATCCAGGGCGTCTACCAATTCCGCCACTTTCGCGTGGCCGGCACAGGCCGTCATTGTCGCAGGCGGGTGCACAAAGCGGAAGGCGTGACAAACCTGAATACGTAGTCCAGGCGCCCACGCGCAGCCGCCGGCACGTGCGCGTAGACTCGTGCCGTTGCCGCCACCCGGTCTGCCCCGATGGAACGCACCCCACTCCGCACGCCCCTGCAGGCCCGGATGCCCGGCTGGTCCACACTCGTCTGGCTGCTCGGTCTTGCAGTAGCGCTGCACTTCCTGTGGGTCACCGCACAGCGCTACGGGCAGGTCAGCGCCGAGGCCTATGGCATGTTCTGGGAGCGTCGCAACTGGCTGTGGCTGCATGTCGCCGGCGGCAGCCTGGCCATGCTGGCTGGCGCCACGCAGTTCATCGGTCCCCTGCGGCGACACCGTCCCCGGCTGCATCGCTGGCTGGGACGGATCTACCTGGCCGGCATCCTGCTGGGGAGCGCCGCTGTCGCCGGCCTGATCGCCACCACCCAGGGCTGGCTGGCACTGAAAATGGCGTTCGCTGCGACCGGCCTGGCGTGGTTGGTCACATCATTCTGCGGCTATCGCAGCATCCGGCGTGGCGACGTCGAGCAGCACCGGCGATGGATGCTGCGCAGCTACCTGGTGACGCTGTCACCCGCGGTGTTCCGCCTGGCGCTGCTGGTGCCTGCGCTCATGCAGCTGGCATCGCCTCTGGTGATGGTGCCGAGCCTGCTGGTGCTGAGCTGGGCCCTGCCGTTGCTGGTGCATGAAGCAGGAAGGCGCGTGGTGTCCATCGGCACACTCGCAGAGCCGTCCGGCAGCCGCTGAACGCCCAAGAAAAAAGCCACCTGGAGGACCAAGTGGCTTTCGTCTGGTGGGCTGTCAAGGATTCGAACCTTGGACCTATTGATTAAGAGTCAACTGCTCTACCAACTGAGCTAACAGCCCGAAATCGGGGCGCGAATTATGACCTGATGCGCACACGGGGCGCAAGCTTTTTTTCAACATCGTTGATCGACGCATGCGTGCCACGACCCAAGGTGCTTCGCATGCCCTTTGCGCGGCCTGCAGGCAAGAAAAAAGCCACCTGGCGTACCAGGTGGCTTCTGTCTTGGTGGGCCGTCAAGGATTCGAACCTTGGACCTATTGATTAAGAGTCAACTGCTCTACCAACTGAGCTAACGGCCCGTGAAACTCAGACGCACATTATAGCGTGCATTCTGTTTATTGCAACACCGTGTCGGCTGTGCCGATGCGGTTGAATCAGTGGGGTGGCTGAGGGGATTCGAACCCCCGACCACCGGAATCACAATCCGGTACTCTAACCAACTGAGCTACAGCCACCACTGAAACATTCGCTTCATCGCCAATGCTGCTGGCGCTGGAGCTTTGAAGCCTTGCCTGGAGACCGTCACCGAAGTTCGGGCCGCCGAAGCGAGTCCGATATTCTGGTGGAGTCCTCACGCTTTTGCAAGCCTTTCTTCACATCCGCCGACGCGGTCCCGGTGCCTCGCCAATGGCGCGCCCGACAGGAATCGAACCTGTAACCGCCGGCTTAGAAGGCCGGTGCTCTATCCAGTTGAGCTACGGGCGCCCGAACCGGAACGGCGTCCAATCCGACGTGGCGTGGGATTGGTCGGGGTAGAGGGATTCGAACCCCCGACATCCTGCTCCCAAAGCAGGCGCGCTACCAGACTGCGCTATACCCCGGTCTTGCAATCCCCTCGAGCCAGGCCCGGGGAGTTGGTCATTGTCGCCAAGCACGCGGCGAACTGTCAACGCAGCGATCTGTCCCGGGCGCGCGGTCACGGCAGTGGCAGTGGCCATCGGCTATGCTCGACATCGTCGGCCGGATGGCCTTCCTGATCCCTCATTCGCACGGAGAACGCGCATGCGCAGCGGCAACCCGGCTCTTTCCGAGTCGACTTTCCTCGACCTCGCCAACGGCTCGGTGGTGACCCGCCCCGACCAGGCGATGACCCTCAACGGCACCGTCAACAAGACCGGCATCCTGTTGCTGCTGACCGTGCTGACCGCAGCCTTCGCCTGGAACCAGACCGTGGCCTTCGGCCAGGTGCTGCCGGCCGCCAAACTGTATGCCATGGGCGGCGCGATCGGCGGCCTGGTGCTGGCGCTGGTCACCGTGTTCAAGAAGCAATGGTCGCCGGTCACCGCACCGCTGTACGCGCTGGTGGAAGGCCTGTTCCTCGGCGCCATTTCCGCCGTGTTCGAGCTGCGGTTCCCGGGCATCGTATTCCAGGCCGTGCTGCTGACCTTCGGCACGCTGGCTGCCCTGCTGGTGGCCTACCGCACCGGCGTCATCAAGGCCACCGAGAATTTCAAGCTCGGCGTGGTCGCCGCCACCGGTGGCATCGCCCTGCTCTATCTGGCGTCGTTCGTGCTGTCGTTCTTCAACATCGAAGTCCCGCTGATCCACTCCTCCAGCGGCTGGGGCATCGCCTTCAGCCTGTTCGTGGTCGTGGTCGCCGCGCTGAACCTGGTGCTGGATTTCGATTTCATTGAGAGCGGTGTGGCCCAGCGCGCGCCCAAGTACATGGAGTGGTATGGCGCATTCGGCCTGATGGTGACCCTGGTCTGGCTGTACGTCGAGTTCCTCCGCCTGCTGTCAAAGATCCAGCAGCGCTGATTCCGGTCAGGCTGAAAACGACAAAGGGCGCCTCCGTGGCGCCCTTTCTGTTCCCCTCCCCCTTTCGACCCCGCCATGCCTGCCCTCTTCCACAGCTATCGCCCCGCTGACGGCCATCGCCTGCCGCATGACCCGTTCAACGCCATCATCGGACCCCGCCCGATCGGCTGGATTTCCAGCTGCGCTGCCGACGGCGCGTTGAACCTGGCGCCCTACAGCTTCTTCAACGCCTTCAACTACACGCCGCCGATCATTGGTTTCTCCAGCCAGGGCCGCAAGGACTCGCTGCACAACATCGAAGCGACGGGCGAGTTCGTCTGGAACCTGGCCACTTTCGACCTGGCCGAAGCCATGAACGAGAGCTGCCGGGCGGTCGCGCCGGACGTCGACGAGTTCACGCTGGCCGGCTTGACGCCGTTGGCTTCCGGGCAGGTCGAGCCGCCGCGTGTTGCAGAAAGCCCGGTCAGCATGGAATGCCGCTGCACCCAGATCGTCCGCCTGCGCGATGCCGCCGGACAGGACACCAACGGCTGGCTGGTGCTCGGCGAGGTGGTCGCCGTCCATATCGAGGCACGACTGCTGGTCGATGGCATCTACGACACTGCAGCCGCCGACCCGATCCTGCGCGGCGGTGGACCGGCCGACTATTTCCGCGTCAGTGCCGAGCAGCGTTTCCGCATGTTCCGGCCGGCCTGAATCTCAGCCGGCAACCGGGCGCGCCAACAGGGCCGGCAGCGACGAGGCGAGCAGCGCGATGCCCGACAGCGTCAGCAGGCTCAATACGATCTGGCGGAACCGCGCCTCGCTGATGCCGATGTAGACCCGGGCCCCCAGCAGCGCCGGAACCAGCATGGCCGGGGCGACGACAGCGAAGTACGGCAGCATCTGCCGGGTGACCAGGCCACTGCCGACGTAGGTGGCCATGGTGACCGACAGCATCGCCAGGTTGAAGTTCTGGATGACCGCGCGCTGCTCCTCCTTGCCGAAACCACGCAGCGTGCTCCACAACGTGGGCACGGGACCTGCGAAGCCGCCGATGCCGCTGAGCACGCCACCGGCCATGCCCGCCACGGTGTCGCCGATGCGCCCGCCCGTGGTGATCGGCGGCAGCGAACGGGCCATCAGCATCACCGGGCACCACAGTGCCAGGAAGCCTCCCAGCAGGGCCTTGAACCAGTCCATGTCCAGCTGCGGCAATACCATCACGCCCAGCGGAATGCCCGCCAGGCCGCCGAAGACGAAGGGCAGCAGCAGACGCAGATTGAATCCGCGCCGCACGGTGAACACCGCCACCAGCTGACCCACCAGCGCGCCGAACACCGAAAGCGTAGCCGCCAGGCGTGGCTCCAGCCCCCACGCCCAGAACGACATGGCGACCATTCCGAACGCAAAGCCGGACAGTCCCTGCACGAATCCCGCCACGATCGCTCCAAGTGCGACCAGCAGATACACCGAATCCATCATCACCTCGCTACGACCCCGTGGCTACGCTGCCACGCCGGCCTGGGCAGCGTAGTGCGTGGCAAGGTACCCGACCAGCGCGCGCACTTTCGGTGCCGCCACACCACATGAGCTGCGCAGAGCATGCGCAGGCACCCAAACGCAACGGGGCGCCCGAAGGCGCCCCGCTGGAAATCCAGACAAGGTCCAGCCACCGCTTACAGGCGCGTGGCGATGGCCTTGGCGAAGCTCATGGTGGTGCCGGTGCCGCCCAGGTCGCCGGTCAGCGAGTCCTTGGCTTCCATGGTCGCCACGATGGCCTTGCGCAGGCGCTCGGCATTCTGCGGCTGGCCGATATGATCCAGCATCTGTGCCGCCGCCAGCAGCAGCGCGCAGGGATTGGCCTTGCCCTGGCCCGCGATGTCCGGCGCGGTGCCGTGCACCGCTTCGAAGATCGCCGCGTCCTTGCCGATGTTGGCACCCGGGGCCAGGCCCAGGCCGCCGACCAGGCCGGCGCAGAGATCGGAAATGATGTCGCCGAACAGGTTGGTGGTGACGATCACATCGAACTGTTCCGGGCGCATCACCAGCTGCATGCAGGTGTTGTCGACGATCATTTCCTGGAATTCGATGTCCGGATACTGCGCGGCCACTTCACGGGCAACGTTCAGGAACAGGCCCGAGGTCGACTTGATGATGTTGGCCTTGTGCACTGCCGTGACCTTCTTGCGGCCGACGCTCCGGGCCAGTTCGAAGGCGTAGCGCACGATGCGCTCCGAGCCCTTGCGGGTGATGCGGGTGCCGGAGAAGGCAGTCTCGCCGTCGGCCGACACTTCCTGGCCTTCGGCCAGGTAGGCGCCTTCGGTGTTCTCACGCACGGTGATCAGGTCGACGTTGTCGAAACGCGACTTGGTGTTCGGGAAGGTGTGGGCCGGACGCACGTTGGCGTACAGGTCGAAATGGCGGCGCAGGCTGACATTGATCGAGGTGAAGCCACCGCCGACCGGCGTGGTCAGCGGGCTCTTCAGGGCAACCTTGTTGCGCGCGATCGAGTCCAGGGTGACCGCCGGCATCAGGTCGCCGTGCTTCTCCAGCGCCGCCAGGCCGGCGTCGGCCTCTTCATACTCCAGGCCGGCATTGAGCTGGTCGAGCACGTACAGGGTGGCGTCCATGATCTCCGGGCCGATGCCGTCGCCGCGGATGACCGTAATTTTCTGCGTCATTGATCGATGTTCCGAACAGGGGGAAAAAACGCCGTCCGGACGTGCCCGGAAACGCCGGCGCAAAGGAAGTTTCACCGGCAATTATGCCTGAGCCGGGGCCGAGGTCCCAAATAGACCATGGTCCCAGTCCCCGGCTCAGGCAGAATTGCCCGCGTATTCCGGTAGCGCCGGGCCATGCCCGGCGGGTGGGCGTCCGGTCATTCGCCGGGCATGGCCCGGCGTTACCCTCAGTGCTCGTGGGCTTCCGGGGCGGCGGCACCGCCTTCGAGCTGGTCGAGGAAATCGACCGCGCGGCGCAGGTGCGGGATCACGATCGAGCCGCCGACCACCAGGCCGACCGAGAAGGTCTCGAAGAACTCCTCGCGGGTCACCCCGGCCTCCTTGCACTGGGCCACGTGGTAGCTGATGCAGTCGTCGCAGCGCAGCACCATCGAGGCCACCAGCCCCAGCAGCTCCTTGGTCTTCACATCAAGCGCGCCGGCCTGGTAGGTCTGCGTATCCAGCGCGAAGAACCGGCGCACCACCTGGTTCGGCTCGCCCAGGATGCGCTCGTTCATGCGCTTGCGGAACGCGGTGAACTCGGCGATGCGGTCCTTGCTGCCGTCGTCGGCCGCGCTCATGCCTGACCCTGCCCGGCCAGCAGCGGCTCAAGCTTGCCTTCACGGTGCAGCGCCATCATGTCGTCATAGCCACCGACATGGACGTCGCCGACGAAGATCTGCGGCACGCTGGTGCGGCGGGTCAGCGCCATCATCTTCTCGCGTTCGGCCGGGTCCAGGTCGATGCGGACCTCGGTCCACTGCTGGCCCTTGCTCTTGAGGAAGTTCTTGGCGGCCACGCAGTACGGGCAGACGGCAGTGGAATAGATGGTGATGGCGGGGGCACCGCCGGCGGTCTGGGCTGTCACGGGAAACTCCACGATGGATCGACGGTCTACATATGGTACCGGTGCGCTGGAATTTCCACGCTACCACCGCAACACTGTGGATTAACGAATGGTTGCCCCCTGCCCTGCCACGCTTGGCGCGCCCCGCCCGAGGACCTCCCGCTTGCGAGCCCTGCTGCTTTCGACCGCCGTCACCTTCGCCCTGGCCATGCCGCTGGCCCAGGCCCAGGAAAAGCTGCCCGACATCGGCTCCTCGGCCGGCGAGCTGCTGACCCCGGCCCGCCAGGCCGAGTACGGCGCGATGATGCTGCGCGAGCTGCGCAACTATGGCTACCTGCTGGACGATCCGCTGGTCAATGACTGGCTGCAGACCATGGGCACCCGCCTGGGGTCCAACAGCGACCAGCCGCGCCAGCCCTACACCTTCTTCGTGATGAAGGACCGCCAGATCAACGCCTTCGCGACCCTGGGCGGCTACATCGGGGTCAACGCCGGGCTGGTGCTGACGGCCGAACGCGAAGACGAGGTTGCCGCGGTGCTGTCACACGAAATCGCCCACGTCACCCAGCAGCACGTGCTGCGCGGGGTCGAGCGCGCCCAGCGCGACCAGATCCCGATCCTGTTGGGCATGCTGGCGGCGGTGGTGGCGGCACAGGCCAGCAACAGCACCTCTTCAGGCAATGCGACCATGGCCGCGATCAGCTCGGGCATGGGCCTGATGCAGCAGCGGCAGATCAACTACACCCGCTCCAACGAATCGGAAGCCGATCGGCTGGGCATACGCACCCTGTCACGCAGCGGTTACGACGTGGACGCGATGGCCGGCTTCTTCGAGCGGATGTCGACGGCCATGCGCGGCAACGAGGGCGGCTACAGCGTGCCGGAGTTCCTGCGCACGCACCCGGTCAACGTCACGCGCATCAGCGAAGCGAAGGCCCGCGCCGAGCAGATGAAGAAGGACACGGTGCTGCTGACCACCACCACGCCCAGCGGCGAGCGCAGGGAACGGGTGGACCCTGCCGACCCGACCCTGTCCGAACCGCTGCTGCGCGGCAGCAACCCGCTGCTGCCAAGCAGTGTGCTGCGGGTGCCGGTTGGCCAGCTCAGCCGGGGCCCCAGCGGCGACTTCGACTGGGCACGTGAACGGTTGCGGGTGCTCAGTGCCGACTCCACCGGCGAGGTGGAGCGCGAGTACGCCGACCTGGGCAAACGCCAGAAGAGTGGATTGAACGATGCCCAGCGCTACGGCCAGGCCCTGGCGGTGATGCGGGGGGGACGCAGCGGTGCCGGCGAGGCGCGGCAGACCCTGAACGGCCTGCTGCAGGCCCATCCGGACAGCCTGTGGGTAGCCCTGGCCCTGGCCGAGGCCGAATCGCGCTCGGGCCAGGCCACGCAGGCCAATGCCCGTTTCGAGCAGCTGCTGCGCGAGCATCCCAACAGCCGGCCCGTCGCGCTGACCTACGCCGAGATCCTCAACGAACAGGGCAACCGCGAGGCGGGGCAGCGCGCGCAGGCCATGCTGCGGCCGCTGCTGTCGCAAAGTGGTAACGATCCGGTGTTCCAGCAGCGCTACGCCCGTGCCAGCGAGCTGGCCGGGGACAGCGTCCGTGCCAGCGAGGCCTACGCCGAGGCCGCCTTCCTCAGCGGCCGGCCGGAGCAGGCGCTGATGCAGCTGCAGGCGCTCAAGCGCAATCCCGCACTGGACTACGTGGGACGGGCCCGGGTCGACGCGCGCATCGAATCGATCACCCCGACCGTGCTGGAGCTGCGCCGGCAGGGCGTGCAGGACCCCGATCTGGACCGCCGCTGAGCGCTGCATGACCGGTCCGTGGCAATCGGGAGCGGTTCCGGCCCGATGGTCACAAACATGTCATCAAACCGTAGTCTACTGGCACCCGTCCAGTAACCGAGCCCTACGGTGCCCTCGTGCAGAAACGTATCCTGATCGTCGATGACGAGCCCGCGATCCGCGAAATGGTCGCCTTCGCCCTGCGCAAGGGTGACTACGAGCCGGTCCACGCCGGTGATGCCCGCGAAGCCCAGACCGCGATCGCCGACCGTGTTCCCGACCTGATCCTGCTGGACTGGATGCTGCCCGGCACCAGCGGCCTGGACCTGGCGCGCCGCTGGCGCAAGGAGACGCTGACCCGCGAGGTGCCCATCATCATGCTGACCGCGCGTGGCGAGGAGAACGACCGTGTCGGCGGCCTGGAAGCCGGCGTCGACGATTACGTGGTCAAGCCGTTCTCGGCCCGGGAGCTGCTGGCCCGCATCCGTGCGGTCATGCGCCGCGCCCGCGAAGACGACGAGGACGGCAGCGTGGCGGTCGGTCCGATCCGCATCGACGGTGCCGCGCATCGCGTGTTCGCCAACGAACAGCCGGTGCCGATCGGCCCGACCGAATACCGCCTGCTGCACTTCTTCATGACCCACCCCGAGCGCGTGTACACCCGCGCCCAGCTGCTCGACCACGTGTGGGGCGGCAGCGTGTACGTGGAGGAGCGCACCATCGACGTGCACATCCGCCGCCTGCGCAAGACGCTGGAACCGTTCAATGCCGAGAACATGGTGCAGACCGTGCGCGGCGCGGGTTACCGCTTCTCCACCGCCACCTGAGTCCCGTCGTGCCGGCATCGCGCACCCACGGGTGCCGATGCCTACCGTCGCCGCGGTACTGCTGTTCGCCGGACTGGTGGGATGGTTCACGGGCCATCTGTGGTTGTGCGTCGCACTGGGCGCGCTGGCGACGCTGGCCTGGCATTACTGGCGCTTGCGCAGCGTGCTGCGCCGGCTGACCGCGCGCCAGCGCTGGGATACCGCCGAAGGCACGGGCGTGTGGAATGAACTGGATCGCCTGCTGTACCGCAACCAGGTCGAAATGCGCGTGCGCAAGCGGCGCCTGCTGGACATGCTGCGCAGCTACCGCGCCGCGGCCGCCGCGCTGCCCGACGCAGTGGTGGTGCTCGACCGCAACAGCCAGCGCGTGCAGTGGTTCAACGAAGCGGCCACCGCCCTGCTTGGCCTGCACCACCCGGGCGACCTGGGCGAGGCCCTTGTCGAGCGGTTGCAGCCGATGCCGCTGGCCCACTGGCTGGCCGGTGGTCGCAACGCCGAGCCGATCCTGGACGTGCCCTCGCCGGTCGATCCAGCGATCCGCCTGAACCTCCGCCTGATTCCGTATTCGTCGGACTACTGGCTGCTGATCGCCCGTGATGTCAGCAAGCTGCTGCGCCTGGAGCAGGTCCGCCGCGATTTCGTCGCCAATGTTTCACATGAGCTGCGCACCCCTCTCACCGTGGTGCACGGCTACCTGGACATGATGGATCCGGAGGATTTCCCCGGCACCGGCCCGATGCTTGAAGAGATGCGCAAGCAGAGCCAGCGCATGGCCCAGTTGGTGGAAGACCTGCTGACCCTGTCGCGGCTGGAGTCGCAGGAGCACACCGAAGAGGAAGTCGTGGCCATGCAGCCGATGCTGGCCACGCTGCGTCGCGAAGCCGAGGCCCACAGCCAGGGTCGCCACCAGATCAGCATCGAGGACCTTGCCGGCGTCGACCTGCAGGGCTCGACCAAGGAGCTGCACAGCGCCTTCTCCAATCTGGTCACCAATGCAGTGCGCTACACGCCGGCCGACGGCCGCATCACCGTCGAGTTCCGTCGCGAAGGCGACGGCGCGGTGCTGGCCGTGCGCGATACCGGCTATGGCATCCCGGCAACCCACCTGCCGCGGCTGACCGAGCGCTTCTACCGCGTTTCCAGCAGCCGCTCGCGCGAGAGCGGCGGCACCGGCCTCGGCCTTTCCATCGTCAAGCACATCCTCGGCCTGCACCATGCGCGGCTGGAGATCGAAAGCGAGGTCGGCAAAGGATCGGTGTTCTCCTGTCATTTCGATGCCGACCACGTGCGCCCGCGCGAGTCCGCCCCCCTGACCTCCGTCGAAGAATGAAGCCATGAGCAGCCTCGGATCCCTCCCTCTCCCCGTGAGCCCGGACAACGATCCGCTGCGCGATCCGGCGCTGTACATCAACCGCGAACTGTCGCAGCTGGATTTCAACTTCCGCGTGCTGGCCCAGGCCATGGACCCGCAGGTGCCTCTGCTGGAGCGCCTGCGCTTCATGTGCATCTCCTGCACCAACCTCGACGAGTTCTTCGAGATCCGGGCCGCCGCTGTCCGCCACGCGCAGGAATACGGCCTGCCGCCGGCTCCGGACGGGATGAGCCCGCAGGCCATCCTCAACGCCATCCATGAACGCGCCGCCGAACTGGTGGACCAGCAGTACCGCTGCTGGAATGAGACACTGCGCCCGGCCCTGATGGATGCCGGCATCGGCGTGCTCGGCCGCCATTCGTGGAACCACCGGCAGAAGCGCTGGCTGCGGGCCTACTTCCGCAACGAGATCATGCCGGTGCTGTCGCCGCTGGGCCTGGATCCGGTGCATCCGTTCCCGAAGATCCTCAACAAGTCGCTGAACATCGTCGTCGTGCTGAAGGGCACCGATGCATTCGGCCGCGCCGGCCACCTGGCCATCGTGCGAGCACCGCGCTCGCTGCCGCGCATCATCCAGCTGCCGGAAAAACTCGGTGGCTCGCAGAACTTCGTGTTCCTGTCCTCGGTGCTGTCCACCTTCGTGGATGAACTGTTCCCGGGCATGGAAGTCCAGGGCGCCTACCAGTTCCGCGTGACCCGCAATTCCGAGCTGGTGGTGGACGAGGAGGAAGTGGAGAACCTGGCGCTGGCACTGCGCGATGAACTGGTCGACCGCGGCTACCGGCCGGCGGTGCGGCTGGAAATCGCCCATGACATGCCGCGCGAGATCGTGCGTACCCTGCTGCAGAACTTCGGCCTGACCGAGAACGCGGTGTATCGCATCGACGGCCCGGTCAACCTCAACCGCATCATCCAGCTGTACGACCTCATCGCGCAGCCGGACCTGAAATATCCGCCGATGACGCCGCGCACGCTGCGCGACACCGATGGCATCTTCGAGACCGTGGCGCGCCAGGACCTGCTGCTGCACCATCCCTTCGATGCGTTCGCCGCCGTACTCGACCTGATCCGCCAGGCGGCGCTAGATCCGAACGTGCTGGCGATCAAGCAGACCCTGTACCGCACGGGCAAGGATTCGCTGATCGTCGATGCGCTGATCCAGGCTGCACGTGCCGGCAAGGATGTGACCGTGGTGGTCGAGCTGCGCGCACGCTTCGATGAAGAGGCCAACCTCGGGCTGGCCGATCGCCTGCAGGAAGCCGGCGTACAGGTGGTGTATGGCGTGGTCGGCTACAAGACCCATGCCAAGATGCTGCTGATCGTGCGTCGCGAAGGCCGCAAGCTGCGCCGTTACGTGCACCTGGGCACCGGCAACTACCACAGCGGTACGGCGCGCGCGTACACCGACATCAGCCTGATCACCGCTGATGCGGACATCGGCAATGATGTGCACCTGCTGTTCCAGCAGCTGTCCGGGCTGGCCTCGAAGATGAAGCTCAAGCGCCTGCTGCAGTCGCCCTTCACCCTGCATACCGGCATCCTGGCGCGGATCGAGCGCGAGACGCGCATCGCGGCCGCGGGCCGCCCGGCACGCATCATCGCCAAGATGAACGCCCTCAACGAGGCCCAGGTAATCCGCGCGCTGTACGCCGCCTCGCAGGCCGGAGTGCAGATCGACCTGATCATCCGTGGCGCCTGCACCCTGCGTCCCGGCGTCCCGGGCGTGTCCGACAACATCCGTGTCCGCTCCATCGTCGGCCGCTTCCTGGAACACAGCCGGGTCTACTGGTTCGGCAACGATGGTGCACCCGAACTGTACTGCGCGAGCGCCGACTGGCTGGAGCGCAACCTGCTGCGGCGGGTCGAGACCTGCTTCCCGATCCTGGATCCGACGCTGGCCAAGCGGGTCTACCGCGAAGTCCTGCAGAACTACCTGGATGACAACCTCAACGCCTGGGAACTGGATGCCGATGGCATCTATCACAAGCGTGCCCCAGCCCACGACGAGGCCCCGCATTCGGCGCAGATGGCATTGATGCAGGGTCTCTGACCCGGTAGGTGCCGGCCTTGGTCGGCACAATGCGTCCAATGTAGAACACCGGGGTCAGAGCTCGTTGCGCAGCAACGGGATCCGACCCCGTGTCGTTCCGGCAGACCGCGGCCAACTGTCGAAGGCGGGGTGGGTCCGGTTGAGGGGGTGTGAGCGGCATGGATGCCGCGACCAAGCCCCCAGGGATGGGTTGACGGCGTCCCCCTCATCCGGACCCACCCCGCCATCCCTCAGAAAACCCGCTTTTGACGTTGACGTTGACGTTGACCTTGCCGGCCAGCGGCCGGCACTACCGAACGCCCCCCGAAAAAATGTGAAGGCCATGCGGTGACGCCGCGCCCCGGCCTTCGGCTAACATTCGCCCATGCCGCATACCACCACGACTCCGCCCGCATTGCAGGATGGCGACCTGCTGGCCGCCATCGACCTTGGCTCCAACAGTTTCCACATGGTCATCGCGCGCTACACGCTCGGCCAGCTGCGGGTGATCGACCGCCTGCGCGAAACCGTGCGCATGGCCGACGGTCTGGATGGCAAGGGGGGCCTGTCGGCTGCGGCACGGCAACGCGCACTGGAATGCCTGGCCCGCTTCGGCCAGCGCATCCGCAATGTCCCGTCGCACCGCGTGCGTGCACTGGCCACCAATACCGTGCGCCAGCTGCGTTCACCGCAGTCGTTCCTGGTTCCCGCCGAAACCGCGCTTGGCCATGCCATCGAAGTGGTGAGCGGCCGCGAGGAGGCGCGCCTGATCTACCTGGGCGTCGCCCATGCCCAGCCGCCCAAACCGGGCGAGCGCCGGCTGGTGATCGACATCGGCGGTGGCTCGACCGAGTTCATCATCGGCATGGGCATGCAGACCCTCGAGCGCGAGAGCCTGCAGGCCGGCTGCATTGCCAGCACCCGCCGCTTCTTTCCGGGCGGCAAGCTCAGCAAGAAGCGCTGGAAGGATGCACTGGCCGAGATCGGTCGCGAGTTCCAGCCCTTCGCCAGCAAGTACCGTGCGCTGGGCTGGCAGGAGGCACTGGGTTCTTCGGGCACCCACAAGGCGATCAGCGAGATCTGCGCGACGATGAAGCTGAGCAAGGGGGCGATCACCGCCGAAGCCCTGCCACAGCTGCGCGACGAGCTGCTCAAGGCCAAGAAGATCGACGACATCGTGCTGCCGGGCCTGTCCAGCGATCGCCGCCCGATCATCGCGGGCGGCATCCTGGTGCTGGAGGCGGCCTTCCAGGCGCTGGGCCTGCAGAAGCTGCTGGTCAGCAAGGCCGCGATGCGCGAAGGCATCCTTTACGACATCGTCGGCCGTGCCGGCGAGAACGACCTGCGCGACGAATCGGTCGCTGCGCTCACCCACCGTTACGGCATCGACACCGTCCAGGCCGACCGCGTGCAGGACACCGCCCTGTCGCTGCTGGAGCAGGTACAGGAACGCTGGAAGCTCGATGCTGACGATGCCCGCATGCTCGGCTGGGCGGCACGCCTGCATGAGCTGGGGCTGATGATCGCCCACAGCGGCTATCACGTGCATGGCAGCTACGTGCTGGAACACTCGGACATCGCCGGCTTCTCGCGGCAGGAGCAGCAGATGCTGGCGGCCCTGGTCCGCAGCCATCGCCGCAGCGTGGGCAAGACCGCGTTCGACGCCCTGCCCGAGCGCCTGCTGCTGACCGCGCGGCGGTTGGCCGCGCTGCTGCGCCTGGCGGTGCTGCTCAACCGCGCCCATGAGGACGCCCCGCTGCCGCCGCTGGAACTGACCGCCGATGACAACCGGTTGTCGCTGATCGTGCCGCAGGCGTTCATCGACGCCCGGCCGCTGCTGCGCGCCGACCTGATCGGCGAGACCGACGGCATCGCCGGCCTCGGCATCCAGTTCCGTCCCTTCGTTGCCTGAATAGGCGCGCCTCGGCGTTACATTCGGTGACACTTTGCGCAATCTGGCGGCTTTTCCTGCTGCATCGCGTCAGCCCGTCGTTGGGGGTCCATCCGCGACGGCATCGTAAGCGATTGCTTTTGTTCATGTTTTGTGAAGATTTGTGACAAAGCGTTAATTTGTTCGACACGCCCTCTTTACACAGCATTAACCAACGAGACTACTATCGGGTTGCTGGTCCGGTCGCACGACCTTCCGGCTTCTTCGACGCCCTTTTTGGCGTCCGTTGCACGACCTGAGAGAGAGAGCTCGTATGACTTCACGCACCACCGCCCTGGGGCAGGCGATCCGCTATGCCCTGGCTACCACTGCAACGCTGGCGGCACTGCCCGCGTTCGCCCAGAGCGAAAGCACTGCTTCGCCGACCAACCTGGACCGTATCGAGATCACCGGTTCGCGTATCCGCCAGGTCGACGTGGAAACCGCCCAGCCGGTGTTCGCGATCAGCCGCAACGATATCGAGCGCCAGGGCTTCAGCTCGGTTGCCGACATCCTGCAGAACGTCACCGCGATGGGCAGCCCGGCAATCAGCCGCGCCAACGCGCTGACCGCGGGCGAGAACGCGGGCGGCACCTACATCGACATGCGCAACCTGGGCACGCAGCGCACGCTGGTGCTGGTCAACGGCAAGCGCCTGGGCATCAGCACGTCCGGCTACCAGGACGTTTCCTCCCTGCCGGTGTCGGCAGTGGAGCGCATCGAGGTGCTGAAGGACGGCGCTTCTGCGATCTATGGTTCGGATGCCATGGCTGGCGTGGTCAACATCATCACCCGCTCCAACGTCACCGGCGTGACCGCCAACGTCTACCACGGCCAGTACAGCGAGGGCGACGGCGCGCGCGACCGCTTCGACGTGGTCGCCGGCTGGAACAACGACCGCATCTCGCTGACCCTGTCGGCCGAGCATGCAGAAGAGAAGGGCGTGTGGGCACGTGACCGCGGCTTCAGCCAGTACGGCATGACCGATCGCCACCCGAACGACAGCAGCAACTGGACCACCATCAGCCAGTACGGCCAGTTCACCGGCGTGCGCGGTCCCGGCTGCAATGCGACGCCTCCGGCAGGCTGTGGCTACTCGCTCAACCGTGGCACGGACCCGACCAATCCGGCCAATTACCACCTCACCAACTCCACGCCCTTCACCGGTGACGTGAGCAACGCCAACGACCAGATGCACGTGATGTACCCGGTCAAGCGCGACTCGATCTACTTCGACGGCCGGTTCAAGATCACCGACAACGTCAACTTCCGCACCGAGCTGGGCTACAACCAGCGCGAGTCCACCCGCCAGATCGCGGGCTATCCGCTGCAGTCGAGCACCGCCGGTGTCGGCTCCATGTCGATCGACAGCTACTTCAACCCGTTCGGCAACCAGCACGGCTTCGCCACCCCGACTGCGGTGGCCTGGAACCGCCGCACCTGGGAAGTGCCGCGCGTGACCACCAGCGAGCTGAAGACCTACCGCGCGGTGGCGTCGTTCGACGGCTCGTTCGATATCGGCGAGCGTTACTTCGACTGGGAAGTGGGCTACCAGTACAACCGCAACGAGCTGGAATCGGTGGCGACCGGCAACCTGCACAAGGGTCGCGTCGCGGCCGGCGTAGGTCCGTCCTTCTTCAACGCCGCCACCGGCAAGGTGCAGTGCGGCACGGCCGCTGCTCCGATCTCCTACGACGTCTGCAAGCCGTGGAACCCGCTGGTTCCGTACGGCACCACCGCTGCCGATGGCATCTATGGCAACGAAGAACTGCAGGCGTGGCTGTTCCCGGATGAGATCACCAAGGGCCGCACCACCTCCAAGAACTTCTTCGCCAGCATCGCGGGCAGCATCGTGACCCTGCCGGCCGGTGACCTCGGCTTCGCCTTCGGCGTGGAAAGCCGCAAGGAAGAAGGCAAGTACACCCCGGATGCCCTGGCCCAGACCGGCGCCACCACCAACCTCGCGGCTGGCCCGACCGGTGGCGACTACACCGTCAATGAAGCCTACCTGGAAGTGAACGTTCCGGTGCTGGCCGATCTGCCGGGCGCGAAGGAACTGAGCTTCAACGGTGCAACCCGTTTCTCGGACTACAACACCTTCGGCAACACCCTCAACAGCAAGTTCGGCTTCAAGTGGAAGCCGATCGACTCGCTGATGGTGCGTGGCACCTGGGCGGAGGGCTTCCGCGCCCCGACCATCAACGATCTGTTCGGTGGTGGCTCCGAGACCTTCGCGCAGTTCAGCGATCCGTGCGACACCCGCTTCGGTTCCTCGGCCTCCAGCGCCGAAGTCCGTTCGCGTTGCGCCCGCGACATCGCCAATGCCGATACCTTCCGCCAGCTGCGCCAGGGCGGCACTCCGGTGAACACCTCCACCGATGCCACGCCGGTGCCGTTCACTTCCGGCTCGAATCCGCTGCTGACTCCGGAAACCTCGACCAGCAAGACGCTGGGCCTGGTCTGGAGCCCGAGCTTCATCCAGGGCTTCAACGCCTCGCTGGACTGGTGGAAGATCCGCATCGACAACACGATCATTGCCGATACGCCGACCCAGATCCTGCAGGACTGCTACGAAGCAGGCATCGATTCGCGCTGCACGCGCTTCCAGCGTGACCCGGTGACGGGCATCGTGACCAACCTGAAGTTCGGCAACCGCAATGCGGGCTTCATGGAAACCGAAGGTTACGACCTGGATGTGAGCTACCGTCTGGACACCCGGTTCGGCAAGTTCAACGTGAATTCGGCCACCACCTACGTGTCCAGTGCGACCTACCGCACCTCGAACGACAGCTCGATCGTTCCGATCGTCACCAATGGCATCGGCAGCGCCTTCCGCGTCCGCTCCAACCTGGCGCTGGGCTACGATCTGGGTGACTTCGGCGTGACCTGGACCGCGCGCTACTACTCGGGCGTGAAGGAGACCTGCTCCAACATCGGTCTGTATCCGGACGAGTGCTCCGATCCGGGCGTGTATGCACCGTGGTACAAGGGCTCGCGCAACTACAACGAGCGTGGTTCGGTGACCTTCCACGACGTGCAGTTCCGCTACAACCTGCCGTGGGATGCGACCGTCGCCGTCGGCGCCAACAACGTGTTCGAGAAGTCCGGCCCGATCATGTACAGCAAGCCGAACTCCGCGTTCTCGTACTACGGTGGCTACGACATCGGTCGTTTCATCTACATGAAGTACCAGCAGCGCTTCTGATCGATCGCACTGCGACGCTCCACGACCACGGCCCTTCGGGGCCGTGGTTTTTTCTGGCCCCGGCCCCGCCGCCGGCACTCCTGCGCGTCTGTCATGCCTGTGTCGCCAAGCCGTCATGTCGGCTACATCGCCAGGCCCGAGCATGCCGGGAAACCGGAGGCCCGCCATGCGCTATGCCATCGTCACCGAGACGTATCCGCCGGAAGTCAACGGCGTCGCACTGACCGTGCAGGGACTGGAACAGGGCCTGCGGACGGCCGGGCACGAGATCGACCTGATCCGGCCACGCCAGGCCAGTGAAGCGCTGGATTCCGCTCCCGGTACCCTGCTGGTGCCCGGCGCCGCCCTGCCCCGCTATCCCGGGTTGCGGTTCGGCCTGCCGGCCCCGATCCGGCTCGGTCGCCACTGGCAGCAGCAGCGCCCGGATGCGATCTATGTCGCTACCGAAGGCCCGCTGGGCTGGTCGGCGCTGCGTACCGCGCGGCGCCTCGGCATCCCGGTAGCCAGTGGCTTTCACACCCGCTTCGACGAGTATCTGCCCGACTACGGGGTCGCCTGGCTGCAGGCCGCCGCGATGCGCTGGATGCGCCGCTTCCACAACCAGGCCGACGCCACCCTCGTGCCCACCCGCGAGCTCCAACAGTTCCTTGCCGAACAGGGCTTCGAGCGCGTCCGGCTGCTGGCCCGCGCGGTCGACAGCCAGCAGTTCGACCCGGGCCGGCGTGACCCCACCCTGCGCGAGGAATGGGGCATCGACGGCAATGGCCTGGCAGCGATCTACGTTGGCCGCATCGCCGCCGAGAAGAACCTCGGACTGGCCGTGAAGGCGTTCCGCCGCCTGCAGCAGATACGGCCGAAGGCACGGTTCGTCTGGGTCGGCGACGGGCCCGCACGGGAGAAGCTGGCGCATGAGAACCCCGACTTCATCTTCTGCGGCATCCAGCGCGGCGAAGCGCTGGCCCGCCATTTCGCCAGCGGCGATCTGTTCCTGTTCCCCAGCCGCAGCGAGACCTTCGGCAACGTGACCCTGGAAAGCATGGCCAGCGGCCTGGCCACGGTGGCCTTCGATTACGGCGCGGCGCGTGAGTACCTGCGCAACGGCGAGAACGGTGCCGCCGTGGACAACGACGAGCAGTTCGTCGAAGCGGCCGTGCAGCTGGCCAGCGATGACACGCTGCGCCGCGAACTGGGCAGCCAGGCCGCACGGGCGATGAAGCGGCTGCATCCGCAGCAGGTGGTGGCCGAGTTCGATGCGCTGCTGGCCGAGCTGGCGAACACCCGGAGGATTGGCCATGCGCACCACGCCGCTTGAACTGCTGCGCGGCAGCGAAACACGCCTGTGCCGGCGGGCGAACCACTATTGCCGGCGCCGCCGCGTGCGCCGTCTGTTCTCGATCATCAGCCGGCTTGGCGACGGCGTGTTCTGGTACGTGCTGATGGGTGTACTGGTGGCGATCGATGGCTTTGACGGGCTGCGCGCATCGGTGCACATGGCCGCCACCGGCCTGGCCGCGCTGCTGCTGTACAAGGGCCTCAAGCGCTGGACCCGGCGCCCCCGCCCGTATGCCGCGGATCTGCGCATCCGGGCCTGGGTGGCCCCGCTGGACGAGTTCAGTTTCCCGTCCGGGCATACCCTGCACGCGGTGTCGTTCACCATCGTGGCGTTGGCCTATTACCCCTGGCTGGCGCCGCTGCTGGTGCCGTTCACCCTCGGCGTGGGCCTGTCGCGGGTCGTGCTGGGCCTGCATTACCCCAGCGATGTGCTGGCCGCCACCGGCATCGCCGCACTGCTGGCGTCGGCCAGCCTGGCCTGGCTGCCGCTGCCGGTGTGATGCGCTCGCCGGCCATGGCCCGGCGCTACCGGTATCCGCGATGACCTAGAATGCAGGCATGACCACGCTGTTCATTTCCGACCTGCACCTGGACCCGAGCCGTCCGGAAATCACCGACCTGTTCCTGCGTTTCCTGCGCGAACAGGCGCCCGGCGCGGACGCGCTGTACATCCTGGGCGATCTGTTCGAGGCCTGGATCGGCGACGACACGCCCTCACCCGCCGCCGATGCGGTGGCGGACGCATTGAGGACGCTCGCCGACAGCGGCGTGCCGGTGTACTTCATCCGCGGCAACCGCGATTTCCTGCTTGGCGAAGACTACGCACGCCGCGCCGGCCTGCGCATCCTGCCCGACCCCTGCGTGATCGAGCTGTACGGCCGTGCCGTGCTGCTGCAGCACGGCGATCTGCTGTGCACCGACGACATTCCCTACCAGCAGTTCCGCGCACAGACGCGCGATCCGGCCTTCCAGGCGCAGTTCCTCTCGCAACCGCTGGCCGCACGCATTGCCTTCGCACAGAAGGCCCGTGAAGCGAGCCAGGCACGGCAGTCGGAAATGAAACAGGGCAACCGCGTGCAGTTCGAGACAGTAACCGACGTGGCCCCGGCCGAAGTGGAGGCCACCTTCATCCGTCACGGCGTGGACACCATGATCCACGGCCACACCCACCGCCCTGCAATCCATGCGCTGCAGGCCGGCGGACGCAGCTGCACCCGCATCGTTCTGGGTGACTGGTACGAGCAGGGCTCGGTACTGCGCGTGACCCCACAGGGCTGGACGCTGGATTCGCTGACCTGAGGCCCGTCCATCCACGGCAGCGCACGACCCCGGGTCGTGCGCCCCGAGTACCGGTTACCGGAAGCCGGCGATGGTGTGCTTGGTATTGACCAGCACGCGCTGGTTGTCGGCGGTGCTGGCAGTGCCCATCGGGATGCCGTTGTAGCTGATGTTCGGATTGGACCAGTAATTCAGGCGCGGGCAGCTGCGGGTGCAGTTGTACGCCATGATGGTGCGCCAGCCGGTACCGCTGGACGGCTCATAGCGATAGCCATGGCCATAGGCGTACGGCGACGTGCTCGGATCGTTGGCGAGATCGTGCCGCGCGCTCTGCAGGTGGCCGATCTCGTGGGCGAACGAGTAGTAGCCGGTCGCGCAATCCCAGTACACCGCCGCGAATGCGGTGGATGCGCTTGAGCCGATGCCCGAGGCCAGGCCGCAGTACGACGCGTTGTTGATCAGCAGCACGCCGACATCGGCCGTGTAGGTATTGCGGCTGCTGTGGATGCTGTCCATGTAGCCGTCGCTGGTGCCGCGGAAACGTGCCAGATCGGTATTGAAGTCGCCGGATTCGCTGTAACTGGTGGTCTCGTAGCGGGCCAGCTGCAGCGTCAGGCCGACATTGCTGTTGGTGTAGCCCTGGTTCGACTCGGCGACCGCCAGCTGCACCAGCGACTGCATGTTGCCGCCATAGGCGGCGACGGCGGCATTGGTGGCCACCACCAGTACGCGGATGGTCGCCGGCGTTCCCGAAGACGCCTGGGCAATGCCGATGCGGTCATCGGCCGGCAGCGGAATCTTCGGCAACTGGTTGTAGTCGGCCGGGTGGTCGGCCGGCATCCGCGATTCATCCACTTCCACCAGGACGTGGCGGTTGCCGAGCGGACGCAACCGGTAGAGTTTGCCGTCCTTGCGGATCGAGCCGGTCAGCGTGTCGCCGGAGCGGACCAGGATCACCGAATTGCCAGGGTCATCCTGTCCATTGGAGGTGGCCGCCTGCAGCCTGCCCGACGCGGAGCGGAGCTGGCCGTACCAGACAGAGCCGCCGTCGGGCAGCGTTTCGACCTTGCTGCGTACCGCCTGCACCCGCTGGCCAAGCAGCTCGAACTCCAGCTGCGGCTGCGCGGTGGCAGCGGCATCGACCCGCACCTCCTGCACGGCGGCCGTGGACGGCGTCGCCAGCAACCGGCCCAGCGCAGGTTCACTGCTTGCCGATGCACGACTGAGTACCGTCACCGGCTCGAACAACGGTGCAGCACCGGCGGCCGCAACCACCGACATTCCCAGCAACAGGCCACCCGCCGTCTTGCCAATCGATCTGGACATCATTTCGTCGCTCCTTGAATGAAGTGAACAGCAGTGATGCAGCACGACCCGTTGTGTCGGGTCCGGCCATCTGGCCTGCGCAGGTCGTGTGAATTCAATAGGCGGTCGGAATGAGAATCTGGATCTGTGATCGACCGCATCTGCGTTCAGTCACGTCAACAGCGTCGCTACACTTCGCCAACACACCGCTTTCGCGCTACCGTGACGTAGCCACGACGGGGAATGCACATGGCACCAGCGCAGGACACCCATGACGATGCCGCCGTGCTGCGGATTGGTCTGTTCTTCGATGGCACCCGCAACAACGCGCACAACCTGGCGCGCGGACACGTCCAGGTGCCGCAACCCCGCCCTGCCGTGCTGCGCGCCGACGATGATTCGACCTATCAGAGCCGGTTGACCAGCAGCTACGACAATGGCCTGACCAACGTCGCACGGCTGCACCGGTTGTATCCGGACAGCCGCCAGGAGACGCTGCCGTTCCCCTCGCTGGCCATCTACGTGGAAGGGGTGGGCACCCGCGATGATGCCGAAGACGATCTGCTGGGACTGGCCTTCGGCATCGGCGCCAGCGGTGTGCGTGCCAAGGTCGAGCGCGCGCTCAACGAGCTGTTGCCGGCAGCATTGACCAGCGTGTCCGCGCGCTGGCACAGGCCCGTGCAGGCCGTGCAGCTGGATCTGTTCGGATACTCGCGCGGGGCGGCGGCGGCGCGCGATGCCGCCAACCGCTTGCAGGCCTGGGATACGGCCCGCTGGCAGCAACTGCTGCAGGACGCGGGGCTGGTGTGCGCCGCCGGCTTCGCGCCGGCACGGCCGCTGCTGCGCTTCATCGGCCTGTTCGACACGGTCGTCGCCGTAAGCGGGGGAAGAGCCGATGAGCGACCACGCGTCGCCCTCGCCGCCGACATCGCCGGACGTGTCGTGCAGCTGGTCGCGCGCGACGAACATCGCCAGCACTACCCGCTCACGCGGGTGGCCGCGGCGCACGTGGAGATCGCACTGCCCGGCGTGCACGCCAACATCGGCGGTGGCTACAACCAGACAGAGGAAGGACCGAAGCTGCTCAGTCGCCCACGCCGGCAGCAGCTGCGCCGGCCAAGCGTGGCCGACTACCAGGTCCCCCCGCTGGCACAGCTTCAGGCCACGACGGTGTACGCCGAGGCGCAGGCGGATGCCGAACGCTGGCGGCAGCAGCTCGGGCTGGGCGAAAAGGAAGTCTGGGTCGATGTCTGGCACCAGTGGCAGCAGCAACGCCGCGCCGGCAGCCGCAGCGTGCTGCTGTCGCCGGTGTTGTACGTCACCGCGGCAGTGGTGCTGCGTCGGCGCATCGACTGGCGTTACCAGCTGGTGGCCCTGCAGGTGATGCAGCAGCAGGCCATCGCCGCCGGCGTACGCTGGCGCGCAGATGCCAACGCGGTTGCCGGCTGGGAACTGCCCGAAGCACTGCTGCCGATCGCGCGCCGGCTGATGGCCGGCCAGGCCCTCACCCCGGCCCAGGAAGCACTGCTGCGCAGGCGCTACCTGATGCAGTCGGCACACTGGAATTTCGACGCTCTGGGCGATACCGCGCTGACCTATGCGGCCGATGCCGGCGTGAGCGAGCTGCCGTATCGACCCGGTCCCGGCCTGTTCTACATCAACCGCCCCACCGTGGATGGCAAGCGGGTGGTGCTGCCGAACACATGAGACGCGCCCGCGCGGGACGGGAAGGGGCTCCCGCGTTGCCGGTCAGCCGGCCTGTTCGACCAGGTTGGCCAGTTCGTCGGCATCGAAACCGGCCAGCAGGCGGGCTTCCAGGTTGAACGGACCGTGCAGGTAACCGCCTGCGAACTCGACCAGCAGTGCCTTGAAGCGTGCGCGCGGTTCAACGCCGGCACGTTCGCAGTACCAGCGGTACCAGCGCGAACCTGCGGCGACGTGCGCCACTTCCTCGCGCAGGATGATCTCCAGCACATCCGCGGTCTCGCCATCGCCGACGTTGCGCAGCTTGTCGATCATGCCCGGTGTCACGTCCAGGCCACGCGCTTCCAGTACGCGGGGCACCAGCGCCATGCGTGCCAGGCCGTCATGTGCGGTCTTCTCGCACATCTCCCACAGGCCGTTATGCGCAGGGAAGTCGGCGTAGTCGTGGCCATGTGCCAGCAGGCGCTCACGCAACAGCATGAAATGCCGCGACTCGTCATCGGCACAACTGACCCAGTCGGCATGGAAGGCTGCGGGCAGGCCGCGGAAGCGATACACGGCATCCCAGGCCAGATCGATCGCATTGAGTTCGATGTGGGCGATGGCATGGATGAACGCGGCGCGCCCTTCCACGCCACCGAGGCCACGCCGCGGCACCTCGCGCGGATGGACCAGTACCAGGCGGTCCGGCCTGCCCGGCATCCGGATCGGCTCCGGTGGCGGCGCATCCACCGCCACCTTCAGCCGCCCCGCGCGGAATGCCGCGGCATGAGCCTGGGTCAAGGCCACCTTGCGCAGCGGATCGGCTTCTGCAAGGCACTGCTGCGCGGCACGCAGCAGGTCGCCACCGACGTCGGCCAGCTCGACCACGCCCTTGGCCTCAGGCGCGGCGCTTGTGCTTGGCGTCGTCCGAACGCAGCTGCTGGATGCGCTCGAAGTAGCCCGGTTCGATGCCGGTGGGATAGTGGCCGTTGAAGCAGGACGAGTCGAAGTTGCGCAGTGCGGGGTTGCCCTCGCTCACGGCCGCTTCCATGTCTTCCAGATCCTGGTAGATCAGCCAGTCGCAGCCCAGGTGGGCCTCGATTTCTTCAACGCTGCGGTTGTGCGCGACCAGTTCTTCGGCGGCCGGCATGTCGATGCCGTAGATGTTCGGGAAGCGCACCGGCGGCGCGGCACTGGCCAGGTAGACCTTGCGTGCGCCCGCATCACGGGCCATCTGCACGATCTGCTGGCTGGTGGTGCCACGCACGATCGAGTCGTCCACCAGCAGCACCACCCGGTTGCGGAACTCCAGGTGGATCGGGTTGAGCTTGCGCCGCACCGACTTCACCCGCTCACCCTGCCCCGGCATGATGAAGGTGCGGCCGATATAGCGGTTCTTGATGAAGCCTTCGCGGTACTTCACCCCGAGCACATTGGAGATTTCCAGCGCGGCATCGCGCGAGGTATCCGGAATCGGGATGATGGTGTCGATGTCGTGGTCCGGGCGCAGGCGCAGGATCTTCTCGCCCAGCTTGATGCCCATGCGCATGCGCGCCTTGTGCACCGAGACATTGTCGATCATCGAATCCGGGCGGGCGAAGTACACGTACTCGAAGATGCACGGCGTATGCTCGGCCGGTTCGGCGCAGATTTCCGAGAACAGCTCGCCACGCGCGGTGATGACCAGCGCTTCGCCCGGCTGCACGTCGCGCACGCGCTGGAAGCCGAGCACGTCCAGTGCGGCCGATTCGGAAGCGACGATGTACTCGTCGCCCTCGGCATGGCTGCGCTTGCCCAGCACCAGCGGACGGATGCCATGCGGATCGCGGAAGGCAACCAGTCCCAGGCCCAGCACCACGCTGACCACCGCGTAGCCGCCCTTGCAGCGACGATGCACCCCGGCCACCGCGCGGATGGCGGCTTCCGGACTGAGCTGGCGCTGCTGTTCCAGTTCGTAGGCGAACACGTTCAGCAGCACTTCGCTGTCCGAATCGGTGTTGACGTTGCGGCGGTCCTGCTCGAACACCTGCTGGCGCAGAGCCTCGGTGTTGATGAGGTTGCCGTTGTGCGCCAGGGCGATGCCATACGGCGAATTGACGTAGAACGGCTGCGCCTCGTCCATGCCTTCCGAACCGGCCGTGGGATACCGCACGTGGGCGATACCGACGCTGCCCTCCAGGGTGGACATGGTGCGTGCGTCGAACACGTCGCGGACCAGGCCGTTGGCCTTCTGCACCCGCAGGCGGCTGCCGTTGGCGGTGGCGATGCCTGCCGCGTCCTGGCCGCGATGCTGGAGGACGGTCAAGCCGTCATACAACTGCCCGGCGACGTTCTGGTTGCCGACGATTCCGACGATGCCACACATGGTGCGAGGTCTCCGCTGGGCTGTGCCCAGTTACAAGGAAGGTGGCCGTGCCTGGCCTGGGGTCCCGCCCGCGGCAGGCGCGGGCCGGGCCGGACGCGCGGGCGCCGGCTCGATGTTGCTGGGCAGTGTGGGGGCCGGCCGGGGCTCCCGCTCCACGTCCACGGGCCGCGGCCATCCGCCGCCCGCCACTACCTCGTTGAGAACGCCATTATCGCCTGTCGGCGCCGGCTTGCCCAATACCTGCGAGGAGGTGGGGGCATTCTCGAGCAGGGGCAAGGGCAGTGCCCCCGGCAGCAGGCCGTCCAGCGGCAGCGCCTGTGGCAGCATGCCGTCCAGCTGCGGCAGCTGGGCCTGCATCCAGGCCACCGCCGGCTGCAGCAACGGCCGCACCTGCGACTGCTGCCATGCCGGCTCAGCCGGCAACGCGGTGAAACCGGCCAGCAGCAACAGCACGCTGGCGAAGAACAGGCCGCGGACCAGGCCCAGGGCACCGCCCAGCAGGCGATCCACGCCGCCCAACAGGGTCAGTTTGATCGCTGCCTTCAGCAACAGCCCGACCAGCCCGACCGCCACCACGGTGAGCACGAACACCCCCAGATAGCCGGCCAGATAGTGACCCGTGCCGGGTGGCTGCGGCGCCGCCCACCAGTGCGATGCCTCATTGCCGAAGGTGAACGCCATCCAGCCGGCCAGCAGCCAGGACACCAGCGCGACCACCGTGCCGATGAAACCGCGGATGAAGCCGAACAGCACCGACGCACCGATCAGCACGCCCAGCACGATGTCGATCACGCTGCCCGCTCCTGCCGACGACAGCGGCGGACAGCGCGCGTGATCACGGGTGCGGTCGGACCATGCCGGCCACGCCGACCTTGGCCGCCACCTGGGCCTTCAGCTGCTCGGCATCGGCGCGGTTGGCCACCGGCCCGACGCGCACGCGATGCAGGGTGCCCTTTTCGGTGCGGACCTGCTCGACAAAGGCACTGAATCCGGCAGCGCGCACCTTGTCGCGCAGCGCGTTGGCGTCGTTGGCCTGGCCGAACGCCCCCAGCTGGACCGCGAAACCAACACCGCCCGCCGCCGGCGCGGCCGGGGTTTGCGGTTGCGGCTTTGGCTCGGGCTTGGCGACCGGCTTCGTCGCCTCCGGCGTCGCCGTTGCCTTCGGTGCTTCAGGCTTGGCGACCGGCGTGCTGGGCGGCAGGCTCTCGCTGCGCACCGGGTTGCCCGTGGCCGACGGCGTGGACGCCGCCGCCGGGGTGCTGGCCGACGGTGCCGCCGGCGCCGCAGCAGCGGCGGCCGGTGCAGCCGCAGCTGCGGGCGCATCCAGCGTGATCACCTCGGCATGGACGTCGGAGCGGATCTTCACCGCCTGCAGGCGGGCCGCCTCGGCCTGGGCGCGATCGGCATACGGTCCGACGCGCACGCGCCACGCCTGCCGGCCGTTGATGGTCGCCGCCTCGGCAAAGCCCGGCAGCTGCGAACGCTTCAGATAGGCGATCACCGCATCGGCGTCGGCCTTGCTGCCATAGGCGCCGAATGTCACCGCATAGTTGCCGGCAGCCACCGCCGGCGAGGTGTCCACGGTCGGCGGCGTGGCGGGCGCGGCTGCGTCCTGCAGCGGTGCGGCCTGGCCACTCTGCAGGCCGGTGGCCCCCCCGGCCGGGGCGACCAGCGGCAGCTCACGGGTCTCGAACTGGCCGTCGGCGGGCGCATTGGGCGCTGCGATCGGCACACTGGCGACGCCACTGTCCGGCGCCGGCCCCTTCACCAGCATCGGCAGGAAGATCACGGCGAGTGCCACCAGCACGATGGCACCAATCAATCGCTGTTTCAGAGGCGTATCCACGTGAGGCAGGCAACTGTCCGGGGGTTGCGGTCGATTATACGGGTGCCGGACCGGACGGCGTCGGCGTTGGCTGAACGTGGATCAGGGCGCGGGCTGCAACCACTGCAGGGCCGCAGCGGCCGTGTGGAACGAACCGAATACCAGTACGCGGTCGCCTGGCTGGGCCTGTGCCAGCACCTGCGTCAGTGCCTGCTCGACAGTGCCGACCAGCCGTGCGGTAACCGCAGCGGTGCCGTGCAGGCGTGCCTGCAGCTGCTGCGCACTCTGTCCGCGCGGACCTTCCAGGCCGGCCAGCGTCCACTCGTCCACCACATCCTGCAGCGCCTGCACCACGCCTTCCGCATCCTTGTCCTGCAACGCGGCATAGACCGCCAGGGTCCGGCCCGGGACAGCTTCGGCCTTCAGCGCGCGTGCCAGCTGGCCAGCCGCCTGCGGGTTGTGACCCACATCGACCCGCACCTGCACGCCATCACGATCGAATGCCTGCAGGCGGCCGTTGATGCGGGCGGCGGCGATGCCAGCCGCCCACGCCGCGCGTGGCAGCGGCCGGTCCAGCGCGCGCAGCGCGGCAATGGCCGCACCCGCATTGGCCAGCTGGATCGGACCGGCCAGCGCGGGGGTCGGCAGTTCCATGCGCAGGCCGACATCGCGCCAGCGCCAGCGCTGGGCATCGATCGGCTCGTAGAAGTAGTCGCTGCCGCCGCGGATGGCGTTCGCGCCCAGCAGATAGGCCCGTGCCAGCACGCTCGACGGCGGGTCGGTCTCGCCCAGGATCACCGGTTTCCAGCCGCGGATGATGCCGGCCTTTTCCGCACCGATCGCTTCACGGTCCTCGCCCAGCCACTCGGCATGGTCGATGTCCACCGTGGTGATCACGGCCACGTCGGCGTCGACGATGTTGACCGCATCCAGGCGCCCTCCCAGCCCGACTTCCAGTACCGCCAGATCCAGCGCTGCCCCCGCGAACAGCTGCAGGGCGGCCAGCGTGCCGTACTCGAAGTAGGTCAGGGTGATGTCGCCACGCGCAGCTTCGACGGCGTTGAATACCGCCACCAGAGCGGCATCCTCCGCATCCTGCCCATTGATGCGCACGCGTTCGTTGTAGCGCAGCAGGTGCGGCGACGTGTAGGCCCCCACCTTCCAGCCTGCAGCGCGGCCGATGGCCTCGATGAAGGCGACCGTGGAGCCCTTGCCGTTGGTCCCACCGACCACGATGGTGCGCTTGGCCGGCGCGCCCAGTCCCATCCTCGTGGCCACGGCGCGGACGCGCTCCAGGCCCATGTCGATCGTCGCCGGGTGCTGGCGTTCAATGTAATCCAGCCATTCGGCCAGGGTGGTCGGCAGGTTCGTCACGGCAGCGGTTCCAGCAGAAGCAGGGTGGTTCGATGTGGACAGGGATCAGAGGGCGCGGTGCTTGGCTTCGCCGAAGAACGGGGTGTGGTGGGCGCAGTCGTTGAGGCGCACGACCTCCAGGCTCTCCAGGTCCGGACCTTCAAGCAGGTTCAACGTGGTCGGTGCCTGGCGGAAGGTCCACAGCCGCGACAGCGGCAGGCCCAGCACCCTGCACAGGATCACCCGGTTGACGGCATCGTGTGCGACCACCAGCAGCGTGTCGTGCTCCCCGAGGCCCTCGCTGGCGCGTGCCAGGCCGCGCCAGCTGCGCTCGAGCACCAGACGCAGCGACTCGCCGCCCGGCATCAGCACGGTATCGGGTTCCTCACGCCACGCCTTCAACCGCGACGGGTCCTTCTCGTTGATCTCGCTGGCCAGCAGGCCTTCCCACTCGCCATGGGCGATTTCCTGCAGATCCGGTTCGGTCTGCAGCGTGCCGGCACGGTCGGCGCCGAGGGCCAGCTGGGCGGTGCGCTGGGCGCGCGACAGCGGCGAGGCCACCGCACGGGTGATGTCCACGGATGCCAGGCGGGCGCCCAGCGCCTGGGCCTGGGCTTCGCCGATGGGCGAAAGCGGGATGTCGATCTGGCCCTGGTAGCGGCCTTCGGCGTTCCACGGGGTTTCACCGTGGCGGGCAAGCAGGATGCGCATGCGTGCAAGGAGTCCTGGGGGGAGGAGATGGCCGCGTTTCGTTCACATCCTGTGAAGTACGCGGAACAGGGATGATACCTGTTCGGCGCATCGCGCCGGTCGGGACATGAAAAAACCCCGCGACGGGGATCGCGGGGTTTCGGGATTGCAGACGGATTCCGCCGGGCATGGCCCGGCGGCGCCAGCATGAACCTTACTGCGCCAGGTTCAATTCCTTCAGCAGCTGCGGCGCGGGGGCCACTTCCTGCATGATCCACTGCATGTAGCGGCTGTCCACCGCGATCATGCGGGTCATCACCGGGTCGAATACCCAGTTGGAGCTGACCGATTCCCAGTTGCCGTCGAAGGCCAGGCCGACCAGCTTGCCGTGCGCATCGAGCACCGGCGAACCGGAGTTGCCACCGGTGATGTCCAGGTTGGACAGGAAGTTCACCGGCACCGAGCCGATCCGCTTGTCCTCCAGGCCGCCATACCGCTTGGCCTTGACCGCATCCAGCAGTGCCTTCGGCGAGTCGAACGGATCGACGCCGGTTTCCTTCGCCGCAACGCCTTCCAGCGTGGTGAACGGGGTGTACTGGACACCGTCCTTGCCATAGCCCATGACATTGCCGAAGGTGATGCGCAGCGACAGGTTGGCATCGGGATAGACGAACTCGCCCTTGCTCTTCTTGTAGTCCGCCACCGCCTGCAGGTACAGCGGACGGGCCGTCAGCGATTCACCTTCGCGGATCTTCCTCTGTTCTTCCTGCTTCAGCAGGGCCGGCATCACGGCCACGGCGTACTGGATGGCCGGATCGGTGCTGGCCTCGAAGGCGGCACGGTCGGCCTTGAACCACTTCAGGCGTTCATCGAGGCTGCCCAGCCCGGTGCCGGCCAGCTTCTTCACCAGGCCGTTGACGGCCCCGGCATCGCTGCCGCCCAGCCACTGGTTGAGAACCTCGTTGTTGCGCTGTGCCGCCGGCAGCGCGACGTACTGGTCCAGCCAGTACTGCTGCAGCTGCTGGTCCATGCCGGCAACGTAGCGACGGTCCATCTGGCGCAGATTGCCTTCCAGGGTCGGCAGGTCGCGCTCCTGATAACCGGCTTCACGCTCGGCGTCCGGCTTGGCGCGTTCGATCGACAGACGGTACAGCGACAGCGCGGCGCCCACGGCCGAGGTGTTGTTGAACTGGCCGACGAACAGATCGCGCTCGCGGGTACTCTTGCTGGTATCCAGGTGCTTGAGCAACTGGGCGTGTGCGGCCAGGGCCGGCTTGCCGGCTGCGCCCTGCTGCTTCAGCCAGGCCAGCACGGCGGCCTCTTCGGCCCGCTTCTGCCCGGCCGCGTCGATGCGCTTGAAGCCTTCCAGCTGGCCGACGTAGTTCTTGGCCACGTTGTTCATGCTGGCCGCCGTGTTGGCGTACTTGACCTTGACGTCGGCGTCGGCCTTGCCGGCCTTGTCGATCAGCGCCAGCACTTCGTTGTAATGGCGGGCGATGGTCGGGTAGGTGAACTCGGCGGTTTCATTGAATTCGCCGGCCAGCGCATAGCGGTTGGTGCGGCCCGGGTAGCCGGCCACCATCACGAAGTCGTCCGCGCCCAGCGGCTGGTCGGCGAACTTCAGGAAGTGCTTCGGCTGGTACGGCACATTGTCGGCCGAGAACGCGGCCGGCTTGCCATCCTTGCCCACGTAGGCGCGATAGAACGAGAAGTCGCCGGTGTGGCGCGGCCACATCCAGTTGTCGACGTCGCCGCCGAACTTGCCGACGCTGCCCGGGGGCGCATAGACCAGGCGCACGTCCTTGATTTCCATGTTGCGGAACAGGCGGTAGGTATTGCCGCCGGAGAAGCTGTACAGACGGCAGCGGAAACCGGCGTCGGCTTCACAGGCGGCGGTCTGGGCCTTGTCGAACGCTTCCAGCGCACGGGTGCGGGCCAGCGGGTCCTTGCCGGCGGCGGCGATGGCGGCCTTGGCCTGGTCGGTGACGTCGGTGATCCGGTCCAGCACGAACACGCGGGCGTTGGGACCGGCGCTGAGTTCGTCCTTCAGGGTCGGCGCGTTGAAACCGTCCTTGATCAGGTTCTTCTCGGCGGTGGAGTTGAGCTGGATCGCGCCGTAGGCACAATGGTGGTTGGTGACCACCAGGCCCTGCGGGGAGACGAAGCTGGCGGTGCAGCCGCCCAGCGCCACCACCGCGCCCATCGGGTCGCCGGTCAGGTCGGACAGCTGTTCCGGCGACAGTTTCAGGCCGGCCTTCTGCAGCGGGCCGGCGATCTCCGGCAGCTGCTGCGGTACCCACATGCCTTCGGCGGCATGGGCGACCTGGACCAGCCCAAGGCTGGCGACGACGGAGAATGCAAGCAGGTTCGAGCGCATGGAGCGGCCCCTGGTAGTGGAACCTTCGATTGTAGCCCGCCCCCCTGCCCTGTCCCGAACCCCGGAAGTCATGGCCCCTGGACCGCCGGGCATGGCCCAGCGCTACCCGCACGATTTCCCGATGGCGCGGGACCATGCCACGCGAGCGAGAGCCGCCCGATTTCCCGGCAGCGCCGGGCCATGCCCGGCGAGCACGCCGGTCACGTTCGAAACGCCCGCCGGCGCACGCCTTTCGTTCCGCCAGCGCGCCCGCAGCGCAACATTGGAATTCCGCGCAGACCTCTATAATCCGCGCTTTCCCCCTGATGAGTTCCACCCCGATGGCGCAGCAAACGATGAAGGCCCTGGTCAAGCGCGAAGCGGCCAAGGGCATCTGGCTCGAAGAGGTCCCGGTGCCGACCCCGGGCCCGAACGAGGTCCTGATCAAGCTGGAAAAGACCGCCATCTGCGGTACCGACCTGCACATCTACCTGTGGGACGAGTGGAGCCAGCGCACCATCAAGCCGGGCCTGACCATCGGCCACGAATTCGTCGGTCGCATCGCCGCGCTTGGCTCGGCGGTGACCGGCTATGAGGTTGGCCAGCGCGTCTCGGCCGAAGGCCACATCGTCTGCGGCCACTGCCGCAACTGCCGTGGCGGCCGCCCGCACCTGTGCCCGAACACCGTCGGCATCGGCGTGAACGTCAATGGCGCCTTCGCCGAGTACATGGTGATGCCCGCCAGCAACCTGTGGCCGATCCCCGACCAGATTCCGTCCGAACTGGCGGCCTTCTTCGACCCGTACGGCAACGCCGCGCACTGCGCGCTGGAGTTCGACGTGATCGGCGAGGACGTGCTGATCACCGGCGCCGGCCCGATCGGCATCATCGCCGCGGGCATCTGCAAGCACATCGGTGCGCGCAACGTGGTGGTGACCGACGTCAACGACTTCCGCCTGAAGCTGGCCGCCGACATGGGCGCGACGCGCGTGGTCAATGTCACCAACACCTCGCTGAAGGACGTGATGAAGGAACTGCACATGGAGGGCTTCGACGTGGGCCTGGAAATGAGCGGCAATCCGCGCGCCTTCAACGACATGCTCGACTGCATGTACCACGGCGGCAAGATCGCCATGCTCGGCATCATGCCCAAGGGTGCCGGCTGCGACTGGGACAAGATCATCTTCAAGGGCCTGACCGTGCAGGGCATCTACGGCCGCAAGATGTACGAGACCTGGTACAAGATGACGCAGCTGGTGCTGTCCGGTTTCCCGCTCGGCAAGGTGATGACCCACCAGCTGCCGATCGACGACTTCCAGAAGGGCTTCGACCTGATGGAAGAAGGCAAGGCCGGCAAGGTGGTACTGAGCTGGAATTGATCACTCGCGCCTCCGGTGCGACTGCCTGATTCCCCCGCATCTCACTTTGTCCCCGGCCGTTGGCCGGCCCACAGAGTGCCCGACGCCAGACACGAAAAAGGCACCTCCAGGGGTGCCTTTTTCGTTTGATGTCATGCGCCGCTTACTGGCCTACCGCCACCGTGAACACCACCCGGTTGTCGGCCAGCTTGCCGCTGTTGTCGCGGCCGTTGCCGTCGGTGCCGTAGTAGCCCAGGCCGAGGGTGAACAGACCCCAGGTACGGGCCACGCCTACGTTCCAGTCGGTGTAATCCTTGGCAATACCCTTTTCGAAGGTGCTGCGCCCGACGCTGGCGCTCAGCGTGAAATCCTGCGGCAGGCCCCACTCGCCGCCCAGCGCGTAATACCAGCCATCGGTGCTGCTGTTCCACACGTCGTTGCTGTAGGCCACCGTCAGCTTGTAGGTGTCATCCAGCGTGGTGGTGGTGATCAGCTCGTTGTAGTTCAGCTCGCTGGCGCCGGGGTAGGTGTAGCGGTTCAGCAGCACATCGAAGTTCACGCGCTCGGTGGCGTCGACGCCGTAGCCGATCTGGTAATCCACTTCGACGCTCGGGTCGCCCGGGCCGAAGTCCACGCCCGATCCCCAGACACCGGCATACAGGCCAACCGGGCTGGTATAGGTGAAACCGGCCTGCAGGGTGGGATCCTCATCGGTCTGCGACACACCACGGAACAGGTAATCCGACACGGCGGTAACGTTCCAGCTGTACGGCGATTCGCTGTCCTGGGCGCTGGCGGCAAACGGGGCCAAGGTCAGGGCGGCGGCAAGGGCGAGGCAGGCACGAGCGTGCTTCATGGTCGTCTCCGGTGGGGGGCGGTGGCGTGCAGGGCAGTTGCGGGAAACCGGAGCCAGAACGGGCCGGTTCACGATTTTTTAACCCGTTTGCTATTGCATTGCAACATGTGCCGGCCATGGCGGTGCCTGCCTGCCGCCGCTCGGCAGCCATCGATGCCCGGTAGAATCGTCGGTTTCCCGTGCTGAGCCGTGCCCACGCCATGACCGACGCCTCCTCCGCCCTGACCCGCCACTATGCCGAGGAACTGGACGCCATCCGCGCCCAGGGCCTGTTCAAGTCCGAGCGGATCATCACCAGTCCGCAATCGGCCGAGATCACGCTGGCCGATGGCCGCAAGGTGCTGAACTTCTGCGCCAACAACTACCTGGGCCTGGCCGATCATCCCGACCTGATCCAGGCCGCCAAGGATGCTCTGGATACCCACGGCTTCGGCATGGCCTCGGTGCGCTTCATCTGCGGCACCCAGGACCTGCACAAGCAGCTTGAGAAACAGATCGCCGATTTCTTCGGCAAGCAGGACACCATCCTGTATGCGGCCTGTTTCGATGCCAACGGCGGCCTGTTCGAGCCGCTGCTCGGCGAGAACGATGCGATCATCTCGGACGCACTGAACCACGCATCGATCATCGACGGTGTGCGCCTGTGCAAGGCCAAGCGCTTCCGCTACGCCAACTGCGACATGGCCGACCTGGAAGCGCAGCTGCAGGCCGCCGACGCCGCCGGTTGCAGGACCAAGCTGATCACCACCGACGGCGTGTTCTCGATGGACGGCTTCATTGCCCCGCTGGACGAGATCACCGCGCTCGCGAAGAAGTACAACGCGCTGGTGCACATCGACGAATGCCATGCCACGGGTTTCCTGGGCGCCACCGGTCGTGGCTCGGCCGAAGTGAAGGGTGTGCTGGAAAAGATCGACATCATCACCGGCACTCTCGGCAAGGCCATGGGGGGCGCACTGGGCGGCTTCACCTGCGCCAGCGCCGAAGTGATCGAACTGCTGCGCCAGCGCTCGCGCCCGTACCTGTTCTCCAACTCGCTGCCGCCGCATGTGGTCGCCGCCGGCATCAAGGCCTTCGAGATGCTGGCTGCCGCCGACGACCTGCGCGACCTGTTGGCCGAAAACACCGCGTACTTCCGCGGGAAGATGACCGCCGCCGGCTTCGACGTGAAGCCGGGCGTGCATCCGATCAGCCCGGTGATGCTGTACGACGCACCGTTGGCGCAGAAGTTCGCCGAGCGCCTGCTAGAGGAAGGCATCTATGCGATCGGCTTCTTCTTCCCGGTGGTGCCCAAGGGACAGGCACGTATCCGCACCCAGATCAGCGCCGCGCACAGCCGCGAGCAGCTGGACCGCGCGATCGACGCCTTCTCCCGCATCGGCGTCGAGCTGGGCGTGATCAAGGGTTGATCGCCCCGAGGGGCAGCGCCGGGCCATGCCCGGCGGTTTCCCGACAGCCGCGCCATGCGCTCGCCGGGCACGGCCCGGCGCTACCGGAATGACGCGCAATGCGCGTCATTTCTTTTTCTTCTTGTCCTTCGGCTCATCCTTGCTGGCCACCACGACCGGCTTGGCGGCAGCGTCCTGGGCATTGCCACGGGCGACGCGGATGCCATTGGCCTTCATCCATGCATCGAACTCGTCGGCGGTCATCTTCCTGTCGCCGTCGCTCATCAGGAAGCGGTAACTGCCGCGACCATCCAGTTCCGGGGTTTTCACTTCCACCACCGGGGTTTCGGCAGGCGTTTCCGTCTTGGCCATTTTCTTGTGGCCACCGCAGGCGGCCAGCAGCACGATCGGCAGCAGCAGGCCGGCACAGCGCAGGGTTCGGTTGAGGGACGAGTGGTACATGGGCAGGCTCCGTTCGGGATTTCGACGACCAGGCGCCCCCTACGCCTGGAACGGTGACCGGCATCCGCCGGCCGCGGGCATGACGCTCAGCCCGGTGCAGCGGCCCCCAGCCGCTGCTGGTCATTGACCTCCAGCATCCGCCACTGGCCCTTGCCGAGATCGTCGAGCGCCAGGTCGCCGATCGCGACCCGGACCAGGCGCAGCACCTGCAGGTCGAAGGCCGCCAGCAGGCGGCGGATGTGGCGGTTGCGGCCCTCGTCGAGGACCACCTCCAGCCACGCGGTCTTGTCACCGCTGCGCAGCACGCGCACGGCCCGGGCGGCCAGGAATTCACCCTCGTCGTCCACCCCGGCCTGCAGCGCCGCCAGCGTGGCCGCATCGGGCAGGCGATCGATCTGCACGTGGTAGGTCTTGTCCGGCCCGGTCTGCGGATCGGTCAGGCGCGCCGCCCACTGCGGATCGTTGCTGAACAGCAACAGGCCCTCACTGGCCTTGTCCAGCCGGCCGACCGGCGCGATCCAGGGCAGGCCGGCGCCGTCGAAGCAGCGGTATACGGTCTCACGGCCGCGCTCGTCCTGCGCGGTGGTCACCACCCCGCGCGGCTTGTTGAGCATCAGGTAAAGCCGCTGCGGCGGCGCCAGCGGCAGGCCATCGACCTCGATGGGAGGTGCCGGGCTGCCGATCGGAAACTCCGGGTCACGGACGATACGGCCGGAGACGCGCACGCGGCCCTCGGCGATCCAGCGCGCGGCTTCGCTGCGCGAGCACACGCCGGCCTTGGAGAGCACACGCGCCAGGCCATGGCGCACACCCGTGGATGCATCCGGATCCGCGCGCCCACGCAGGACGTGGGAGCGGGCGGCGGGGGCGGCAGGTGGGCGGCGCGTACGCAAGCCTCTGCTCCCCGCAACGGTTACTTCTTATCGACCGGCTTGGTCTCAGCCGGTACTTCGGCCGCGGCCGGGGTGGCCACCGGTGCCGGGCGCGCCTTGACCACGCGGACGCCACGCGCCTTCATCCAGGCATCGAATTCCTCGGCGGTCATGCGCTTGCCGTTCTGGCTCATGTCGAAGCGCCACGGCGTATTGTCGAATTCGGTCTGCGGCTTGTACGCCGCCGGATCGTTCGGCTTCACCGCCGGCGCGCTCGGAATCGCCTTGGCGATGTTCTGGCAGCCGTCGATGCGCAGGCGCTGCAGCACCTGGTCCAGCGACTGCGAAGGATCGTAGCTGCTGCTCAGCACACCGGCCGGCATGCCCAGCTGGTTGCCACGGATGTACAGCTCGTCGGCCACCGGCGCGATGGTCGTGGCCGGCAGCGGCAGCGGCGAAGCGCTGGTATTGACCGAGCAATCGACCGCAGCGTGAGCGGCAGGAACCAGGGCCAGCGCCAGGACGGCGGCCGATGCAGAGCGCAGCATGAGAGGCATCCACGGAAGGAAGGTGACGCGGCGAGTGTAGCAATGCGGCGACAGCTTTCAAGCGCCACTTTCAATGAATGCGCCAACTCATTGGTTTTTTGGACAAAAAGCCGACAAACGGTCGGTCCATCGAGGCCCGTTCCGGCTTTTCCCGCCGCAGAAACAACAAGACCCGGCCGAAGCCGGGTCCTGCTGTGTCTTGCGGGCGAAACGTCAGAACTTAGTTCTGGACGTTCAGCTCGGTACGACGGTTCTTGGCGCGACCCTCCGGATTGTCCGAACCATCCGGGTTGGTGTTCGGAGCAATCGGACGGCTCTCGCCGTAGCCGATCGGGCCGACCAGACGCGAAGCGTCCACGCCGTTCTTGGTCAGGTAGTTGTACACCGCGGTGGCGCGGCGCTCCGACAGCTTCTGGTTGTAAGCGTCGGTACCCTTCGAGTCGGTGTGACCGGCGACTTCAACGCGCAGATCCGGGTAACGCTTCAGGATCTCGGTGGCTTCGCTCAGGATGGCCACGGCGTCCGGACGCAGGTTCGACTTGTCGAAGTCGAAGTTCACGCCCTTCAGGTCGATCGAGACCGGCACCGGGCAACCGTCCGGACCGATGGTCTGACCCGGCTGCGAGTTCGGGCACTTGTCATCGCAGTTGTTGACGCCGTCACCGTCGTCATCCAGGTCGGCGCAGCTCGGGGCAACCGGAGCCGGAGCCGGAGCAGCCGCGACCGGAGCCGGGCCCAGCGGGATCACGACGCCGACCGAAGCCAGCACGTCGCCGAACCAGTCTTCGCTGGCAGCGTGGTAGCTCTTGTCGTCGAAGTCAGCGCGGTAGGCCACTTCGGCGCGGACAGCAACGCGCTTGTCGAAGGTGGTCTGCAGGCCGACGCCGAGCTTGGCGGCAACGTTGCCGTCCTTGCGCTCACGCGGACCATTCAGGCTGTTGGCCGGGTACTCTTCTTCCGACTTCTGGTAGCCCAGGCCACCGACGATGTACGGGTTCCAGCCGCGGCCTTCCTTGATGAAGTGGCGACGCAGGTCCAGCGAGATGCCGTACTGCGACCAGTTCAGGTCCTGATTGCTGTCGAAGTTCGGGTTCTGGTAGTTCAGCTCACCGTCCAGCGACCAGTTCGGGCTGATGAACTTACCCAGGCCCAGGGTCACGAACGGAGCGTCGTTGGTCAGACGGTCGCTGTCCTGGAAGTTGAAGCCGGCCGAACCGGTCAGGTACCAGCGGTCATCGAACTCCTGCGCAGAAGCAGCCTGGGCGAAAGCCAGACCACCCAGCAGCGCGGCAGTAAGGATCTTCTTGTTCATTGAGTACAGCTCCTATTTCGGGGGTATGAAACCGGTAGAGGCATGGGCCAGCACTACTGCGTCGATGTTCAGACAGCCGATTCAGCACGCCACCGCCGCGAACATTATGCTCAGGCGGGTGAAGGCCATGTTAACAGTCCCGTAACATGTGAAGTGTTGCGCCCGACCGGCCACCGGTCCGACGTTGAAACCCTATACAGGATGATGAAAATCCGCAAGACCCTCACCCCATAAGGGTTTGACGGTGTTTAGGCAACGCAGGCGACATTCTGCGGAACGCGCGGCGAAGGAGATTCAGCGCGCCCCCGGAAACGTGAGGAACCTTATGATGAAAAGGGAAACCGAGCCGGAGCCGAGATGAAAGCCGTCGCCCTGAGTCGTGAATCCGCCCCCGCCCTGCAGGATCTCCGGCTGCCGCCGCCGCTGCCGCCAGCCGGCCGCGATCTGCTGGTCCGCGTGCAGGCGGTTTCGATCAATCCGGTCGACGGCAAGCAGCGTGCCGCCACCGATCCGGCCACGCTGGACACGCCGCGGGTGCTCGGCTGGGATGCGGCGGGCGTGGTCGAGGCCATCGGCGAGGACGCCCGCCTGTTCGCCTCCGGCGACGAGGTCTACTACGCCGGCGATGTCACCCGCTCCGGCTGCAATGCCCAGTATCAGCTGGTGGATGAGCGGCTGGTCGCACGCAAGCCCACCACGCTGGATTTCGCCGAGGCAGCGGCGCTGCCGCTGACCACGCTGACCGCATGGGAGCTGCTGTTCGAGCGCATGCCGCTGCATCTGGATGACCGCCGCCACGCCGGGCAGCACCTGCTGGTGATCGGCGGCGCCGGCGGCGTCGGCTCGATGGCCATCCAGCTGGCCCGCCATGCCGGCTTCACGGTCATTGCCACCGCCTCCCGCGAGCAGTCGGCCGACTGGTGCCGGCAGATGGGCGCCCATCACGTGATCGACCATCGCCAGCCATTGCAGCCGCAGCTGCAGGCACTGGGCGTCAGCGCCGTGCAGATCGCGCTCAACCTGGCCGACACCGATCACTACTGGGATGAACTGGGCCAGCTGCTGGCGCCGCAGGGGCACGTCGGGCTGATCGTCGAACCCCGTGGCGCGCTGCGCATCGGCGACCCGTACAAGGCCAAATGCATCGGCATCCACTGGGAATTCATGTTCGCGCGATCGCGCTTCCATACCGCCGACCGCATCGAGCAGCACCGCATCCTGAGCCGCGCCGCGAGCATGATCGATGCAGGCCAGCTGCGTGGCACGCTCAGCGAGACACTCGGCACGATCAATGCCGCCAACCTGCAGGCGGCGCATGAGCGGCTGGCCAGCGGCCGCACGCTGGGCAAGCTGGCACTGGCAGGCTGGGACGACTGACGCGCGCGCTGTGGCGCGGGATTCACCCGGATCTGTATCTATGGAAGCGGGCGATTCGGGATTACGGTGGAGACAGATTCCCTCCCCCCGAGCGCTCCCATGCCCACTGCCCTGCCCCTGCGCCTGCTGCAACTGATCGTCGGCCTGTTCCTGTACGGCTTCGGCGCCTCGCTGATGATCCGTGCCGCGATCGGTGTCGCGCCCTGGGACGTGCTGTCACAGGGCGTCGCGGCGCAGACCCCGCTGTCCTTCGGCCTGGCCACGAACGTGATCGGCGCGCTGGTCCTGCTGCTGTGGTGGCCCCTGCGGCAGAAGCCGGGCGTCGGCACCGTGCTCAACGTGCTGCTGATCGGTCCGTCCGCGCAGTTTGGCCTGTGGCTGTTGCCGCCGGCTGTCGGCCTGGTCTGGCAGGTGGCGATGTTCGGTGCCGGCATGCTGCTGGTGGCACTGGCCACCGGCCTGTACATCGGCGCGCGGCTCGGCCCCGGCCCGCGCGACGGGCTGATGACCGGCCTGCATGCCCGCACCGGCTGGCCGATCTGGAAGGTGCGCAGCCTGATCGAAGGCAGCGTCCTGCTGCTGGGCTGGTGGCTGGGAGGCAACGTGGGCGTCGGCACCCTGGCCTTTGCGCTGCTGATCGGCCCGCTGTGCGGGGTGACGCTGGGCTGGTTCGGCATCGGCCGGCCCCTGCCGGCGGATGGCGCCGGGCCACGCCCGGCGAGCGCGCAGCGCGGCCACGGGTAGCCGCATCGCCGGGCATGGCCCGGCGCTACCAATTCGCCCGCCCCTTGCCCCGACCGCCGTTTCGCGGCACGCTTCGCGCTTCCGTACGCAAGCGTATCGACCATGTCGCCAGCCAACGAAAGCGCCTATCCCCACCTGTTCGCCCCGCTCGATCTGGGCTTCACCCAGCTGCGCAACCGGGTGCTGATGGGTTCGATGCATACCGGGCTGGAAGATCGCGCGCGCGATTTCCCGCGCTTGGCCGCCTACTTCGCCGAGCGCGCCGAAGGCGGCGTCGGCCTGATCGTCACCGGCGGCTTCGCCCCCAACGTGGTCGGCTGGCTCAAACCCTTCGGCGGCAAGCTGTCCTGGCCTTGGGAAGTGCGTCCGCACCGGCAACTGACGGCCGCCGCCCACCAGCATGGCGCGAAGATCTGTCTGCAGCTGCTGCACGCCGGCCGCTATGCCTACCACCCCCTGTCGGTGGCGCCCTCGAAGCTCAAGGCGCCGATCAATCCGTTCACCCCGCGCGCACTGTCGGCCAGCCGCGTCGAACGGCACATCGCCGATTACGCGCGCAGCGCCAGGCTGGCACGCGAAGCCGGCTACGACGGTGTCGAAGTGATGGGCTCGGAGGGATACCTCATCAACGAGTTCATCGCCCCCCGCACCAACACGCGCACGGACCGCTGGGGCGGTGATGCCTCCCAGCGCATGCGCTTCGCGGTGGAGATCGTGCGCCGCATCCGCGAAGCCTGCGGCCCGGATTTCATCATCATCTACCGGCTGTCACTGGTGGATCTGGTTGAGGACGGCAGCAACTGGGAGGAAATCGTGCAGCAGGCGCAGGCCATCGAGGCCGCGGGCGCGACGATCATCAATTCCGGCATCGGCTGGCACGAGGCGCGCATTCCCACCATCGCCACCTCGGTGCCCCGCGCCGCCTTCGCCGGGGTCACCGCCAAGCTGAAGCCGCATGTGGCGGTGCCGCTGGTGGCGACCAACCGCATCAACATGCCCGAGGTTGCCGAGCGCATTCTCGCCGACGGCGGTGCGGACATGGTGTCGCTTGCGCGCCCGCTGCTGGCCGACCCGCAATGGCCGAACAAGGCGCGCGCCGGCCGGGCCGACACGATCAACACGTGCATCGCCTGCAACCAGGCATGCCTGGATCACGTCTTCGAGAACAAGCTGGCCAGTTGCCTGGTCAATCCGCGGGCCGCGCACGAAACCGAACTGGTCTACCGCCCGACGTCCACACCGAAGCGGGTGGCGGTGGTGGGCGCGGGCCCGGCCGGCCTGGCCTGCGCCACGGTGGCCGCCGAGCGCGGTCACCAGGTCACCCTGTTCGACGCCAGCGACGAGATCGGTGGCCAGTTCAATGTGGCCAAGCGCATCCCGGGCAAGGAAGAGTTCCACGAGACGCTGCGCTATTTCCGCCACAAGCTGCAGGACACGGGCGTGCAGCTGCGCCTGGGTACCCGGGCAGACGCGACCTGTCTGGCCGGCTTCGACGAGGTCGTGCTGGCGACCGGCATCACGCCGCGCCGGGTCGACTTCCCCGGCGCGGACCACGCCAAGGTCGTCAGCTACCTGGACGTGCTGCAGGGCCGGGTCGAGGTGGGCGCCAGCGCGGCCATCATCGGTGCCGGCGGCATCGGCTTCGATGTCGGGGAATTCCTCAGCCACGAGGGCCCATCGCCGTCGCTGGACCCGCAGCGCTGGATGGCCGAATGGGGGGTGGACGCCACCTTCGAGGCCCGCGGCTCGCTGGCCCGCCCGCAGGTGGACGCTTCGCCACGCCGGCTGTGGCTGCTGCAGCGCAGCCCCGGCAAGCCGGGTGCGCGCCTGGGCAAGACCACCGGTTGGATCCATCGCGCCACGCTGAAGGCCAAGGGCGTGCGGATGCTGGGCGGCGTCGAGTATCTCGGCGTGGACGACCAGGGGCTGCGCATCCGCGTGGAAGGCAGCGAACAGCTGCTGCCGGTGGATCATGTGGTGATCTGTGCAGGGCAGGAACCGAACCGCGCGCTGCAGGCCGAACTGCAGGCGGCGGGCATCAGCGCACAGCTGATCGGCGGTGCCGATGTGGCCGCCGAACTGGACGCCAAACGCGCCATCGATCAGGGCAGCCGGGTGGCGGCCGCCCTTTGATCCAGACCTGAATGGGCGGCGGGACTGTGATTTCCGTCACCCACCTCAAAGCTGAATGTCAAGCCGGGCGATTCATGATGCGTTCGGCCAGCCCCCCCTACCTTGCGCCAACTTTCCGCTCACCACCCAGTTTCCGGTGAGCCGGTGCGGCCCTCCCGGATCGTTCATCGATCCTCTTTTCCCGGGCTGCCCACGGGGCGGCCCCGATGGCCGCCTCCCCATGACGCCAAGTCGTACCCCGCCTCCTGCCCTCTCTTCGGCCGGAACCCCGTGGTGCGGCCCATACGGAGCAAGGAGTTATATGAAACTGGCCTGGATTCTCTGGCTGTCGCAGTTGCTGCCCCAGCCGGCGGCTGATTCATTGTGTTTGAGCACCACCGTATACCTGGAAGCCCGCGACCAGACCCTGCGCGGCCAGCAGGCCGTGGCCGAGGTGGCACTGCGCCGCCTCGACAGCGGCCTGTGGGGCGACTCGATGTGCCAGGTGGTGACCGCACGCAAGCAGTTCGCCCCGACCATCGTCTCCCCCGGCACCCAGCTGGGCAACGACGCGGCCTGGAGCGAGGCCATGAGCGTGGCCTTCGATGCGGAGCGCAACTGGGCGCTGCCGGCCGGCGAGCGCCGCGAGATCGTCCCCGGTGCCAGCCATTTCGCCGCCCTGGCCATCGCCAGCCCGAACTGGCGCAATGCCTACCAGGTGGCCACCATCGGTGATCACACCTTCTATAAGGTGCAGAACCTCAAGCCCCGGCAGTCGTAACGAACTGTTGCCGGCGGCAGCGTTGCCGCGCGCCGGCAGGCTCTGGGATAGTGGGCGATTCCCGCACACCCCGCCTGGAGTTCCCATGAAGCTGTACAGCAAGCCCGGTGCCTGCTCCACCGCCGACCACATCGCCCTGCAGTGGACCGGCCAGCCGTTCGAGGTCGAACTGCTCGACAAGGACACCCTGAAGGGGCCGGAATTCCTCAAGATCAACCCGGCCGGCTCGGTTCCGGCGCTGGTCGATGGCGACTTCATCCTGCTGCAGAACGCGGCCATCATGGGCTACATCGCCGACCGCTTCCCGCAGGCCGGCCTGGCCGGCGACGGCAGCCCGCGCCAGCGTGCCGAGGCCACCCGCTGGCTGGCCTTCGTCAACTCCGATGTGCACCCGGCGTTCTCGCCGCTGTTCGCACCGGGCAAGTTCATCGGCGATGAGAGCCAGTACGACGCGATCCGCGCGGCCGCCCGCAAGCGCCTGCGCGGCCTGTTCGAGACGGCCGACCGGCAGCTGGCGGACAAGCCCTGGCTGGCCGGTTTCCGCAGCTTCGCCGACCCGTACTTCTACATCACCCTGCGCTGGGCAGCCGGCGCCAAGGTCGACCTGTCGGGGCTGGATCATCTGGCCGCCTACAAGGCGCGCATGGACGCCGATGCCGGCGTGCAGGCCGCACTGAAGGCCGAAGGCCTGGCCTGACCGCACACGGAGCCGCCGGCAGCGCAGGCGGCTCCGATCCGGCGTCCCGGCCCCGCACCGGGCATCGCCGGCGCCCCGTGTCCACCGTTCAACCGATCTCGCGGATCACGGCACCCTTGGCGTCACGCAGCAGCGTCGGCACCACCTCGACCTGCAGCTGGCCGCCCAGCGGGTAGATCCCGCGCTCGGCACGCACGTCCTGCCACGCCTGGACCCCCTGTGCATCCAATGCCCAGCGCGCGCTGTCGGCATCGACGTCGTTGGCGCCGCCGCCCGCAGCGGGGGTGAACTCCCATTGGCGCTCACGGCTGACCAGCACCAGCGATGCGCCATGGTGCAGGCGCAGCGGCAGCAGCTTGCGCACGCTCGGCACCTGGCCGGCGCCAAGCACCAGCGTGGTCACGCCCGAGACCTGTCGCCAGTCCAGCGTTTCAATGAACAACATGCCGGTGCTGGAGCCCTCCCGCGCACTGCCCGCCTGCACCTGCGCCGCCAGTGCCGGATCATCCAGCAGGTCGCCCCGATGCAGATCGGTGATCCACAGGGGCATCGCCGGCTCCAGCACGTGCAGCACCCCGCGGGTCGACCAGCGTTTCACTGCAGCCATTTCCCCATCCGTCAGCCCGACCAGCTGCAGGAACTGCAGGCGGCCGTTGGCCGTCTCGCGCGCCGGCAACTGCGGGTCGGCGATGAAAGCCAGATGGCGCAGGCGGGTGTCGGACTCGAGGGCAATCGGGCCGTTTGCGTCAAGGTGGTGGCCGTCCTCGAACACGTTGCCGCTGCCGAACACGTAGCGCGCCAGGTTCTGCAGCAGGTTCATCGGCCATGTCGGCGGTGCCTGTTCGGCGTGCACGCCCTCGCCTGCTGCCAGACGGAAGGTCAGCTCGAATCCGTAGCCACTTGCTTCGGCGTCACTGCTCTCCTTGGCGTACAGCTCGGACAGGCCATAGGTGATGTAGTGCCAGTGCGGTACCGGCACCTCCGCACGGTAGACACTGATGCCATCGAGGGGATCCTGGCCGCCCAGCGTGTACGGCAATGCCGTTCCGAAATGCAGGGGCTCCTGGCCCGCGTACAGCGGCGCCAACGCCGCATTGATCGCGTCCCAGCCCGGGGTGTCGGTGTCGTCGTGGTCGTCCTGCACGAGAGGCTCCTGATGGGAAGAAAACCATCCACTCTACGCGCTGCGTCAGGCCTGCACGACTCCGCGATCGCCGGCTGCCAGCGATGCCTGCGTTTCCTGCCACCAGCGCTGTGCCAGTGCCGGGCTGCGTGCCTTGCCTACCGCCGCCAGCAGTTCCGGGCACAGGCGCTCCAGGGCCGAGGCATCGGTGCAGCGCTCGATCTTCAACTGCATGAAGTAGCCCTTCAGCCCGAGGTGGCGCCGCACGGCTTCGCTCATCGCCTCGTACAGCTGCTGATACAGCGCCGGGTCCTGTTCGCGGCCATTGCTGAGGCCAGCGACCGGCACCGCATCGGCGCTGCCCCCCACCACTTCGATCAGCTCCATCGCGGCCAGCTGTTCCAGCGCATCGGGTGGCGCCCGCAGTCCTTCGAGCAGACTGCGCAGTTCGGTGTCATCGCGGCGACCATCGACCATCAGCAGGATCGAGCGCAGCGCGGCCGGCAGGCGCCGCGCACGATCCTCGATTTCCTGGCGGCCAGCGGCCGTCTTGGCGTGCAGCAGTGCCATAGCTCCCCCGTTCCATGATGCGCATGCCTGCGCGCCCTGACGGACGCGCTCCCCGGCATCGAGCTTAACGCACCGCTGGTACGGTGAACGCTGCGGTGCAGCACCGCTGCATTCCTTGCCTCGGCCCGCTGCACGCGGCCCCGGCAATACAGGACCGGTCTAGCGTCCCAGCGCGCGGCGGATCTCCTCCAGGGCGGCCGGGTCATCCAGGGTCGACAGATCGCCGGGATCGCGCTGCTCGGCCAGCGCCTGCAGCGAGCGCCGCAGCAGTTTGCCCGAGCGCGTCTTCGGCAATGCATTGACCACGTGCACGTGCGCCGGCCGTGCAACCGCCCCCAGCGACGTGGTCACCGTTGCCATCATCTCCGCCACCACCGGTGCAGGGTCTTCGCCCCCCAGCCCCTGCTTGAGGGTGACGAAGACCAGCGGCACCTGTCCCTTCAGTTCATCCTTGACGCCGATCACCGCGGCCTCCGCCACACGCGGGTGGCTGGAGATGGCTTCCTCGATCTCACGTGTCCCCAGGCGATGCCCGGCGACGTTGATGACATCGTCGGTACGGCCGAGGATGAAGGTGTAGCCGTCATCGTCGCGGATCGCCCAGTCCAGCGAGCTGTACAGCAGCTCCTTGAAATGGCTGAAGTAGCTCTGCAGGAAGCGGCTGTCGTCGTTCCACACCGTGCTCATGCAGCCCGGCGGCAATGGCGGGGTGACCACCAGGACTCCCTTCTGCCCGGGTGCGACTTCTTCGCCGGTGTTCTCGTCGATCACCTTCATGCGGTAGCCGAGGTTGGGGAAACCCGGCGAACCAAAGCGCACCGGCTTCATCTCCAGGCCCGGCAACAGGGTCAAGGCCGGCCAGCCGGTTTCGGTCTGCCAGTAGTTGTCGATGATCGGTTTGCCCAGCGCTTCATTGATCCAGTGCGCGGTCGGCTCATCCAGCGGTTCGCCGGCCAGGAACAGGTACTTCAACGCGCGCAGGTCGTGGCGATGGATGAAATCCGCGTCGTGCTTCTTCAGCACGCGGATCGCGGTGGGAGAGGAGAACATCGTGCGCACGTTGTACTGCTCGCACAGGGCCCACCAGATGCCCGGATCCGGATGGGTCGGCAGGCCTTCGTACAACAGCGATGTGCAACCGCCGATCAGCGGTCCATACACGTTGTAGGAATGTCCTACGGCCCAGCCGACATCGGAGGTGGAGAACATCACCTGCCCCGGCTTGCAGTCGAAGACGGTCTCCATCGACTGTGCCATCGCCACCGCGTATCCGCCCACATCACGCTGCACGCCCTTGGGCTTGCCGGTGGTGCCGGAGGTATACAGCAGATAGCTCGGCTCGCTCGCTTCCAGCCACTGCACCGGAACATCGACGGCACCGACTTCCGCGCGCAGCGTCGCGTACTCGACGTCTCGGCCCTCGATGCGCGGCTCGGCCGGATCCAGCCCGCGCGAAACGATCAGCACGTGCGGCGGTGGATGCCCGGCTTCCGCACAGGCGGCGTCCACCATCGGCTTGTAGGGAATGAGCTTGCCTCCGCGCATGCCGGCATCGGCCGCGATCAGCAGCTTGGGTCTGGCATCGTCGATGCGCAGGGCAAGGTTGTGCGCGGCGAAACCACCGAACACCACCGAGTGCACGGCCCCGATGCGCGCGCAGGCCAGCATCGCGAACACGGCTTCGGCCATGTTCGGCATGTAGATGACCACGCGGTCGCCATGGCCGACGCCCAGGCGCAGGAGCACGGCAGCGAAGTCGTTCACTTCTCGGTACAGCTGCCGGTAGGTGATCTCGCGGGTGCTGTTGGTTTCGGTGGAAATGGCTACCAGCGCGAGCTGGTCGGGCCGAGTGTCCAGATGGCGATCGACCGCGTTGTAACAGAGGTTGGTTTCGCCGCCCACATACCAGCGCCGGAACGGCGGGTTGCTGTAGTCGAGCACCTGTTGCGGCGGCTTGTGCCAATGGATGCGCTTGGCTTCCTCGCCCCAGAACGCCTCCGGCTCGTCGATCGAGCGGCGGTAGGTTTCCTCGTAGTTCATGACGCAGCCCTCCCAGACGAAGTCATGGGTTCGAGCATAGTGCCGCGTTGCCGCGCGTTCCGCCCTACCTTGGTAGGGGGTGGGTTTTCCATGCAGGGCTGCCGCCCTGCACCTGCAGAGGCAACGTCAACGTCAAGAGCTGGACTACTGAGGGATGGCGGGGTAGGTCCGGTGGCGGGAGACGCCGTAAACCCGTCCATGGGGGCTTGGCCGCGGCATCCATGCCGCGGACACTCCCGCCACCGGACCCACCCCGCCTTCGACAGTTTTCTGTGATCTGTCGGAACGATCCGACCCAATATCTATTCCGATATCTGACAGATTTCATCCACACGTGGCGTGAATCCATCAGATCGCGGCATTCTGCCGAAGGTGGGGCGGTGTCGGAGTGCGGGGTGTCCGCGGCATGGATGCCGCGGCCAAGCCTACAGGGACGTACTTGCGGCGTCCCCGCACTCCGACACCGCCCCGCCACCCCACGGACAGCGCGCTTTTGACGTTGAATCTGACGTTGCCCTGGCTCGTAGCAGGTGCAGGGCGCAGCCCTGCCGCCCCCTTGCCCTGCTTAGAACGGAGTGGCGGACTCGAACGCCAGCGCGTCGCCCGTCACCGGGTGGGTGAAGTGCAGGCTGCGCGCATGCAGATGCACGCGCTGCGCCGGTGCGGCGCCATACAGCACATCGCCGACGATCGGATGACCCAGGCTGGCCATGTGCAGGCGCAACTGATGGCTGCGCCCGGTCACCGGCTCCAGCGCCACGCGCGTGCGCTGCGCTTCAACATCGCGGGCCAGCACGCGCCAGCGCGTCAGCGCCGGCTTGCCGTGTTCATGGTCGACCTTCTGTTTCGGCCGGTTCGGCCAGTCCACGATCAGCGGCAGATCCACTTCACCGGCATCACCTTCGATCACACCCTGCACGACGGCTTCGTAGCACTTGCCCACCCTGCGCTGCTCGAACTGCATCGACAACGCGGCCTGCGTCGTCTTGCCCCGTGCATGCAGCAGCAGACCGGAGGTGACCTGGTCCAGCCGATGCACGGTCAGCGCGTCCGGGTACAGCACCTGCAGGCGGGCCACCACGCAGTCCTGGTTCTCCGCGCTACGGCCAGGCACGGACAGCAGGCCAGCGGGCTTTTCCACCACCAGCAGCGCGTCATCGATGTAATGCAGGTGGATCATGCGGTTCTGCGGAACTCCATATGAAAACGGGGAAGCCGAAGCTTCCCCGTTTCTGTCAGCTGCGTGCCGGCCAGACCGGCACCCGCGGCATCAGCCCAGCAGGTGGGCAACGCCGGCGCGTTCTTCTTCCAGCTCGGCCAGGGTCTTGTCGATGTACTTCTGGCTGAAGTCGTCGATCGGCAGATCCTTGACCAGGGTGTACTTGCCGTTCTCGGTGGTCACGGCGAAGCCGAAGATCACGCCTTCCGGGATGCCGTAGGAACCATCGGACGGCACGCCCATGGTGACCCACTTGCCGTTGCTGCCCAGCACCCAGTCACGCACGTGGTCGATCGCGGCATTGGCCGCCGAAGCCGCCGAGGACGAGCCACGGGCTTCGATGATCGCCGCGCCGCGCTTGCCGACGGTCGGAATGAAGGTGTTGGCATTCCATTCCTGGTCGTTGATCGCATCGGCGATCGAAGCACCATCGGCGGTGGCGAAACGGTAGTCCGGGTACATGGTCGGGCTGTGGTTGCCCCACACCACCAGCTTTTCCATGCCACCGACCGGCTTGCCGAGCTTGGCCGACAGCTGGCTCAGGGCACGGTTGTGGTCCAGGCGCAGCATGGCGGTGAAGTTTTCCGGCTTCAGGTCCGGTGCCGACTTCATGGCGATGTAGGCGTTGGTGTTGGCCGGGTTGCCGACCACCAGCACCTTCACGTCACGGCTGGCGACCTTGTTCAGCGCCGCGCCCTGCGCGGTGAAGATCTTGGCGTTTTCCAGCAGCAGGTCCTTGCGCTCCATGCCCGGGCCGCGCGGACGCGCGCCGACCAGCAGGGCGATGTCGGCATCCTTGAACGCCACTTCAGCGTCGTCGGTGCCGACCATGCCGGCCAGCAGCGGGAAGGCGCAGTCTTCCAGTTCCATCATCACGCCCTTCAGGGCGGCCTGGGCCTTGTCCACCGGCAGCTCCAGCAGCTGCAGGATGACCGGCTGGTCCTTGCCCAGCATTTCGCCGGAGGCGATGCGGAACAGCAGGGCATAACCGATCTGGCCGGCGGCGCCGGTCACGGCAACACGAACGGGTGCTTTCATGGGGGTTTCCTCTTGCTTGCAAGCGTTTGATGGGACGCCGCGGGCGTGGCCCGGCGGGCCTGGCAGGCGGCGGAGAACAGGGAAACGGCCACCCGTGGGTGGCCGTCTCGGAAGGGGGTCAGGCGGCGAGGATCTTGTTCCACTCGGCCACGCGGTCGGCCTGTGCGGCCAGCGCGGCGTCGACGTCGCCTTCCAGGGTGATCGAATGGATCACGTCGCCCTGCTTGACCGAATCGACGATGGCCTGGCCTTCCAGAACCTTGCCGAACACGGTGTGGCGGCCATCCAGCCAATCGGTCTTGATGTGGGTGATGAAGAACTGGCTGCCATTGGTGTTCGGGCCGGCATTGGCCATCGACAGCGAGCCGACCTCATGCTTCACGCCGTTCTTCTCGTCTTCGAACTTGTAGCCCGGGCCACCGGTACCACGGCCCTGCGGGCAACCGCCCTGGATCATGAAGTCGGCGATCACGCGGTGGAAGATCAGGCCGTCATAGAAGCCGTGCTTGACCAGGTTCACGAAGTTGGCAACGGTCAGCGGCGCCTTGTCAGCGAACAGCTCGACCTTGATCGGGCCCTGGGTGGTGTCGAAAGTGGCGATGAGGGACATGAAGATCCTTGTTGCAAAGGGAAAGGCGTCTAGCCACCTAGTTTACACCCGGCACGTGGCGGCGGCGGCTTCGACCATCGGCGCAGGGCGACGCTTCAGGCTTTGGAGGGTCGCCGCCGGCGGGGCCCCGACGGCCAGCTGAATGGGGCTCCCGGGCGGGCCGGAATCCAGCTTTTCGCGAATCGTCAAGTTCGACGTATAATGTTGGACTTCTTTTTCCAAATCCGGCGCCGACTGGCCCCCTTTCGTATGTCCATCGAAAATCTTCGCAACATCGCCATCGTCGCCCACGTCGACCATGGCAAGACCACCCTGGTCGACCAGCTGCTGAAGCAGTCCGGCACCCTGTCCGAGCGTACCGTCCTCGCCGAGCGCGTGATGGACAGCAACGACCAGGAAAAGGAACGCGGCATCACCATCCTGGCCAAGAACACGGCCATCACCTGGGAAGACAAGAAGACCGGCATCAAGAACCGGATCAACATCGTCGACACCCCCGGCCACGCCGACTTCGGCGGTGAGGTCGAGCGCGTGCTGTCGATGGTCGACACCGTGCTGATCCTGGTCGACGCGATGGACGGCCCGATGCCGCAGACCCGCTTCGTCACCCAGAAGGCCTTCGCGATGGGCTTCAAGCCGATCGTGGTGGTCAACAAGATCGACCGTCCGGGCGCGCGTCCGGACTGGGTGATCGACCAGGTGTTCGATCTGTTCGACAAGCTCGGCGCGACCAACGAGCAGCTGGACTTCCCGATCGTCTACGCGTCGGCCCTGAACGGCTATGCCGGCCTGGAAGACACCGTCCGCGATGGCGACATGACCCCGCTCTACGAAGCGATCATGAAGCACGCGCCGAAGCCCGAAGTGGATCCGGAAGGTGCCTTCCAGATGCGCATCAGCCAGCTGGACTACAACAACTTCGTGGGCGTGATCGGCATCGGCCGCATCCAGCGTGGCACCCTGAAGAAGAACATGCAGGTCACGGTGATCGATCGTGAAGGCAAGAAGCGCAACGGCAAGGTCGCGCAGGTGCTGGGCTTCCTGGGCCTGGAGCGCATCGAGCAGGACACCGCTGAAGCCGGCGACATCGTGGCGATCTCGGGCATTCCGGAGCTGACCATCTCCGACACCCTCTGCCACCCGGACACCCCGGAAGCGCTGCCGGCGCTGACCGTGGACGAGCCGACCATCTCGATGACCTTCCAGGTCAACAACTCGCCGTTCGCGGGCAACAAGGACCTGTCCGGTGGCAAGTTCCTGACCAGCCGCCAGATCAAGGACCGCCTGGACCGTGAAAAGGTCCACAACGTGGCGCTGAAGGTCGAACAGCTGGAGGACGCCGACAAGTTCCTGGTCTCCGGCCGTGGCGAACTGCACCTGTCGGTGCTGATCGAGAACATGCGTCGTGAAGGCTACGAACTGGCCGTGTCGCGTCCGGAAGTGATCATCAAGGAAATCGACGGCCAGCAGATGGAGCCGATCGAACAGCTGGTGGTGGACGTGGAAGAAGTGCACCAGGGCGGCGTGATGGAAAAGCTGGGCACCCGCAAGGGCCAGCTGAAGAACATGGAACCGGACGGCAAGGGCCGCGTGCGCCTGGAATACTCGATCCCGGCCCGTGGCCTGATCGGCTTCCAGAACGAATTCAAGACCCTGACCCAGGGTTCGGGCCTGCTGTTCCACGTGTTCGACCATTACGGTCCGAAGGAACAGGGCGCAATCGCCAAGCGCATCAACGGCGTCATGATCGCCAACGCCCCAGGCGTGACTCCGGCCTACTCCCTGGGCCCGCTGCAGGAACGCGGCAAGCTGTTCGCTGCTGAAGGCGACAATGTGTATGAAGGCCAGCTGGTCGGCATCCACTCCAAGGACAACGACCTGACCGTCAACGCCATCAAGACCAAGCCGCTGACCAACATGCGCGCTTCGGGCAAGGACGATGCGATCCAGCTGACCCCGGCGATCAAGTACTCGCTGGAACAGGCATTGGACTTCATCGAGGACGACGAGCTGGTCGAGATCACTCCGAAGGAAATCCGCCTGCGCAAGAAGTTCCTGACCGAAAGCGACCGCAAGAAGGCTTCGCGCGGCGGCTGAGCCGGACCGTGAGCCAGAGCGGCTACAACCCGGATCCACACCGGCATCCGGGCCTCCACGTCATCGCCCTGCTCGAAGCGAGCAAGGCGGTGCTGGCGTTGCTGGCTGCGACCGGGCTTGAAGTGCTCGGTCCGCAGCCGCTCCGCGATGGGGTCAATGCCCTGATCCGGCGTTTCAGCCTGGACCCGGATCACGGCACCCTGCCCTCCCTCCTGAACATGATCAATCCCGACGCCGTGCACCTGGCGGCGGCGGCGATGATCGGCTACGGCCTGCTGCACCTGGTGGAAGCCTGGGGCCTCTGGCGGGCCAGGGCCTGGGCCTCCTGGCTGGGCTGCCTGACCGCCGCGCTGTATCTGCCCTTCGATGTCTTCGCCATCGTCCGCCACCCCGGCTGGCCCTCCTGGACGATCCTGGCGATCAACCTGCTCGTGGTCTACGTCCTGGCCCGCGACCTGCGCAAGCGCCACCACTGAGCAGCAGCTACACTGGGCATTGGAGCCGACCAAGCCGCCCCATGCGCCCGTCCTTGCCGCCTCTGCTGACCTGCCTGCTCATCGCGCTGCCCGCGTTGTTCATTGTTGGCTGCAGCCCGGCCACGACCAGCGCCCACGCCGCCGAACCCGCGAGCCGCAACGTGCCCTTCCCCTACGCCGAGACCGACCTGGCCGACCTGCAGGCGCGCATGGTGGCCGGCGAACTGGACAGCACCACGCTGACCCACGCCTACCTGCAGCGCATCGCTGCGCTGGATCGCGCCGGGCCGCGCCTGCGTGCCGTCATCGAACTCAACCCGGATGCCCTGCGAGAAGCCGGTGAACGCGATCGCGAGCGCCGGGACGGCCATCTGCGCGGGCCGCTGCATGGCATTCCGGTCCTGCTGAAGGACAACATCAACGCCGCGCCCATGACCACCAGCGCCGGATCGCTCGCGCTGCAGGGTTTCCGCCCCGCCGATGCCTACCTGGTAAGACGCCTGCGCGAGGCCGGCGCGGTCGTGCTGGGCAAGACCAATCTCAGCGAGTGGGCCAACTTCCGCGGCAACGATTCGGTGTCGGGCTGGAGCGCGCGCGGTGGCCAGACCCGCAATCCGTACCGTCTCAGCCATTCGCCCTGTGGCTCCAGCAGCGGCAGCGCGGTAGCGGTGGCCGCCAATCTGGCCAGTGTGGCGATCGGCACCGAGACCGACGGCAGCATCGTCTGCCCGGCCGCGATCAACGGCATCGTCGGCCTGAAACCGACGGTCGGCCTGGTCAGCCGCGAAGGCATCATCCCGATCTCCTTCAGCCAGGACACCGCCGGGCCGATGACGCGCAGCGTCGCCGACGCCGCGGCCGTACTGACGGCGATCGCGGGCCGGGACGATGCCGACCCCGCCACGGCCACCATGCCCGGCCGCGCGGTCTACGACTACACCGCGCGCCTGGACCCCGAAGGCCTGCGCGGCAAACGCATCGGCCTGCTGCAGACCCCTCTGCTGACGTACCGTGGCATGGCACCGCTGATCGATCAGGCCGCCGCCGAACTGCGCCGTGCGGGCGCGGTGGTGGTGCCGGTGGAACTGCCCGACCCGGGTGCCTGGGCCGAAGCCGAGCGGGTCGTGCTGCTGCATGAGTTCAAGGCCGGGCTGGAGCGCTACTTCAAGACCTACCGCGCGCCCCTGCGCAGTCTTGGCGAACTCATCGCCTTCAACCAGGCCCAGGCGCCGCAGGAACTGGGCCTGTTCGGCCAGGAACTGCTGCTGGAGGCCAACGCCACTGCCGGACTGGCCGACCCTGCCTACATCCGTGCGCGCAGCGATGCGCGGCGCCTGGCCGGGCCGGAAGGCATCGACGCCGTCCTGGCTGCCTACCAGCTGGATGCGCTGGTTGCACCGACCACCGGCACAGCCTGGCCCATCCGCCGCGAAGGCGACGATTTCCCGGGTGAGAGCTACAGCGTGGCAGCGGTCGCGGGTTACCCCAGCCTGAGCGTGCCGATGGGACAGATCAACGGCCTGCCGGTCGGCCTGCTGTTCATGGGCACAGCCTGGAGCGAGCCGAAGCTGATCGAAATGGCCTATGCCTACGAGCAACGCACACGTGCGCGTCGCCCGCCTCATTTCGAAACCGACACCCTGATCGACACTGGCGAGCCTTGATCGGCCCCGGGCTGCCCGGCGGACCGGGGGTACCGCTGCGCTCGCCGGGCACGTCCCGGCGCTAGCGGTCGGGGTCCGGTTCCACCGGCGCGATCGCGGCCTCGCCGTCCTCCGCCCCGGGTGAACGTACATCTGCCGTACGTGCACGCGGTGCGCGCGGCATGTCCAGCTCATCCTCGCGCTGCAACCGCGCGCGCAGCTGCGGCAGTGATTGCGGATGCTCGCGCGCCAGGAAATCCAGCATGCGCTCGCGCACCAGGCAGCGAAGATCGAAGGCATCGCCGGAGCTGCGTGCACTGACCAGCAGGCGCACCTGGATTGCCCGCTCGCTGGTTTCGGTCACCTGGGTCACGCAGACCCGTCCATCCCACAGCGCCTCGCCGCGGCAGATGCGCTCCAGTTCACTGCGGATCGCCGCGATCGGCGCGCGGTAGTCCAGCCACAGGAACGCCGTGCCGAGCAGATCGGCGCTGCGCCGGGTCCAGTTCTGGAAGGGGTTCTCGATGAACCAGGTCAGCGGCACCACCATCCGCCGCTCGTCCCAGATGCGTACCACCACATAGCTGCTGCCGATCTCCTCCACGCGCCCCCACTCGCCTTCAACGATCACCACATCATCCAGCCGGATCGGCTGGGTCACGGCGATCTGCAGGCCCGCGATGAGGTTGCCGAACACCGGCTTGGCGGCGATGCCCGCGACCAGCCCGATCAGACCGGCCGAGGCCAGCAGGGCGGCGCCGATCTTCTGCACCATCGGGAATGTCAGCAGCACCAGCGATGCACCGAGCACGATGATGCCGCCCATCAGCACGCGGCTCAGCACCCGCGTCTGGGTCTGGATGCGACGGGCTTCCAGATTGTCCGAGACGTCGATGGGATGACTGCGCAGGATCGCACGCTCGCCGGCGGCCACCGCGCGCACCAGCAGCCAGATGAAACAGGCCGTCAGCGCGATGTGCAGCCCGTGCTGCAGATGCCCCAGCAGAGGCTCCTGCAGTGGCGTGGCCTGCAGCGCCGGGATCAGCAGCAGCAAGGGCCATGCGGTCGCCATTGGCAGACCGAGCACACGACCGATGCGCGCGCGCCGGCGATCACGCCCTTTCAGCCGGTGATAGATCCACAGGATCAGCCAGGCGCCGATGCCGCCTACCAGTGCCGCCAGACCCAGCGGCCATGCATATGCCTGTGCGCTTTGCCAGTGCACGGTTGCCACCTCCACTCGAACAGCAGCGGACAGCCTCGCGCATGGCGCATGAGCGTCACGTCAGCCGTTCGTAAGCAGGGTGTTGGTCTGCAGGGCTTGCAGCCCTGCACCTGCTGCGGGCTGGAGCAACTGCAACTGCAACTGCAACAGCCGAAGCAGAAGCGGATTTCATGTGGGATGGCGGGGTGGGTCCGGTTGCGGGGGACGCCGTAAATCCATCCATGGAGGCTCGGTCGCCGCATCCATGCGGCTCACGCCCCCGCAACCGGACCCACCCCGCCTTCGACAGATTTCCGCGATCTGCTGGAATTGCTTTTGGGGTCAGATCCGTTTTCTTCCGCAGAAAACGGATCTGACCCCAGATTGATTTCGATATCTGGCAGAAGTGTCGACCAAGGTCGACACCTACCCACACCTGCAGAAAACCCTATCCCCGCGGTCGGCTGCGCGAAGGCACCAGCGCGAAGGTATCCACGGCCAGCTTCTCGGCGTGATTCAACCAGGCGCGGATCTCCAGATCGTCCACTTCATGATCCAGTCCGAAGGACACATTGATCTTGCCGTCGGCATCAGGCTGGACCCACTGCTGGGCCAGCACCACCTTGCGCTGCGATGACACGGCCTCGATCCAGAAACCGCGATCCGGGCGCGTGCTTGCCACCAGCTGCAGCATGTACTGGCCGGCGCGGGTGCGGCGGCCCTTCTGGGTGATCATGTGGGCCTGGCGCACGCTCGGGCGTGGTCCCTGGAACGCATCCAGCGGCGCGTCCACCGCGATGCCACCACGCAGGTCGTCGTCGCGGTACAGCTTGATGCCGTTGTCGCGGTTCACCAGCAAGGCGCACCAGTCGCCGTCGGCCGACCCATCCTCGAATGCGGTGCAGCGATCCACATAGGCCAGGGTGTTGTCCGGATCGGCATCGTCGAACTGGCGGGACGTGTTCTCCAGATACACCGACTTCAGGCTCCAGTCCTTGTCGTACTCCAGCAGGACCGGCGGCTGCACGTGCTGCATGCCCACCACCACCTGGTCGTCGTTGTCGATCCTCAGTTCGCGGGTCGGCTCGCCCAGCCACAGCGACCGGGCGAATGCCAGGTACTGCGGGTAATCGCGGCCGCCATCGCGACGCGCCGCGACGCTGGCACTGGGGGCACGCGTTTCGTCCAGCAGCGAGCGGCCGAAGCCCATCGTGCGCAGGCCCGGATCGAGCAGGCCCAGCAGGGTGGCGCCGGAGTCCAGCGTCGAGCCGTTCTCCGCCGCCAGCTGGCGCGGCGCCACGCCATCACCGAGGAACAGCAGCAGGTTCTCGCGCTTCTGCCTGGCCAGCACGTGACTGAGATCGTTGGGCATCGCCAGATGGTCCGAGGCGATCACGATCAGCGTGTCCTTGCCGTACGGACTGGCCTGGATGCGCTGGACCAGCTGCGAGATCAGGCGGTCGGTGCATTTGAGCGCGTTGAGCAGGCCGATGTTGCCGTACTGGCTCTGGTAGCGTTCGCCCTTGCACGACACCGGCAGGTGGCCTGCGGGATGGTGCGTATCCATGGTCAGCGTGGTCAGCATGAACGGTGCGCCGGCGCGCGAGAGCTGCTCGAAGCGCTGGTAGGCGGTGTCCAGCAGCACGTCATCGTGTACGCCCCAAGCAGAGTAGTGAATGCGCCCGATCTTCTTCTGCTGCTTGAACCACGCCAGATCATGTACTTCGTCGAAGCCGTGGCTGGCCAGGAACTGGCCCTTGCCGGCGAACTGGCCGTTGGCGCCGCCCAGATAATGGTTGGTGTAGCCCTGCTGCTTCAGGTAGTCGCCCAGGCACACGGCCTTGGGCAGGAAGCTGCCCATCCGGTCCATGCTGTTCTCATCGCCCTGCGAGGTGGTCAGCGGCACGCCGCACATCGATGCCACCAGCCCGGCGATGGTCCAGCCACTGCCTTCGGCCGATGCCAGGCCGCGCACATCCAACGACCTGGCGGCCAGACGATTGAGATTGGGCATCAACCCGGGAAACACGTTCTCGTCCAGATAAGTGCGTTCAAGACTTTCGCCGTAGATCCAGACGATGTTGCGCGGCCGCTGCAACGGCTGGGTAGGCACCTGGTATTCCGGCGCGATGCGCGCGAAATCAACCGGTCGCAGCTGCTGGTAAAGACGCTGGCCGTCGCGCGCCAGCGGACTGACCATGAGCGTGACCACCCATGCGACGGCGAAGCCGGCGAACCAGGCCGCACCCCGTCCGGGCCGATGCCAGCGGCGGACCCGCGTGGCGAACAGCGGTAGCAGCGAAACCAGGGCCAGCACGATGAAGCCGGCGATGTAGCCCTTGAAGTCGGCGACGCCGGCACCCTCCATGTCCGCACCCAGGTGGTACAGCGTGGCGGCGTTGAGTCCGTCACCGGAGAGCTTGTCGATCAGCCACCACGTGCTGAGCGCCAGCAACAGCAGCGAGAACGAACCGGCCTTCCACCACATCCATTTGTCGGAAGCGAGGAACAGCCAGACCAGCAGCAACAACGACAGCAGAAGGATCCAGAGCATAGGCGGCTTCGGCAGTGAACGGGGTGGTGCGATGGACGTCGTACCGACGCGTGTCCATCCGACCGGCGCTGCCGCTAGCATGTGTGCATGACAGGCCGATGACCCGATAGTGCATGCACGAACCTGACTGAAATGTTTGTTGATCGACCGCGTGCGGTAACAGCGCGATCAAGTAAAACGAGCGTGAAAATGCGCGTTGGATTGCATTAAGAACCGCATGAATGCGGCACTTCGGAGATGGACGTATGGCGCAGGTGCACATATCGCGCACCACGCACTCCGCTCATCGATGGCCGCGTTCCTCGCGTGCCCGCGCGCGCCGATCGAACAACAGCGCGCTGGTGACGATGCCCAGCCCCAACGCCACGCCGATCAGCATCAGCACCAGCGCGATCGCCGGGTAACCGAACACATGCCAGCCGGTATCGAGCTTCATCATCAGCGATGCGGCGAGAATCAGCGCTGCGCTGATGATGCCCGCCGCCACGCGGTTGGCGATCTTCTGCAGGTTCTCCATCAGCCGTGATTCCTCCAGCCCGGTCACCTTCATCTGCAGGCGGTTCTCGGCCAGCAGGGCCATGATGTCCGACAGCTTGCGCGGCCCATCGCGCAGCAGCTGCTGCAGCTCCATTGCCTCGCTGGCGAGGTTGGCGGCCGACAGCGACTTCTTCAGGCGCGCGCGCATCACATGCTGCAGCTGGCGCTCGACGATGCGGCGCGTGTCCAGTTCGGGCGCGAGCAGGCGGCAGACCGTCTCCAGGTTCAGCAGCGCCTTGCCCAGCAGGCTCAGTTCCGGCGGCGTACGCAATCCACAGGCCGTGGCGATGCGCACCATGTCCAGCACCACGCGTCCCTCGGAGAAGTTGCCGCTGGCGGCATAGCGCGCGATCAACTGGCCGGTCTCGCGCAGGTAACGCTCCTCGTCGAAGGCTTCCAGCCGGGTGCTGATGCTGATCAGATCGTCCGCCACTTCTTCGCCGCGGCCATCGACGGCGGCGAACAGGATCTTCAGCAGGCGCTCGCGCAGCCGCGGTGGCATGTGCGCGACCATGCCCAGATCGAAGATGGCGAGGCGACCATCGGGCATCACCCGCAGGTTGCCCGGATGGGGATCGGCGTGGATCTCGCCATGCACGAAGATCTGGTCCAGGTAGCCCCGGATCAGCGCGGCTGCCAGCGGGTCCATCGACTGCTCGGTACGGCGTACGCCGGGTATCGCGTCCACGCGAACGCCGGTGGCCAGCTCCATGGTCAGCACGCGCTGGCTGCTGTAATCCCAGATCGGCTGCGGGACCCACAGGCGCCGGAAGGGCCGCAGATGGCGGCCGAAGCGGGCCAGGTTCTCGGCCTCGGCGTGGTAATCCAGCTCCTGCATCAGGGTCTTGGCGAACTCGTTGAGCCAGTCGCGCAGGCGGACCCGGCGGCCGACCTGGGTCAGGTGATCGGCGGCCAGAGCGAAGCTGCGCAACGCTTCCAGGTCCGAACGCAGCTGCGCGGCGACCTCCGGCTTCTGCACCTTCACCGCGACCTGCCGGCCGTCATGCATCACCGCACGATGGACCTGGGCGATCGAGGCGCAGCCCAGCGGCTCGGGGTCGAAGGCCGCGAACAGCTTGCTCACCGGTGCCCCCAGCTCCTGCTCGACGATGGCATGGATGCGTTCGACCGGAATCTCGGCCACCTTCTCCTGCATGCGCTCCAGTGCCGTGGCGAACTCCACCGGCACCATGTCTGGACGTGTGGACAGCATCTGGCCCAGCTTGACGAACGTCGGCCCCAGCGCTTCCAGGTCACTGACGAACTGCTCGGGATTGCCGTCGGCCGGCACCTCGGCCTGGCTGCCGGCTGCGTCCAGGTTCATGCCGGAGAACACCCCCGAATGACGGTAGCGCATCAGCAGGCGCAGGATCTGGCTGCGTCGGCTCATGCCTTTTACCAGCGGTGGATTGCCAGTGGCGGTGGGCGGATTGTTCAAACGGCACTCCTTGTGGACAACGACCGGTAGTGCCGGGCCATGCCCGGCGGAACGGGATCACCTCGCCAGTCTGGCCGGGGCAGGGTAGGCACGCGGTGAATCCACTTCCTCCCGGGCCGTTGGATCGGTCAGAATCCGTCCATCCTCCCTCCTGGAACCCCCATGGCCGGTGCCAGCCTGTTTGCCCTGCTCGACGATATCGCGACGCTGCTCGATGACGTCTCGATCCTGACCAAGGTGGCCGCGAAGAAGACGGCCGGTGTGCTTGGCGACGACCTGGCGCTGAACGCGCAGCAGGTAACCGGTGTTTCTGCCAACCGTGAACTGCCTGTGGTCTGGGCGGTGGCCAAAGGCTCGCTGCTCAACAAGGTGATCCTGGTTCCGGCCGCGCTGGCGATCAGCGCCCTGGAAGCCTGGCTGCATGGTCGTGGCTGGAACGTGCCGCTGATCGTGCCCTTGATGATGATCGGTGGCGCATTCCTTTGCTTCGAGGGGGTGGAAAAGCTGGCGCACCGTTTCCTGCATTCGGCGGACGAGGACGCCGAGCACCAGGCCGAGCGGCGCAGGGCGCTGGCCGATGCGCAGGTGGACATGGTGGCGTGGGAGAAGGACAAGGTGAAAGGTGCGATCCGTACCGACTTCATCCTCTCTGCCGAGATCATCGTCCTGACACTGGGCGTGGTTGCCGCCGCCTCGTTCTCCCAGCAGGTGCTCACCCTGGTGGTGGTCGCATTGGCGATGACGGTGTTCGTCTACGGACTGGTTGCCGGCATCGTCAAGCTGGACGACGCGGGCCTGTACCTCTCGCGCAAGGGCGGAGCGGTCGCAGCGTTCGGACGCGGCCTGGTCGCATCGGCGCCGTGGTTGATGAAGTTCCTGTCGATCGCCGGCACCGTGGCCATGTTTCTGGTCGGCGGCGGCATTCTGGTGCACAACGTGCCGGCGCTGCACCACGCGGTGCAGGCGCTCGGTGGCCAGGGCCAGTGGGGCTGGCTGATCGGCGCGGTTGCCAACATGGTGGTGGGTATCGTCGCTGGCGCCATCGTGCTGGCGGCGGTGACCGGCATCCAGAAGCTGCGCGGGAAGTAGCCGCGTCGCCGGACGGGCGGCGGTAGCGCCGGGCCATGCCCGGCGGAGCGCTTCAGCCCGCCTGCACGCGGTTCTTGCCCTGCCGCTTGGCCGCGTACAGCGCCTCGTCGGCCCGTCGCAGCAGCGCCTCGCTGTCATCGCCGGGCTGCCATTGCGCCAGTCCGGCACTGAAATGCACCGGCACGCGCCGGTCCTGCACGGTCAGTACCCGATGCGCCAGTGAGCGCTGCAGGCGCTGCACGGTGGCCATGCTGTCCGCACCGGGGGTCTCCGGCAGCACCAGCACGAACTCGTCGCCGCCCAGCCGCGCGATGCCATCGGTGGCGCGCAGCAGCAGCCTGCACACCGCCACCATGTGCTGCAGCAGCGCGTCACCGCCGGCGTGACCATGCGCGTTGTTGGTCTGGTGGAAGTCATCCAGATCGATCACCGCCACGCCCAGCGGCGTGTTGTTGCGTTCGGCGCGCGCCAGCTCGCGCTGCAGCAGTTCGTCCAGGCCCCGGCGGTTCAGTGCCTGGGTCAGCGGATCGATGCGCGCGAGGTCGCCGGCCATGCGCAGTTCCTGTTCCAGCTCGGCGATGCGTTGTTCAGCGCGCTCCACATCCAGCCGTGCGGCGGCCAGGTGGTCGCGTGCCTGCGCGGCCTGCTGCTGCACTTTGCCGGTATCGCGCATCACCTCCTGCAGCAGCTGGTTCAGATCGGCGATGCTGCGCGCCTCGCGCAGCTGCAGTGCGTAGCTGCCGATACGGTCATGGTATTCACCGGTGCTGGTGGCCATGCCATCCATGCGTTCGATGAAATCCCCCATCAGTCCGCGCATCGCCGCCTTGGAGTCGTCGATGCCCTGGCGCAGCAGGCCCTGCCGGTAGATCACCTCGCGCAGCTCGGCACGCGTTCGTTCAACCGCCTCAGCCTGCAGCGGGCCGGACAGCAGTTGCCGCACCGCCGCGATCTGGCCCTGCAGCCAGCTGCGATCGTCCAGCAGTTCGCTCACATTCTCCAGCAGCAGTGCGAACAGCTCCAGCAGCAGCGCCTGCTGTTCCTGCCAGCTGCCGGCACGCACGCCGATCTGATGGCCGAGCTCGCGCACACCCTGCTCGATCGGCTCCAGGGCGCTGCCCGGCTGCCAGTGGCGCAGGCGAAGGGACAGCGCCTGCGCCTGCTCGCGCAGGTCCGGGTCGTGCTGCAGCAGCGCCACTACCGCGCCGCCCAGCAGCAGGCGCAGCTGTTCGGACAGGCGCAGGCTGTCGGGCTGCCCATCCGGTGAATGCTGGTCGATGGTGCGGATGTACTTGTCGATCAGTTGCCGCATCGCCCGCCCGTAGCGTGGCCAGTCGGCGCTGGCCTGCGCGGACTGCAGGCGATCACCCATGTCGCCCAGTTCGCCCGGCAGCGTCGCCATGCCATTGGCGAACGCGGCCAGCAGCGGCTCCGGCGCATCGGCACCGGCAAAGAGCCGTTGCAGGCTTGCGCTGCTGCCGCCCTGCAGGATCACGCGCTCGCCCTCACCCGCGTCGGCCACCGCGCGCACGCGTGCCGGCGGACCGAGGGCGGTGCCGGGGGCGGGGCGCGGGTCGGGGTGGTCCGTCATGGAGCGAATCCTGGGGCTGGCAGGGTCTGGTTCCAGCATATCGGCGCGGCTGCCGATGGCTTGAACGGCTAGGATGGGCGACAGGATGCCGCACGGGAGGTGGTGATGCGCGTGATGTTGCTGGGGGCGACCGGCCTGGTCGGCGGGCTGACCCTGCCCGGGTTGCTGGACGACCCGCGCTGCAGCGCCGTGATCGCGCCCACCCGGCGTCCGCTGGCGTTGACCCATGGGAAGCTGGAGAACCCGGTGCTGGCCTTTGACGCGCTGCCGGCCTCGCCTGAGTGGGCGCGCGTGGACGCGGTCATCTGCGCGCTGGGCAGCACCATCGCCCAGGCCGGCAGCCGCGCGGCCTTCCACCGCATCGACCATGACTATCCGCTGGCGTTCGCCCGCCTCGCACAGGCACAGGGCGCGAAGACCTATGTATTGAATTCCGCCGCCGGTGCCAACCCGCAGTCGTCGATCTTCTATAGCCGGGTGAAGGGCGAGCTGGAGCGTGACCTGCGCGCGCTGGGGTTTGCTTCGCTGACCCTGGTGCGGCCTGGACTGATCGGCGGCGAGCGCACCGAGGTCCGTCGTGGCGAGCGTTTCGCACTGGCGGTGCTCGGTGCCCTGGGGCCGGCACTGCCGCGGGCATGGCGGATCAATCCAGCCGTCGAGATCGCCAGGGCACTGACTGGAGCCGCGCTGGCCCCGCAATCGGGTGAGCACGTGGTGACATCAAGCGCACTGGTCGGCTGATGTCGCGTGCGCTGCGCCTGACCCAGCTGCTGCAGCTGCTGCGCCGCCATCGACGGCCGGTGGCCGGACAGGTGCTGGCCGATGCGCTGGGTATCAGCCTGCGTACGCTGTACCGCGACATCGAGACGCTGCGCGGGCAGGGCGCTGACCTGCGCGGCGAGGCCGGCGTCGGCTACCAGCTCGCGCCGAGCGACACGCTGCCGCCGATGACCCTGCCACCGGCCGAGATCGACGCGCTGGTGCTGGGCCTGCGCTGGGTGGCGGCCCGCACCGAGCCGGCGCTGGCCGAGGCTGCCCGTGATGCGTTGGCGCGCATCGCGCATGTGTTGCCCGCCGCCCGCCGCGAGGCACTGCGTGACAGCGGTCTGCGCGTGGGCCCTTCACGAACAGCGGCCAAGGTGCCGGCGGCCCGGCTCCAGGCGGTGCGCGAAGCCGTAAGCGCACAGCAGCGCCTGAAGTTCGGCTACGAAGATGCGCACGGCCAGCGCAGCGAGCGCATCGTCTGGCCCTTCGCGCTGGGCTACTTCGACGAAGTTCCGATGCTGGCGGCGTGGTGCGAGAGCCGCGAAGACTTCCGCCACTTCCGGCTGGACCGCATCCGCCAGGTGCGCGCGCTGGAGGATCGCTATCACGTGCCACGCGCGATCCTGCTGCGGCGCTGGCAGAAGGCCCAGGGCATCGCACCGGACTGGTTGGATCGTTCGTAGCATCGGGCTTGCTCGACGGCCTTCGAGCTTGGCGAACAGCGGGCGAACAATCGCGATGCTGCTGACAGAATCTGTCAGCAGGGCGGTACCACCATGAAGGCTCCCAACAACGGAGCGTCCCCATGTTCAGGCCCAGCACCCTGCTGCAGTACGCAAGTGATGTCGCTGCCAGCGCCGCCTTCTACAGCGGCATCCTCGGCACGCCCCCCGTCGAGCAGTCGCCCGGCTTTGCTCTGTTCCTGCTCGGCGACGGCGCCGCGCTCGGCCTGTGGCAGCGCGATGACGTGCAGCCGCCGGTGTCCACGCAGGCCGGCGCCGCGGAACTGGCGATGGTGGTCGCCAACCCGGAGGCTGTACAGCAGATGCACGACGCGTGGCGCGCACTCGGCGTGCAGATCGTGCAGGCCCCGGTCACCCTGGAATTCGGGCATACCTTCGTGGGTGTTGATCCGGATGGGCACCGCCTGCGTGTATACAGCCGCGCCGAGGGCCTGCCCGCGAGCGGTTGAAATGAGGGGAGCCGGTACCTGCCGGTTCCGCTGTTCCCGGATGTGGTTCCGCCCACCTTCGGTTGACCAGCAGGAAGCTGCCGAGCATGGGCTCGGCTCTACCGTAGAGCGCGCACAAAAAACGCCGGGCACTGCCCGGCGTCTTCTGTGTTTCAGAGGTGGTGGTCGATCAGCTGGCCAGGGCCAGGTCGTCCATCATCGCGCGCAGGAAGCGGGCAGCTTCGCCGCCGGTGGCTGCGCGGTGGTCGAAGGTGACCGACAGCGGGATGACCTTGTGCGCTTCCACGCCGGCCATCACCGGGGTCATCTGATGGCGGGCACGGCCGGCACCGACGATGGCCACGCACGGCGGCACCACGACCGGGGTCGCGTAGCGGCCGGCGAACATGCCGAAGTTGGACAGCGAGATGGTGTAGCCACTCAGTTCCGAGGCCGCGATCGAGCGCGCTTCCACCTGCTCGCGCAGGCGGTTCACGCCCTCGCGGATGCCACGGGCATCCAGCATGTCGGCGTTGCGCAGGGCCGGCACGAACAGGCCGTCGTCGGTGTCCACGGCGATGCCAATGTCCACCTGCGCGTGCAGGGTGCGGGTCAGCGCTTCGCCATCGAACCAGGCGTTCATCGCCGGCACCTTCTGCGCGGCAACCACGATGGCACGCACCAGGCGGGCGGTGACGTCGTTGCCGGGCAGCCAGGCATGGATGTCGGCGTCGTCGTTGAGCGTGGTCGGTACAACCTTGCTGTGCGCATCGGCCATCACCCGCGCCATGTTGCGGCGCACGCCCTTCAGCGGTTCCGGCTGGCCCTTGGCGACCACGCCCGGCGGTTGCGTGCGCATCGGCTTGCCCGCCGCAGACAAGGGGGTGCGGGTTTCGTTCTGAACCGGCGCAGACACCTGCGCCGGGGCCGGCGCGGCATAGGCCGCAGCGGCAGCCGGGGCCGGCGCGGCGCCGAGCTTGGCGGTGCCGTTGGCGGCGGCCTGCTTGACGTCGGCCATGGTCACCGCGCCATCGCTGCCGGTGGCGCGCACGCGGCTCAGGTCGACGCCCAGCTTGCGGGCCATCGCACGCACCGCCGGTACGGCCTTGACGCCACCGACGGCCAGCGCCTGCTCGGTGTGCACGGCATTGGAGCTCTGCATCGCGCCGACCACTGTGCCGGCGTCATCGCGCTCGGCCTTGGCGTCCTCGGCGGCGGCCGGTGCCGGAGTCGGCAGCGGCGGCGGGGTCGGTGCTGCGGCCGCAGCCGGTGCCGGCGCATGGCCGTGGCTGTGGCCGGTGTCCTGGCCATCGGCACGCTGCGGCAGGTTCGGGTCGATCTCGAAGCTGGCCAGCACCGAGCCGGTCGGAATGATGTCACCGGCCGCACCGGACAGCTTCAGCACCTTGCCGGAGACCGGCGACGGCACTTCCACCACGGCCTTGGCGGTCTCCATCGACACCAGCGGCTCGTCCAGCTTGATCACATCGCCTTCCTTCACGAACCACTCGACGATGGTCGCGTCCGGCAGGCCTTCGCCCAGGTCGGGCAGGTTGAAATTCTTGGTCTGGCTCATTTGCAGTTCTCTTCCAGCAGTTCCAGTTCGCGGGCCGGCAGCCAGCCCGTCGCACCATTGGCGCGCTCGGACCACCACCATCCGCCGTGTTCGTGATGCAGCTTGACCATCTCGCCGCTTTCCACATCCAGCTCGCGGGCGTCGTAATCGCGCAGGGCTTCGGCGCGACCGTCGTCCAGCAGTTGCAGCCAGGCGACGGGCGCCCAGCCGGCGCGTCCATCGCTGGTGCGTACCCAGGCAAACGCCGGCCATTCCTCGTCACGTACGCCTACTTCGACGATCTGGCCGGTGCGGAACCGGAGCGGGTTGGGATACTGGCTGCGGTAAGCCCCAAGGAGGCGGGCCCGCATGTCAGCCTGCCGCCACCGCGCGCTTGGCCGCGGTCACGATCCGGTCCACGCTCGGCAGGTACTTCATCTCCAGGCGGAACAGCGGAATGTGGGTGTCGTAGCCGGTAACGCGCTCGACCGGGGCCAGCAGGTCGTACATCGATTCCTCGGCCAGACGCGCGGCGATTTCCGCACCGAAGCCCGCGGTCTTCGGGGCCTCCTGCACGATCACGCAGCGGCCGGTCTTGGACACCGACTCGGCGATGGTGGCGAAGTCCAGCGGACGCAGCGTGGCCACGTCGATGACTTCGGCACTGATGCCCTCGCCAGCCAGCTTGTCGGCCGCTTCCAGCGCTTCCTTCACCTGCGCACCCCAGGCGACCAGGGTCACGTCGGTGCCGTCGCGCAGCACGAAGCACACGTCCAGCGGCAGGGCTTCGCCGTCGTTGACGACCACTTCCTTGTACTGGCGGTAGATGCGCTTGGGCTCCATGTAGATCACCGGATCGGGATCGCGCATGGCGGCCAGCAGCAGGCCATAGGCGCGCTGCGGGCTGGACGGCAGCACCACGCGCAGGCCCGGCACGTTGGTGAAGATCGATTCGTTGGCTTCGCTGTGGTGTTCCGGCGCACGGATGCCACCGCCCCACGGCACGCGCAGCACCATCGGGCAGTGCAGGCGGCCACGGGTACGGGTGCGCAGGCGCGCGGCGTGGCAGATGATGTGGTCGACCATCGGGTAGACGAAGCCATCGAACTGGGCTTCGGCCACCGGCTTCATGCCCTGCGCGGCCAGGCCGACGGTGAGGCCGGCGATGGTCGTTTCATCCAGCGGGGTGTCGAGGATGCGCTGCGCACCGAAGCGCTGCTGCAGGCCGGCGGTGGCGCGGAACACGCCGCCGTTGACGCCCACGTCCTCGCCCAGCACCAGCACCGACGGGTCGTGTTCCAGCTCCCAGGCCAGCGCCTGGGTGATGGCTTCGATCAGGGTGATGGGGGTAGCGGTCATTGCGATGTCTCCACCGGCGACAGCAGCGCTGTCGGCGGCATTGGCCTGGGAAGCGGAAGCGCCCGTCTTGATGTCATCCATGGCGCTGCTCCAGGGCAATGGCGGCCGCGCGCTGGGCCAGAAGATCCGGCGGCGGATCGGCATACAGGTAGTCGAACATCGCCTCGACCGGCTGCACCGGGGTATTGAGGTACTGGTTCACTTCCTCGTCGACCCTGGCGCCGCACTGCTCCACCCAGGCCTTTTCTTCATCCTCGCTCCACACGCCCTGGGCGGTGAGGTACTTGCGCAGGCGCAGCATCGGCTCACGGGTCCAGGCATCCTTCACTTCGGCGTCGTCGCGGTAGCGGCGCGCGTCGTCGGCGGTGGTGTGGTCGGACAGGCGGTAGGTCATCAGTTCCAGCACGGTGCCGCCTTCGCCGGCGAGGCCGCGCTCGCGCGCCTGTTCCATCGCCGCCAACACCGCGATCAGATCGTTGCCGTCCACCTGCAGGCAGTGCAGGCCGCCAGCCAGGCCCTTCTGTGCCAGCGTTTCGGCGCCGGTCTGCGCCGAGCGCGGCACCGAGATGGCCCAGCCGTTGTTGACGATGCACAGGATCAGCGGCAGCTTGTAGGCACCGGCAGAGTTCAGTGCGGCATAGAAGTCGGTCTTCGAGCTGCCGCCATCGCCACACACCGCCACCGCGACCTGCTGCTCGTTGTTGAGCTTGAACTTCAGCGCGGCGCCCGCAGCGTGCAGGCACTGCGTGGAAATCGGCACGCAGAACGGGAAGTCCTTCACCGCATTGCCGGTGAAGTCGTTGCCGCGCTCGTCGCCGCCCCAGTACATCAGCACGTCGTACGGGCGCACGCCACGCATGAACATCGCGCCGTACTCGCGGTAGCTCGGGCCGAGCACGTCGCCTTCGCGCATGCCGGCGCCGATGCCCACATGCGCCGCCTCGTGACCCAGGCAGGCGGCATAGGTACCCAGCTTGCCGGTGCGCTGCAGGGCGATGGATTTGCTGTCGAACGTGCGGACGTACAGCATCTGCTTGAACAGCGGCACCAGGACGCGCGGATCCTTCAGGGATTCGGGCAGGTCGTCGCGGACGAGCGTGCCGTCCGCATCCAGATACTGCAGGTATTCGATCTTGAATTCAGCGGCAACCGTCATCGCGTACTGCACCTTCGACAGAGAAGTTACAAATGATATGAATCGCCATGTTAAGGAACGCGTACGAAATAGCCTTCCTGCGGCGCAACACGGCGATTCCCCGTTGTACCCCTGCCGGCGGGTGGAGGGCCAATAACAACAACGTATTCAGTCGTTGCTGCATAGCATCAGAATACGCCTCCGGCTGACTGCCCGCGCAACGTCGCAAACGGTTCCACGCGCGGGCGCGCCATTGCCGGGTGATCCACGGTTCACCGCACGGCCCGGTATGGATCCTCCCGCTGCCAGCGCGGCGGCAACGCGCTACCCTTGCCGCCCCCGATCTGGTCCCGCCCATGTCCGTCGACAACAACCAACGCGATCTCGAAGCCGGCATCCACACCGACCTGCACGGCCGGCTGACCTACGGCGGCTACCTGCGGCTGGACCAGCTGCTCAGTGCCCAGCAGCCGCTGTCCAACCCGCCGCACCATGACGAGATGCTCTTCATCATCCAGCACCAGACGTCGGAGCTGTGGTTGAAGCTGCTGGGGCACGAGCTTGGCGCGGCCATCGGCTTCCTGCAGCGCGATGAAGTCTGGCAGTGCCGCAAGGTGCTGGCCCGCAGCAAGCAGGTGCTGCGCCAGCTCACCGAGCAGTGGTCGGTGCTGGAAACCCTGACCCCGTCCGAATACATGGGCTTCCGCGACGTGCTGGGGCCTTCCTCGGGATTCCAGTCGCTGCAGTACCGCTACATCGAGTTCCTGCTGGGCAACAAGAACGCGCAGATGCTGCAGGTGTTCGAGCATGATCCGGCCGGGCAGGCGCAGCTGCGGAGCGTGCTGGAGGCACCCAGCCTGTACGAGGAATTCCTGAAGTACCTGGCCCGCTTCGGCCACGCCGTGCCGGCGATGTACGAGACCCACGACTGGACCCAGCCGCATGTGGCCGACGACGCCCTGCAGCCGGTCTTCGAGCGCATCTACCAGGACACCGACCGCTACTGGCGCGAGTATTCGCTGTGCGAGGACCTGGTGGACCTGGAGACGGCCTTCCAGCTCTGGCGATTCCGCCACATGCGTACGGTGATGCGGGTGATCGGCTTCAAGCGTGGTACCGGAGGCTCGTCCGGGGTCGGCTTCCTGCGCCAGGCGCTGGAGCTGACCTTCTTCCCCGAGCTGTTCCAGGTGCGGACCACGCTGCAGGCCGCGCCCCCGCCGGAGCTGGGCTGATCCCCATTCATCCGGATCCCGGCCGGCGGCTGGATCGTTTCAGATGCAAGTTCAGCGAGCAGGCGGCCACCTGCCTCAAACGGCGTGTATTTGACGTGAACGCCACAAGTCGGTGATCCTCGCGCGTTGCTCCATTGCACATCGGACGTGCTCGTCATCCACCGAACCAGGAATCCCGCATGAGCGTAAACGCCACTGCGAACACCCCGGAGCCGGCGCTGCCGGACTTCAAGACCACGCTGGGCCACCCGCGCCCGCTGTGGATGCTGTTCATGACCGAGTTCTGGGAACGCTTTGCGTTCTACGGCATCCGCTGGGCCTTGGTGCTGTACATCGTCGCCCAGTTCTACAACGGCAACGCCGCCGGCGAGGGCGATGCCAGCCGCATCTACGGTGCCTACCTGGCGCTGGTGTACGCGGCGGCGATCTTCGGCGGCTACGTGGCCGACCGGGTGCTGGGCTACCAGCGCTCGATCCTGACCGGCGCGATCATCATGGCGGCCGGCCTGTTCATGATCTCGCTGCCGGAAGAGCATCTGTTCAAGCTCGGCCTGGCCACGATCATCGTGGGCAACGGCCTGTTCAAGCCGAACATCTCCACCATGGTCGGCAAGCTGTATGGCCTGAAGGACGAGCGCCGCGATTCGGGCTTCACCATCTTCTACATGGGCATCAACATCGGCGCGATGATCGCCCCGGTGCTGACCGAGTACCTGGCCCGCAAGGTGTTCGGCACTTCGGAAATGCCGTCGTACAAGGTCGTGTTCATCGCCTCCGGCGTGGGCATGCTGATCTCGCTGGTGTGGTTCTACATCGGCCGGGCCGGCCTGAAGGGCATCGGCGCACCGCCGGCCGGTGCCGAAGGCTTCGGTCGCATCGTGATGGTGCTGGTGGGCGCGCTGGTGGCCATCCCGGTCGCCTACTTCCTGCTGGCGACCGGCGCCACCGCGCTGGCCTGGATCCTGGGCGTGATGTTCGCTGCGCTGGCCGTGCTGCTGCTGGTCGAAGGCATCCGCGAGGGCAAGGTGCAGCGCGACCGCGTGATCGCCATGCTGATCATCTTCGCGTTCAACGTCATGTTCTGGATGTTCTTCGAACAGGCCGGCAGCTCGTTCACCTTCCTGGCCGAGAACATCGTCAACCGTGACTTCGGCAACTGGACCTTCCCGACCGCGTGGTTCCAGTCGGTGAACTCGGTGGCCATCATCACCCTGGCGCCGCTGATCGCCTGGATCTGGGTGGCCCTGGGTCGCGCCAATCCGTCCATCCCGCGCAAGTTCGGCCTGGGCCTGCTGTTCAACGGCGCGGCCTTCGCCCTGCTGATGTTTGCCCTGTCGCAGATGGTCGTGGACGGCAAGATCCCGTTCTGGACCCTGTTCATGGTCTACGTCATCCAGTCCGTCGGTGAGCTGTGCCTGTCGCCGATCGGCCTGTCGATGGTGACCAAGCTGGCCCCGGTCCGCCTGGTCGGCTTCGGCATGGGTGGCTGGTTCCTGTCCACCGGCATCGGCAACAACCTGTCGGGCATCTTCGCCGGCGCCGTCAGCGGTGAAGGCGGCATGACGATCGATTCGGCACTGAAGGGGTATACCTTCGGCTTCTGGGCCCTGATCGGTTCCGGCGTGGTGCTGTTCCTGATCGCCCCGCTGATCAACAAGCTGATGCACGGCGTCAAGTGATGAGAGGGTAGCTGGCATGCGTACGAAGCTCGGTGGTGCGATGGGGATGGTCTGTGCGGCGCTGATCGGCGCGTGTTCGCAACCCCCGCCACCCGCCGCCACCGGGCCGACGCAGCCACTGGATACCCGTCCCACCGAGCCACCGGTCGCTGACCCCAGCGAACCGGTGGCCTCGGGCAACACCCCGGTGGCGGCGGATATCGCCGCCATCGCCGGGCTCAGTGCGCAGTTCGACCCGGCCCGCGACCCCGCCGACGATCTGGCCACCGCCAAGGTGGAAGCCCAGCGTGGCAAGAAGCGCATCATCCTCGAGGTCGGCAACGCCGGCTGCGACCGCTGTCATGCGCTGGACCAGATCGTGGAGGGGGATGGCGACCTGCGCCGTTTCCGCGATGCCCACTACGTGTGGGTGAAGGTCAACGAGAGCGACGAGAAGCCCAACAGCGCTTTCCTCGGCCAGTTCCCGGAGATGGGCCGCGACTACCCCTACCTGCTGGTGCTCGATGCCGACGGCACCCTGCTGGCACCGCAGGCAACGGCGGCAATGCGCAGGGGCGAGACCTACCTGCCGGCGCAGGTGATGGCCTTCCTCAAGCAGTGGGCGCCTGATCGGTAGCGCCGGGCCATGCCCGGCGGATGCGCGCGCCGTCACATTCCCAGCATCGCCGCCTCAATTTCATCGCACGCACGCCGTTACCGGCAAGGCTCCCGGTCGACCCGACGTCGACGCACCCTACCGGAACGCCCATGCACAGCGACCACGCCGAACGATTGCCCGATCCTGCCAGCAGCCTGGGCGAGGGTGGTGCTGGCGAGGGCGTGACCCTGCCGGCACAGGACGCACTGCTGGATGACGTCGGCATCGGCGACAGTGCCCCCGAAGCGGCCCCGCCGCACCATCGCCTGCCGCAGATCGCACTGCCTGACAACGTCGTGCTGAAGGGCGCGGTGCAGACGCTGGTGGAACAGAAATCGCGGCTCGATGCGCTGGCGTCGCAGGGCCAGCTGGCCGGCCTGCTGCCGCCGGAATGGCAGGGCAACGGCGTACGCGCCATCGAGCTGTCCACCTTCATCCAGGGCGTGCTGCCGTTCCTGCAGCCGGGAGAACGTGGCGAGACCGCGGCCGCACGCCTGCCGGTGCGTCATGTGCTGGGCGACGACAGCCGTTGGGGCCTGCCGGATGTGGCCGAACCGAAGTCGCTGGCGTGGTACCTGGCCAGTGACGAACGCGCCACTGCGGGCGGCAGGGACGTGGCCGAAGCCTTTCTGGTCGGGGCGCTGGGCGTGGCGTGGATGCAGGAGGGGCGCAGCCGCGCGGGCTTCCTGCGTGCCGTGGGGCAGGACAGCCTGGCCGCGCGGGTGACCATGCTGGGCTATCCGGCGGCCACCGAGCTGGCGCTGTACAGCGTGGTCGCGCATGGCCAGTCGCAGGTCTGGTGCGTGCACGCTCGCCGTCGCATGCGTCCACTGGTCGCACCGTGGCTGAGCGTGCCGTTGTTGACGGCCTACGGCGTGCCCGCACCGGTGCCATGGCCGTCCGGTTTTCCGCCCGTGGACGCCGTTGCCGAGGCGCTGGCGACCGCGCGCCAGGGACGCGCGCTGCCCGAGGTGGATCTGGGCAAGGTGGTGGCGAAGATGGCCGAAGACGCAGCCGGCGAAGCATGGCAGCCGGTCAGCCTGCTGCAGCTCAACACGTGGTCGCCGCGCTGGCATTTCTTCCTCGGCACCTTCGTCGGCGTGCCGTCCCTGCTGCTGGTGGCTGCCGCGCTGGCCCTGCCGGGTGCGGTCGAAGCGGCCACGGTTGCCGCGTCGCTGGGCTTTGCCGGTGGCGCGATCGGTGCACTCGCGGTGCCGTGGATCCATGCGCGGCGCAAGCACCTGAGCTGAACCGTGCTGTCCTGAGACCGGGGCCGAGCCCCGGCGGCACGCCTCAGACGCCTTCGCCCATCCGTTCCAGGCCATCGCCCGCCAGGCGCAGGATCAGCGTCTCCAGCAGCTGTTCCTCCTCCTCGCTCAGGACCGACATCAGCTTGCGGGTAATCTCGATCACCAGCGGCGCGATGGTCTCGTACACCTCGAAGCCCGCTGCCGACAGGGCCAGGACCGAGCGGCGACGGTCGTCGCCATGGGTCTCGCGCTTGATGAAGCCACGCTCGAGCAGGCGCGCCACCGCGCGGCTGACCGCCACCTTGTCCATCGCCGTGCGGTCGGAGACCTCGCTGGCCGACGACCCGGGATACAGCGCCAGGATGGTGATGACCCGCCATTCCGGAATGGCCAGACCGTAGCGATCACCGTACAGCTTGGCGATGTTGCCGCTGACCCGGTTGGACAGCACGCTCAGCCGGTAGGGCAGGAACTGTTCCAGGTCGAGCAGGACGTGCGATGCACGCAGGCGTGTCGAAGCGGGATCGGCGGGGCTCATGTTGCGGTGCACCTTGCTGGTGGTTTCAAGTGTAACTATAAGGGTTGGGTCCAGACCCTGCATTCTCGCCGGGTCGTTACCTGCCCGCACCTGGTTTGTACCGATGCGGTACCGATTCGGAGCCCCGCCATGAATACCGCAGTCCAGCCCTCCTCGCATCCCAATCCGGGCATGCAGGTCACCACCTTCGAGAACCCGATGGGCATCGATGGTTTCGAGTTCGTCGAGTTTGCTGCCCCGGCCGGCCGCGGCCAGGAGCTGCACGACTACTTCCGCAGGATGGGCTTCACGGCGGTGCTCAGGCACAAGCAGCGTCCGATTACCGTCTATCGCCAGGGCGACGTCAACTTCCTGGTCAATGAAGACCCGGATTCGTTCGCTGCCGACTTCGCCGAAAAGCATGGTCCGTGCGCCTGCGGCTTCGCCATCCGCTTCAAGAAGCCGGGCCAGGAGGTCTACCAGACCGCGCTGGGCAACGGTGCCGAGGCCATCGGCTTCAAGCCGGACAGCAAGGCGGTCGGCGCGCCGGTCATCAAGGGCATCGGTGACTGCATGCTGTACCTGGTCGACCGCTATGGCAGCGCCGGCAGCATCTACGACGGCGACTACGAGCCGATCGCCGGCGTCGATCAGCATCCGGTGGGCTTCGGCCTGACCTTCATCGACCACCTGACCCACAACCTGTACTTCGGCAACATGCAGCAGTGGTCGGACTACTACGAGCGGCTGTTCAACTTCCGCGAGATCCGCTACTTCGACATCAAGGGCCTGAAGACCGGCCTGGTGTCCAAGGCCATGACCGCGCCGGACGGCATCGTGCGCATTCCGCTCAACGAATCGTCCGATCCGAAGAGCCAGATCAACGAATACCTGGATGCCTACAAGGGCGAGGGCATCCAGCACATCGCCTGCTTCACCGAGAACATCTACGAGACCGTCGAGGCGATGCGTGCGCAGGGTGTGGATTTCCTCGACACACCGGACACCTACTTCGACGTGATCGACCAGCGCGTGCCGAACCATGGCGAGGACGTGCCGCGCCTGGCGAAGAACAAGATCCTGATCGACGCCGATCCGGAAACCCACCAGCGCAAGCTGCTGCAGATCTTCACCCAGAACTGCATCGGCCCGATCTTCTTCGAGATCATCCAGCGCAAGGGCAATGAAGGTTTCGGCGAAGGCAACTTCACTGCGCTGTTCGAGAGCATCGAGCGCGACCAGATCCGCCGCGGCGTGCTGTAACGTTTCAGACCTGCACCCTCAGCGGTAGCGCCGGGCCATGCCCGGCGGCCTTCCGTTCCGGCCTTGCCGTTCCAGGAGCCCCCATGTCCACCTCCATCACCACCCGTGGCTACCAGTCCGGTTTCGGCAACGAATTCGCCACCGAAGCCGTGGCCGGCGCGCTGCCGGTCGGGCAGAATTCGCCGCAGAAGGTGGCCCATGGCCTGTATGCCGAGCAGCTGTCCGGCACCGCCTTCACCGCGCCGCGCGGCAGCAACCGGCGCAGCTGGCTGTACCGGATCCGCCCGGCGGTGACCCATGGTGAGTTCACCCCGTTCGCGCAATCGCGCCTGCAGTGCGATTTCGGCTCGCAGCCGGCCTCGCCGAACCAGCTGCGCTGGAGCCCGCTGCCGCTGCCGGAACTGCCCACCGACTTCGTCGAAGGGCTGTACACCATGGGCGGCAATGGTTCGCCGGATGCCCACGCCGGCGTCGGCATTCATCTGTATGCCGCGAACCGGGACATGGTTGGCCGCTACTTCTACGATGCCGACGGCGAACTGCTGATCGTGCCCCAGCTGGGTGGGCTGCGCCTGCTGACCGAGCTTGGCGTGATCGAGATCGAACCGCAGCAGATCGCGGTGATTCCGCGTGGCGTGCGCTTCCGCGTCGAGCTGCCTGATGGCCCGAGCCGGGGCTACATCTGCGAGAACTACGGCGCCCTGCTGAAGCTGCCCGATCTGGGGCCGATCGGCGCCAACGGCCTGGCCAATCCGCGCGACTTTGAAACCCCGCATGCGGCCTTCGAGGACCTCGACGGTGAGTTCGAACTGATCGCCAAGTTCGAAGGACGCCTGTGGCGCGCGCCGATCGACCATTCGCCGCTGGACGTGGTCGCCTGGCACGGCAATTACGCGCCGTACCGCTACGATCTGCGCCGCTTCAACACCCTCGGTTCGATCAGCTACGACCACCCGGACCCGTCGATCTTCCTGGTACTGCATTCGCCCAGCGACACAGCAGGGACCAGCAACATGGATTTCGCCATCTTCCCGCCGCGCTGGCTGGTGGCGCAGAACACCTTCCGGCCACCGTGGTTCCACCGCAACATCGCCAGCGAGTTCATGGGCCTGGTGCACGGTGCCTACGATGCCAAGGCCGAAGGCTTCGTGCCGGGCGGCGCCTCCCTGCACAACTGCATGAGCGGCCACGGACCGGATGCACCGACCTTCGACAGGGCCTCCAGTGCCGATCTGTCCAGGCCCGACGTGGTCAAGGACACCATGGCCTTCATGTTCGAGACCCGCGCGGTGATCCGCCCGACCGCCCAGGCGCTTGATGCCGGGCACCGGCAGGCCGATTACCAGCAGTGCTGGGCAGGGCTGCGCAACAACTTCCGATGAGCCTCATGCGGCATCGGTGAAGGCGTCGCAGTGCTCCAGCGGCAGGACTTCCAGCAGCCGCTGCCGTACGCGTTCGCAGTAGCCTTCGGAGGTCAGCGCGGGCAGTACCTGCAACGCCGAGTGCAGCACCTGCAGCACATCGGTCTGCGCACGTGCCTGCTGCAGGTCGCGGAACAGAGCCGCTGCCTGCGGATGCCGCTGCATCTCCAGGATGCCCAGCAGATAGATCCGTGAGGCGACCAGCGAGCGGCGCCGTTCGATCGGCGTGGCCGCAGGCGCGGGTGCCTGCGGCCGTGCAGGGGTGGGCCCGGATGCCGCCACTGCGGGAGGAGGGGCGTCGGCTTCCAGATAGCCGGCATGGATCAGCTGGATCAGCATGGCCGGCGTCTCCTGGCCCATCAGCCCGCTCAGCTCGGTGACGCTGCGCTGGCCATCGCACAGGATCAGCAACCGGCGCTGGCGCATGTCCAGCGGCGCGCGGTGCGCCTGCAGCGCGGTTCGGGCGAGATCGGTCTTGCGCGGTTGCATGGATGGGACAGCCAGGACGGTGCACGCCGAGCCTGAACGAAGGCGATGAAACAGCGATGACAATGCAGCGCCTGCACGCGGCCTGCGGTAGCGTCCGCCCATCCCTCCTGGAGCGATACCGATGAAGCTGCTGCCATTGGCTGGCCTGATGCTGCTGTCCCTGACCGCCTGTGGCGGTGGTTCGGACAAACAGGGAGCGGCCGGCAGCGGCAGCGACTCGCCGGCCGAGACCGCCAGTGCCACCGGCCCGGCACAATCGGCCGATCCGGACCTGGCGTCACGGCCGGCCAACGATGCCCGCGCCGACAGCCCCGCGCGCCTGGACGGTTTCGGCGGGGTGGCGCTGGGTGCGGGCATCGCCGAGGTGCGCAGCGGCTTCGGCGCGCCGCTGCAGGGGCTGGGCAGTGATGCGGCAGGCAGGCCATTGCCGGCCGACGACGGCAACGAGGACTGCTATTTCCTGCGTCCGCAGCAGGCCGATGACCCACGCCTGATGATCGAAGGCCGCAAGCTGGTCCGCTATGACGTGCGCAGCGCCGCCATCACCGCGCCGGGCGGCGGCAGGGTCGGCATGACCCTGGGCGAGTTGCAGGTGCTGTACCCGGAGCGTGCCGATGTCGGTCCCGACAAGTACGACGACAAGGCCCAGCACCTGCGCGTGCGTCCGGCGCAGGAAGGTGCGGCGGTGATCGATTTCGCCCTGGGGCCCGACGGCCGGGTCAGCGCGTGGCGGGTCGGCCAGACCCCGCAGGTCGATTACACCGAAGGTTGTGGCTGATCCTTGATGCAGCGCCCAGCCTCGCGGCCGGGCCAAGCGTAGAATCGCGCGACGACCGCTGGGGGAGTGCTCGATGATCGCCATTGCCATCGCCTGGTTTCTGCTTGGCCTGCTGCTGCTGGGGCTCGGCGGAGACTCCATCGTCAAGGCCGTTTCCGGCCTGGCCCAGCGCTTCGGTGCCCGCCCGTTCACGGCGGGTCTGCTGCTGCTCGGCGTGGCGACGTCGATGCCGGAGCTGGTGGTCAACGCCCGCGCGCTGGCCGTGGGCCAGCCGGAACTGGCGCTGGGCAACGCGGTGGGCAGCAGCATCGCCAACCTGGGCCTGACCCTGGCGATCGCGGCGATCGCGGCCCCGTTGCTGCTGCGCGCGCGCCTGCAGGCCGTGCTCTGGTGGTCGCTGCTGGGGGCCGGCGTTCTGTTGATCCTGTTCGGGCTGGATGGCCGCCTCGCGCGCTGGGAAGGTGTCGTGCTGCTGGCCGGCTTCGTCGTCATGCAGGCCGTGCTGATGCGCCGTGGCCGCAGTGAGACCGCCGATGTGCAGGCGGCCATCGCACGATCGGCGCTGAGCCGCACCAGCCTGCCGTTGAATATGCTGCGTGTGCTGGTGGCCGTGGTGGCCCTTTACTGGGGGGCGCGGCTGGTCGTTGGCGCGGCGGCCGACTTCGGCGTCGCACTTGGATGGACGCCGCTGCTGGTCGGCCTGCTGCCGCTTGCGATCGGCACGGCCTTGCCGGAGGTGGCCACCGCCATCGCCGCCGCGCGGCGTGGCCATGGCGACATGGTGCTGGGCCACGTGCTCGGCTCCAGCGCGGTCAATCTGCTGCTGGTGATCGGCGCGATGGCGGCGCTGCAGCCGCTGGCCCTGCCGGCATCGTTCGTGCGCCTGGAACTGCCCGCGCTGCTGGCCTTTGCCCTGGTGCTGTATCCGATGCTGCGTGGCGACCTGAAGATCAGCCGTGGCGAAGGCGTGATCCTGCTGGTGGCGTTCGTCGGCTGGTTCGTATTGGAACTGCTGCTGGTGGGTGCACCGGCACTGTAGCGCCGAGCCCATGCACGGCTCGGCAGTAGATCCCCGCCCTGAGTGGATGCGGGGAGTCGTGTGATCAGCGTGTCGGGCTCTGCTCTTCTTTCCGCGCCGGCTCCGGCGGCGGCAGCTGCTCTTCGGCAGCCCGTTCGTTGCCGGGCAGGGTAGGACGGGTTTCCATCAGCAGCGACAACGCAGCCTTGGCCATCATGTGCGCGCTGATCGGCGCGGTGATGAACAGGAAGACGGTGATCAGCAGCTCGCGCGGCTGCGGATCCTGGCCGAGGAAGATGTGGTAGCAGACCGAACACACCAGCACGCAGCCCACGCCCAGCGTGCTGGCCTTGGTCGGCGCATGCAGCCGCTTGAAGAAGGTCGACAGCTTCACCAGGCCCAGCGCACCGACCAGGATGAAGAAGCAGCCGAACAGCAGCAGGACCGACAGGCCGATCTGGATCGCGGTGATCATTCGACGATGTCCCGGCGCAGCACGAACTTGCTCAGCACCACGGTGCTGCCGAAGCCGAGCATGGCGATCACCAGTGCGGCCTCGAAGTAGATCGGCGAGTTGAGGTACATGCCGAACAGCATCAGTTCGGCGATGGCAGTCACTGAAAGTGTGTCGAGGGCGAGGATGCGGTCAGGCACGCTCGGGCCGCGCAGCAGGCGCCAGGTCGCCAGCAGCATGGCCAGTCCGACCACGTGCATGCATACCACCAGGGTGGTCTGGATGACTTCAAAACCGGTCATGGGAAGATCTCCATCAACGGGGCTTCGTAACGTTGCTTGATCGTGTCGATCAGCGCCTGTGGATCCTCCAGGTGCAGCACGTGCACCAGCAGGAACCTGCGGTCGTCGCTGAGTGCCGCCGACACCGTACCCGGGGTCAGGGTGATCATGCTGGTCAGCGCGGCGATGCCGTGGATGTTGGCGATGTCCAGCGGCAGCCAGATGAAGCCCGGATGGATGTTCTTCTCCGGGCCGAGCACCTGCAGGGCCACCCGGATGTTGGACATCAGGATGTCCCACAGGGTGACGCACAGCAGCTTCGGTACCGGGCGCAACGTACCGATGCGGGCGAACTCGCGATCCAGGCGCGCGGCGAACAGCGGCACGACCACGCCCAGCACAAGGCCCAGCAGGATCTGGCCAAGGTTGAAGCTGTCGGACATCAGCAGCCAGAACGCCACCACCATCATGCTCAGTGCGGGCGACGGTACCAGGCGGCGGAACAGGGGGCGTTGCGCGGTCATGGCTGGCGGATCTCCGGTGTGGTCGCGCGCAACTGCTGCACGTACTCGCCCGGCTGCAGCAGCTGGGCGGCGGTGGCGTCGGTATGGCGCATCAGCGGGGCGGCGGCCAGGGTCATGCCGATGCCGTAGGCCAGCAGGATGCAGGCAGCGAACAGCTCGACCCTGCGCAGCTTGGCCTTGCGGGGCGGCGGCGCGTCCGGCTCGGGCAGCGGCACGCGCCAGAACAGGCGGATGCCTCCTCGGGTCAGGCCCATGATGACCAGCAGGCTGCTGACCAGCACGGCCGTCCATACCGCGCCGGTGTACTGCGCCGGCATCCCGGCCAGCAGGGCGGCCTTGGCCAGGAAGCCCGACAGCGGCGGAAGTCCGGCGACCGACACGGCGCCGATCAGGAACAGTACCGCCGGCGTTTCCTTGCCCGGCATCGGTGCGATCACTTCCTTGCGGTCGCTGGCACCGCCGCGTCGGCGTCGGATCAGGTCGGCCACCAGGAACAGCGCGGCAGCGACGAAACTGCTGTGTGGCAGATAGTACAGACCGGCGGAGAGCACCTTCGGCGTGCCCACCGAGAAGGCAATGAACAGGGTCGCGGCCGAGACGATCACCAGGTAGGAGATCAGCACGCGCAGGCGCGCGGCGGCCAGCGCGCCCAAGCCGCCCAGTACCAGCGTGGCCACGCCGGCCCACAGCAGCCAGTCGCGTCCGTATCCGGCCATCGCGCCGGCGTCCTCGCCGAACCACAGCATCTGCACGCGCAGCACGGCGTACAGGCCGACCTTGGTCATGATCGCAAACAGCGCAGCGACCGCAGCAGGTGCGCGCGCGTACGATTCGGGCAGCCAAAGGTACAGCGGCATCAGGGCGGCCTTGGCGCAGAACACCAGCAGCAGCAGGCCCATCGTGGCCTTCACCAGGGTCAGCTGTGCCGGCGGAACCTCGGCGATGCGCTGCGACAGCTCCGCCATGTTCAACGAGCCGAGCGAGGCGTACAGCAGGCCGAGTGCGATCAGGAACAGCGTCGATGCGGTGACATTGAACACCACGTAGTGCAGGCCGATGCGCATGCGCAGGCCACGGCCGCCGCTCAGCAGCAGGCCGTAGGAAGCGATCAGCATCACCTCGAAGAACACGAACAGGTTGAAGATGTCGCCGGTGAGGAACGCACCGTTGAGGCCGACCAGCTGGAACTGGAACAGCGCATGGAAGTGCGGCGCGCGCCGGTCCCAGCCCGAGCAGGCATGCAGCAGGCAGGGGATGGCCAGCAGCAGGGTGGTCAGCAGCATCCACGCCGACAGCCGGTCGGCCACCAGCGCGATGCCCAGGCGCGAGGGCCAGTCACCCAGCAGGTAGACGCGGATGTCACCGCCTGCCGTATCGGCGAACAGCAGCCCGACCACCACGGCCAGGGCCGCCAGTGCCGTCCAGGCCACGGTCCGCTGTACCTTCGGACCATAGCGGCGATGCTCGACGAACAGTGACAGTGCGGCGCCGAGCAGGGGAACCAGGATCGGCAGGATCACCAGATGGTTCATGCGCGGTCCTCGCCCTGGCGCGGCGGCGCATCGTCATCGGGCTCGTGCGCGTCCACGTGGTCGCTGTGGTTGTCGCTGCGGCTGCGCATGGCCAGCACGATGCTCACTGCGGTCATCGCGAAGGCGATCACGATGGCCGTCAGTACCAGCGCCTGTGGCAACGGGTCGGTGTAGTTGCCCAGGTGGCTTTCGACGCCTTCCTGCAGCACCGGTGCCTTGCCCTGCACCAGGCGCCCACCGGCAAAGATCAGCAGGTTGGTGGCGTAGGACAGGAAGGTCATGCCAAGGATCACGTCGAAGCTGCGCGCCCGCAGCAGCAGGTACACGCCGATGGCGGTCAGCACGCCGATCGCGGTGGCCAGGGCCAGTTCCATCAGTGCATCTCCCCGGTGCGGGCCGAACGGCGTTGCAGATCGATCTCGCCCTTGCGGGCGGTGCGGGTTCGAGAGGGCTTGACCGTGCCCATCATCGACAGCATCAGCATGGCGCCACCGAACACCACCAGGTACACGCCGATGTCGAAGCCGATCGCGCTGGCCAGCGGCACGTCGCCGATCAGCGGCAGGTGCAGGTCGAGGTGCCCGCTGGTCAGGAACGGCACGCCGAACAGCATCGAAGCACTGCCACTGAGCAGGGCGATCAGCAGGCCGGTACCGATGCACCGGATGTAGTCGAAGCCGAAGCGCGACTCCACCGATGCCGTACCCTGGATCACGTACTGGATCAGCAGCGGCACCGCCAGTACCAGGCCGGCGATGAACCCGCCGCCCGGGGCGTTGTGACCGCGCAGGAACAGGAAGATGGAGACCGTCAGCGTCAGCGGGAACATGATCTGCGCCAGGTCGGCCGGTACCGGCAGCTTGATCGGCGGCCCGGGCATGATCTGCTCCGGGGCCATCCGCGTGCGGCGCAGCAGCGCGTGCACCACCAGCGCGGCGATGCCGAACACGGTGATCTCGCCGAAGGTATCAAAGCCGCGGAAGTCGACCAGGATCACGTTGACCACGTTCTGGCCATACGCTTCGGGCAGGGCACGCGCCACCAGCTCACCGGCCATGGTGTTCGGCGGCAGGGTCATCGCGGTATAGGCCAGCGCGCCGAGACCGGAACCGGCGATGACCGCGATCAGCGCGTCGCGGCGCTTGCGCCAGCGCGGCCGCTCCGGTCCGGACTGCGCGGGCAGATAGTTCATCCCCAGCAGCATCAGGACCAGGGTCACCATCTCCACCAGCAGCTGGGTCAGTGCCAGATCCGGTGCCGACAGGAACACGAAGGTCAGCGCCACCATCAGGCCGACGCCGCCCACCAGCAGCACCGCCAGCAGGCGCTGCTTGTACACACGCAGCGTGGCGATCGCGCAGCCCATCATCACCAGCCACAACGCCCAGCCCAGCAGTGGAATCGGCTGCGGCGCGGTCCAGTTCGGGGACGCCGGGTTCGCCACGAACGGCGCGGCGGCCACCACGATCGCGACCAGCACCAGGCCCAGCAGCATCCGCTGCAGGCTGCCGTTGGCAATGCCGTTGGTCAGACGCATGGCCAGTGCGGAAACCGCATCCAGCTGCGCATGGAACACGTTGCGGCCGGTGGTGGTATTGGTCACGGCGTGCAGGTTGATCAGCTTGCGCAGGCCGAAGTACAGGGCGATACCGCCCACCACGCCGATCGCGCTCATCGCCAGCGGCAGGTTGAAGCCATGCCATACCGACAGGCTGTACTCGGGCATGGCGCTGCCGAGGATGGAGGCGGCAGCGGCATGCAGGACCGGCGCCACCGTCAGCGCGGGCGCGATGCCGACTGCCACGCAGACCACCACCAGCAGTTCCACCGGTACCTTCATCCAGCGCGGCGGTTCATGGGGAACGCGGTCCAGCCCGTGCGGGCCGGGGCCGAAGAAGGTGTCGTGCACGAAGCGCAGGCTGTAGGCCACGCCGAACACGCCGGCCAGCAACGCCGCGATCGACACCGCCATGCGCATGGTCTCGGTGCCGCCGGCGCTGATCGCCTCGGCGAACAGCATTTCCTTGGACAGGAAGCCGTTGAGCAGCGGAATGCCGGCCATGGCCAGCGAGGCGATGATCGCCAGTGCGCTGGTGAAGGGCATCAGTTTCCGCAGTCCGCCCAGCTTGCGCATGTCGCGGGTGCCGGTCTCATGGTCGATGATGCCGGCGGCCATGAACAGCGAGGCCTTGAAGGTGGCGTGGTTGAGGATGTGGAACACGCCGGCGACCACCGCCATCGGCGTGGACAGGCCGAACAGCAGGGTGATCAGGCCCAGGTGGGAGATCGTCGAATACGCCAGCAGCCCTTTCAGGTCGTGCTGGAAGATCGCGTTCCAGGCGCCGATCAGCAGGGTCAGCGCGCCGATGCCGCTCACCGTATAGAAGAACAGGTCGCTGCCGGCCAGTGCCGGATGCAGGCGCGCCAGCAGGAACACGCCTGCTTTGACCATGGTGGCCGAGTGCAGGTAGGCCGAGACCGGTGTCGGCGCCGCCATCGCATGCGGCAACCAGAAATGGAACGGGAACTGCGCGCTTTTGGTGAAGATGCCGGCCAGCACCAGGAACAGGGCATAGGGATACAGCGCGCTGGCGCGGATCTGTTCACCGGCCGCCAGCACCACATCCAGGTCGAAGCTGCCGACGATGCGCCCGATCAGCAGCACGCCACCGAGCAGGGCCAGCCCGCCGCCGCCGGTGATCACCAGCGCCATGCGTGCGCCCTCGCGCGCATCCTGGCGATGCGACCAGAAGCCGATCAGCAGGAACGAGCTGATGCTGGTCATTTCCCAGAAGATCATCAGCAACAGCAGGTTGCCCGACAGCACCATGCCGAGCATGGCGCCCATGAACAGCAGCAGGTAGCAGTAGAAGCGGTGGGCGTTGTCCTGCGCACTGAGGTAGTACCGCGCGTACAGCACCACCAGCGCGCCGATGCCCAGCACCAGGCCGGCAAACATCCAGGCCAGGCCGTCCAGCCGCAGATGGAAGTCCAGGCCGATCTGCGGCAGCCAGGGCAGCAGGGAGCGGACGATCTGGCCGTCGAGCACCGCCGGGGTGAGCCAGCCGAGAATGGCCAAGCCGCCCAACGGCGCCAGCGCCGCCAGCCAGGCAGCAGTCGAGCGCGAACTACGGGGGAAGGCCGCAACAGCCGCTGCCATCAGGAACGGCAGGGCCAGCAGCAGAGGCAGGCTGGGGAGCATGCAGGGAATCCATGATTCACGAGCAGGTCAGTGAGGATAACAGGCTGCGAAATGTCGCCGAAAGCCATCGAACGGCGATCAATTGCCTGTAACGTTCGCTGATTCATTTTTTTTGCAGTGCAGCATCTACTCCGCGGTGCCGGCCAGGGGCCGCACCCTACGCCCGCGCACGGCGACCGCAGGCCCTGTCGCACAGGGGCTGCCGCTGCGACAGACGCCCCGGCAGAGGGGCAGAGCGTGCAGGCTGGCAGGCCGGCGGTGGACCGCAGGTGAGGAAACCCGCCCGTTCAGGAAGCGAGGGTGACGCTCGCCCGGAGGCGTGTCAGTAACGCCAGTCGAGCCTGCGATAGAGCTTGGCCATCACCCAGGCCGGGCCGATCAGCAGGTAAGTCAGGTCGGTCAGGAAGCTGGGCTTGCGGCCCTCGAACTTGTGCCCGATGAACTGCGCGATCCAGGCCACGACGAACACCGTCACCGCCAGCCAGAACAGGTTGTGCAGGCCGATCTCGGCCTCCAGCAGGCGGCACAGGCAGCCGAACACGAAGAACTGGATGAGCATGCCGATGCCCAGCGGACGCGACAGCTTGTTGTAGAAGCACCAGGCACTGAACATCGCGAACGCCGACCAGATGCCGTACTGGAACCAGGTGATCAGGGGGGGCAGGCACCACAGCAGGGCCACGGCCGACCACAGGATGGCCGGTACCGCGACCACGTGGATGCGCTGGTTGATCGTATTGCGGTGATCGTCGGAGTAGCTGGCGAAGTAGCGGTCGATCGGCCGCGCGAGCTCGGTGGTGGTCTGCATGCTTCTTCGCTTCCTCCGGTGAGGCCGACAGCATACTCCCGGGCGCCTTCGCACAGCGCCACCCTGGGCGCTGCCGGGCACGACGCCCCCGGTCGCTGCGACCGGGGGGCGCAGGGGATCAGTCGACGCTGATCCCGGCCAAACGCTGCAGCGCCTCGGCGTACTTGGCGCGGGTGCGCTCGATGATCTCCGCCGGGATGTTCGGGCCCGGGGCGGTCTTGCCCCAGTCCAGCGTCTCCAGGTAATCGCGCACGAACTGCTTGTCGTAGCTGGGCGGGCTGGTGCCCACTTCGTACTCGTCGGCCGGCCAGTAACGCGATGAATCCGGCGTCAGCATCTCGTCCATGATGTACAGGCGGCCGTCGGCATCGGTGCCGAACTCGAACTTGGTGTCGGCCAGGATGATGCCGCGCTCGCGGGCGTAATCGGCGGCGAACTTGTAGATGCGCAGGGTGGCATCGCGCACGCGCTCGGCCAGTTCGGCGCCGACCTGCCGCACCATCGCATCGAAATCGATGTTCTCGTCATGGTCGCCCACCGCGGCCTTGGTCGAGGGGGTAAAGATCGGTTCGGGCAGCTGCTCGGCCTGGCGCAGCCCATCGGGCAGGTCGATGCCGCTGACCTTGCCGGTGCGCTGGTAGTCCTTCCAGCCGCTGCCGATCAGGTAGCCGCGGGCGATCGCTTCCACCGGCACCGGCTTCAGCTTGCGGGTGACCACGGCGCGCCGGGCGTACAGCGCCGGGTCCACGCCTTCAGGCAGCACGCTGGCCACGTCGATGCCGGTCAGGTGATTGGGCATCAGGTGCGCGGTCTTGGCGAACCAGAAATTGGAGACCTGGCAGAGCATTTCGCCCTTGCCCGGGATCGGGTCGGGCAGCACCACGTCGAACGCCGACAGGCGATCGGTGGCGACCATCAGCAGGTAGTCGCCCGGCGGGGTCCCTGCAGGCAGCCGCTCGCGCGGGATATCGAACACATCACGCACCTTGCCGCGGTGGCGCAAGGGCAGGCCGGGGAGATCGGATTGCAACAGCGTGGTTGGCACGGGCACTCCTGGGGCGTTGTCGATACGGCTGCCCAACGGACCCGGCGGGCCCGCTGACCAGCGGGCGGCCTAGTGTAAAGCCGTCCGGGCCCGCTGTGACGTAAAATGAGCGTCCATTTCGTCGGTCGACCCCGGAGCGCCATGCGCTGGTACGGAAAACTGCTCGGATTCATCGCCGGCGCCCTGCTGTTCCGGCCCAATCCGCTGTTCGGCGCGGTGGTCGGCCTGCTGATCGGCCATGCCTTTGATTCGGATTGGTTCCGCCTGAACAAGGAGAACCCGTACCGGGAGCTGGGGCTGACCTCCGAGGCCACCGATGCCGAGGTCGAGCGCGCCTACCGCAAGCTGATCTCGCAGTACCACCCGGACAAGCTTGGCGGCGCCGCCCCCGAGCTGCAGCAGCAGGCCGAGCAGAAGTCGCGGCGCATCAACGCCGCCTACGACCGCATCAAGACCCTGCGCAAGCGCTGACCCCTTTCCCCTCGTTGCAAGGCCCGGCCATGTCCCACTGCCTCATCGCCCCCTCCATCCTGTCCGCCGATTTCGCCCGCCTCGGCGAGGAAGTCGACAACGTCCTGGCCGCCGGTGCGGACTGGGTCCACTTCGACGTGATGGACAACCATTACGTACCCAACCTGACCATCGGCCCGATGGTCTGCCAGGCACTGCGCAAGCACGGCGTGACCGCGCCGATCGACGTGCACCTGATGGTCGAGCCGGTGGACCGCATCATCCCGGACTTCGCCGAAGCCGGTGCCACCTACATCAGCTTCCATCCGGAGGCCAGCCGCCACGTGCACCGCACGATCCAGCTGATCCGTTCGCTGGGCTGCAAGCCGGGCATCGTGCTGAACCCGGCCACGCCGGTGGACATCCTCGACTGGGTGCTGGATGACCTGGACCTGGTGCTGCTGATGTCGGTCAACCCGGGATTCGGCGGCCAGGCCTTCATTCCTTCGGCGCTGGACAAGCTGCGCGTGGTCCGCCAGAAGATCGATGCCAGCGGCAAGGACATCCGCCTGGAAATCGACGGTGGCGTGAAGGCCGACAACATCGGCGAGATCGCGGCTGCGGGCGCCGACACCTTCGTCGCCGGCTCGGCCATCTTCAATGCCAAGACCCCTTACCAGGATGTGATCGCGCAGATGCGCGCCAACGTCGCTGCGGCGCGAGGCTGAGGCATGAGCACGGTGGCCGTGTTGAACATCCGCCCGGCCACTGCCGCCGACGCGGGCCTGATCCTGCGCTTCATCCGTGAGCTGGCCATCTATGAGCGGGCCGAGCATTCGGTGCAGACCGACGAGATCGGCATCGCCGAAAGCCTGTTCGGTCCCGACGCAACCGCCCGCGCGCTGATCTGTGAAGCCGATGGCGAGGCCATCGGCTATGCGGTGTATTTCTACAACTACTCCACCTGGCTGGGCCGCAAGGGCATCTACCTGGAAGACCTGTATGTCAGCCCGCAGCAGCGAGGCGCGGGCGCTGGCAAGGCGCTGCTGAAATACATCGCGCGGCAGGCGGTCGCCGAAGGCTGCGGTCGCTTCGAATGGTCGGTGCTGGACTGGAACACGCCGGCCATCGAGTTCTACACCGCGGCGGGCGCGAAACCGCAGGATGAGTGGACTGTATACCGGCTCGACGGCGACGCACTGAAGGCGTTTGCGGGAAGCCGGTAGCGCCGACCGGTGGCCGGCCAGCAGAAAGTCATCATCCCGCGTTGTGATTCCTTACGTAGGCAGGTCCGACGGCGCAGGATGCGCAGAGCAGAGAACTCCTAGTTTTCAAGCTGGATTTTCCTGATTCCTTGGAAAGGCCGTCGGTGCCACTGTAGCGGCACACCGGCATGCAACTCATCAAACGGATGATTGTCGAATGCTGGTTTGCTGGACTATCAGGAGACGTGGCGTGAGGGAAATCACTTTCGAAGAAATGCGCAGCGTGTCCGGTGGCGCAGGTGTTTCTGCAGAAACCATCGGTTGCGCTGTTGGAGGCGCCCTCGGCTCACGAGGCGGCGCATTGGGGAGCGCCGCAGGCTGTATTGCGGGCGCTTACATTGCAAACAACTGGGGCAGCGGTGGCGGCATCAGGATCGGACCAGCACAGGCACTGGCAATCCTGACGATGGCTCGCTGATTCCCCGTCAGTCCAGTAACCACGACGTGTCCCGGCTGAAGAGCGCGTATGAACATCATCTGCTGTCTTCTTGTCGCCGCGTCGGTGTTGCTGGCATCCGCGGTGTTGTCGCCGATCGTCTCCGAGGGATCGCTCGTCTGGTATCTGGCTGCCGTTGCAGGCTTGGTCACTTTCCTGTGTCGCGCGATTCATCGGAGAACGGGTAACAAGAGGTAGCCCGAAATGTCGGGGTCGCCTCTCACACTGATCGTGGATGGCCGATGCCCCAGCGGTTGACCGGGCTGAAGCAGGAAGGCCGCACTCCTGCGAGTGCGGCCCTGGAAGCTGTCGGAGGCTGATCCTGCCTCCATCCGTCGTCCCTGCTATGGCCTTCCATTCTCCGGGAGCTGAATGACACGCATGTGACATTCACTGCCGGCAAACGGTGCGTTGCTAGCCTGTGCCACCCCACACCGGAATCCCCGCATGACCGCACCGCGCTGGCGCCTGATCCTCAACGGCAAGTCCGCAGGCAATGACGAGCTGCGCGACGCGGTGCGCCATTGGCGGGAGCGGGGCGTGCAGCTGGAGGTACGTGTCACCTGGGAAGAAGGTGACGCCGAGCGTTACGTGGCCGAGGCCATCGACCACGGGGTAGACGTGATCGTGGCGGCAGGCGGCGACGGCACGCTCAGTGCGGTGGCCGAAACGCTGGCCCACCGCGATGAATCCGCCGATGCCCTGCCTTCGCTGGCATTGGTCCCGATGGGCACGGCCAATGACTTCGCCACCTCGGCGAACCTTCCGACCGAGCCGGAGGCCGCGCTCGCACTGATCGGGCAGACCACGGCACTTGCCATCGATCTGCTGCGCGTGGATGCCGACGGCACGCCCTGGTGGTGCGCCAACCTGGCCAGTGGCGGTTTCGGCACGCAGGTCACCGTGGAAACCGATGCCGGCCTGAAGAAGATGCTCGGTGGCCTGGCCTACGTGATCACCGGCATCGCCAAGCTGGGGCGGATAGAGCCGATTACCGCGCGTCTGCACGGTCCGGACTTCGCCTGGGAAGGCGGCTTCATCGCGCTGGGGATCGGCAACGGCCGGCAGGCCGGTGGTGGCCAGCAGCTGTGCCCACAGGCACTGATCGATGACGGCCTGCTGGATGTCACCGTCGTACCCGAACTGGAGGGGGAGGTGGCGTCGACGCTGGGGCAGATGCTGACCGGTGGCAAGGAAGCGGCGCTGGAACGGGTGGCCACCCGCGTCCGGCTGCCCTGGCTGCAGCTCGAGTCGGCGCAGCCACTGACCCTGAACCTGGACGGTGAGCCCGTGCAGGCGCGACGGTTCCGCATCGACTGCGTGGCTGGCCGGGTGCGTATGCATCTGCCGGCCGATTGCCCGCTGCTGGCCACGTAAGGTGGCTGCCACGCCTGGCGCTGCGGGGTTCCACTCCCGTCCAAGCTGCGATACAGTCAAGGGGTGTCCAGCCTGACGACCCCGCATACCCTTTCTTCCGCACGCCGTTGGTGGCGATGGTGGCCCGTTGCCGTCGTCCGCCCCCATAACGCTGTGTCCCGGAAGGAAAGTCGTCTTGAACTCGCACGCTCAGTTTCAGCTGCAGGCCGCTGAAGGCCACACCCACATTCCCGTTGTCCGCGAAGTGCTGTCCGACCTGGACACGCCGCTTTCGGTCTATCTGAAGCTCGCCGACGGCCCCAATACCTACCTGTTTGAATCCGTCGAAGGCGGCGAACGCTTTGGTCGTTACTCGATCATTGGCCTGCCGGCGCGCCGCGTGTATGCCTTCCATGGCCATACGCTGACCGTGCGCGAAGACGGCCAGGTGGTGGAAACCCGCGAGGTGGCCGACCCGTTTGCCGAAGTCGAGGCGCTGCGCAGCGCCCACTCGGTGCCGAAGCTGGAGGGCCTGCCGGGCTTCACCGGTGGCCTGGTCGGCTGGTTCGGTTTCGAGTGCATCGGCTATATCGAGCCGCGCCTGGCACCGCCGGCCGGCCGCGATGAACTGGGCACGCCGGACATCCTGCTGCTGCACTCCAACGAGCTGGCGGTATTCGACAATCTCAAGGGCCGCCTGTACCTGATCGTGCACGCGGACCCGCGCGTCGACGGCGCGTTCGAGCAGGCGCAGGCGCGCCTGGATGCGCTCACCGCAAAGCTGCGTGCACCGGGTGCCGGTTATCCCGCACCGCTCAACAGCGATGTGCTGGATGAATCCGATTTCGTCTCCGGTTTCACCCGCGATGGCTTCGTCGATGCGGTCCAGCGCAGCAAGGAATACATCCGCGCCGGCGACATCTTCCAGGTGGTGCTCAGCCAGCGCCTGAGCGTGCCGTTCAACGCACGCCCGGTGGACGTGTACCGCGCGCTGCGCGCATTGAACCCGTCGCCGTACATGTATTTCCTGGATGTCGGCGACCTGCAGGTGGTTGGCTCCTCGCCGGAAATCCTGGTGCGCCTGCAGGACGGCGAAGTCACCGTACGCCCGATCGCCGGCACGCGTCCGCGCGGCGCCACCGTCGAGCAGGACCTGGCGCTGGAAGCCGAGTTGCTGGCCGATCCGAAGGAACGCGCCGAGCACCTGATGCTGATCGATCTCGGCCGCAACGATGCCGGTCGCGTATCAAAGGCCGGCACGGTGGAAGTGGGCGAGCAGTTCGTGATCGAACGCTACAGCCACGTCATGCACATCGTCAGCGAGGTGACCGGGCAGCTGCAGCCGGGCCTGAGCTATGCCGACGTGCTGCGCGCCACCTTCCCGGCCGGCACCGTCAGCGGCGCACCGAAGATCCGCGCGCTGGAAGTGATCCGCGAACTGGAGCCGATCAAGCGCAATGTGTACGCCGGCAGCATCGGCTACATCGGTTGGCACGGCGATGCCGATACCGCGATCGCGATCCGCACCGCGGTGATCAAGGACGGCCGCCTGTACGTGCAGGCTGGCGCCGGCATCGTCTACGACTCGGACCCGGACAAGGAATGGGACGAGACGATGAACAAGGGCCGCGCGCTGTTCCGCGCCGTCGCCCAGGCTGCCAAGGGCCTGTAAGGCACTCCGTGCCGTGGCCTGCGCTGCGGCACCCTCCGCTGTACCTGACCCTCTCCCTGTGCGGCACCGACGTGTACGCCCACTCCCGATAAGCGACGGAACCCGACCATGTTGTGGATGATCGACAACTACGACAGCTTCACCTACAACCTCGTGCAGTACCTGCAGACGCTGGGTGCCGAGGTGAAGGTGGTGCGCAACGATGCAATGAGCGTGGATGAGATCGCCGCGCAGAAGCCCGAACGCATCGTCATCTCGCCGGGCCCGTGCACGCCCAACGAGGCGGGTGTGTCGCTGGAACTGATCCAGCGCCTCGGTCCGACCACGCCGATCCTTGGAGTGTGCCTGGGCCACCAGGGCATCGGCCAGGTCTACGGCGGCACGGTGATCCGCGCGGGCAACATCATGCACGGCAAGACTTCGCCGATCCGCCATGAAGGCAAGGGCGTCTTCGCCGGCCTGCCGGACCGCTACCAGGCCACCCGTTACCACTCGCTGGTGGTGGACAAGAACAGCCTGCCCGATGTGCTGGAAGTGACCGCCTGGACGGAGAACGACGACGGCTCGATCGAAGAGATCATGGGCCTGCGCCATCGCCACTTCCCGGTGGAAGGCGTGCAGTTCCACCCCGAATCCATCCTCACCGAACACGGCCACGCCCTGCTGCGCAATTTCCTGCAGCGACCGGCCGCCTGAGTCCAAGGAGCAATCCCGATGAGCTTCTCCCCCCAGGAAGCCCTGCACCGCACCATCGAGCACCGCGAGATCTTCTTCGACGAGATGGTCGACCTGATGCGGCAGATCATGCGTGGCGATGTTTCGCCGATGATGACGGCAGCCATCCTCACCGGCCTGCGCGTGAAGAAGGAGACCGTGGACGAAATCGCCGCGGCGGCCACCGTGATGCGTGAATTCGCCCGGCCGGTGCCGGTGGCCGATACCTCCAACCTGGTCGATATCGTCGGCACGGGGGGCGATGGTTCGCATACCTTCAACATCTCCACCTGCGCGATGTTCGTCGCGGCGGCTGCCGGCGCGCGCGTGGCCAAGCATGGCAACCGCAGCGTGTCGTCCAAGTCCGGCAGCGCCGACGCGCTGGAGGCACTGGGCGCGGTGATCGAGCTGCAGCCGGAGCAGGTGGCCGCGGCCATCGAGCGGACCGGGATCGGTTTCATGTTCGCGCCGATCCACCACCCGTCGATGAAGGTGGTGGCGCCGGTGCGCCGCGAGATGGGCGTGCGCACCATCTTCAACATCCTCGGCCCGCTCACCAATCCGGCCAGCGCACCGTCGGTGCTGATGGGCGTGTTCCACCCCGATCTGGTGGGCATCCAGGCGCGCGTGCTGCGCGAGCTGGGCACCGAGCGCGCCATGGTGGTCTGGGGCCGCGACAACATGGACGAGATCTCGCTGGGCGCCGGCACCCTGGTCGGCGAATTGCGCGACGGCAAGGTGCGCGAGTACGAGATCCACCCGGAGGACTTCGGCATCGCCATGTCGGCCAGCCGCAACCTGCGCGTGGATGGCCCGGAGCAGTCCATTGCCCTGCTGCGCGCGGTGCTGGACAACGAGCCCGGCCCGGCGCTGGACATCGTCGCGCTCAATGCCGGCGCCGCGCTGTACGTGGCCGGCGTGGCCAGTGACATCGGTGACGGCCTGGCCCGTGCCCGCGCCGCCATCGCCAATGGCAGCGCCCGCCAGCGCCTGCAGCAGTATGTTGAGACCACCCGCGCGCTGGTTGCCTGAGCGCGTGGTTCAGCCTGACCCCGTCGATGGCCGATAATGGCCGTCCTCACCGCCCCCGCACCGAACCGAAGACGATGAGCGACATCCTGCAGACGATCCTGGCCCGCAAGGCCGAAGAAGTAGCCCAGCGCCGCGCCCAGCGCCCGCTCGAGGAGCTGCAGGCCGCCCTGGCCGGCGCCCCGCCGGTGCGTGGTTTCGTGCGTGCGCTGCAGGCCGCCGTGGCCAACGGCGACCCCGCGGTGATCGCCGAAGTGAAGAAGGCCAGCCCCTCCAAAGGCGTGATCCGCCCGGATTTCCGCCCGGCCGACATCGCGGTCAGCTACGAGTTCGGTGGTGCCAGCTGCCTGTCGGTGCTGACCGACGTGGATTTCTTCCAGGGCGCCGACGCCTACCTGCAGCAGGCCCGCGAGGCCTGCACGCTGCCGGTGCTGCGCAAGGACTTCGTGATCGATGCCTACCAGGTGTACGAGGCGCGCGTGCTGGGCGCTGACTGCATCCTGCTGATCGTGGCGGCGCTGGACGATACCCAGCTGGCCACGCTGTCGGAACTGGCACTGTCGCTGGGCATGGACGTGCTGGTGGAAGTGCACGACATCGACGAGCTGGAGCGTGCGCTGCAGGTGCCGGCGCCGATGATCGGCATCAACAACCGCAACCTGCGCACCTTCGAGGTCTCGCTGCAGACCACCCTGGACATGCGCCTGGCCGTGCCGCGCGACCGCCTGCTGGTGACCGAGAGCGGCATCCTCGGGCCCCAGGACGTGGCGCTGATGCGTGATGCCGGCATCCACGCGTTCCTGGTCGGCGAGGCCTTCATGCGCGTGGAAGAGCCGGGCGAGGGCCTGCGTCAGCTATTCTTCGCGGCATGAAAACGCATTACCCGACGCCACGCGCGGATGCGCCGCTGGTGGTCTTCGACTTCGATCACACCCTGTACGACGGTGATTCGGGCACGCACCTGTTCGCCTCGCTGATCAAGCGCAACCCGTTGCGCATGCTCGCGGCGCTGCTGGTCACCCCGATTGCCGGGCCGATGGTGGCGATGCTGCCGACCCGCCGTGCCGGCATTTCGATCTACGTGTGGATCGGCAGCTTCGGCCTGCATCGTGCGCGCGAGTTCAACCGGGTGATCGACGCCTACGTGATCAGGAACGAGGCGCAGATGCGCGCCAAGCTGCTGCCGCAGGCGCTGGAGGTGTTCGCCGCGCACCGTGCAAAGGGGGATCGCGTGGTGGTGGCCACGGGCGCCCCGCCCGAACTGGCCCGCGCGATCCTGGCCTTCGTTGCGCACCAGGACGTGCCGGTCATCGGCACGGAGGTCGGGCCGCGCCTGGGAGGGGTGGGGCCGACCCGTCACTGCCACAACGAAGAGAAGATGCGCATGCTGCGTGAACGTGGCTATGGCGACATCGACATTGCCTACTCCGACAGCACTGCGGATCTGCCGCTGCTGCTGGCGGCGAAGGCGCCGGTAGTGGTCAACCCGAAGCCGGGCAAGGTGGCGTTCTTCCGCAGCGTACTGCCGGCGGGCACCCGCATCCTCAACTGGGGCTGCGTCGACCGCGGCGGCGACAAGGCCTGATCCACCGGGCCCGCCGGGCATGGCCCGGTGCTACCCCTTGCCGCCCGATGGCGCCGTGCCATTGCACGCCATCCCGCAGCGCGGGGCCATGCCCGGCGAATCCGCAAGCCATCCGGTCGCGCCGGGCCATGCCCGGCGAGCGCGGAGCGCGGTCAGCGCGCCAGGTACCCGGTCACCGCGTGGCCGATCTGGAACAGGCTGATGCCCAGTACCAGCACGCCAACCGCGACCAGTACCCAGCGTTCCTTGACCCGCTTGACCAGGATCGCGGCCACCGGCGCGGCCATCATGCCGCCGATCAGCAGCCCGGCGACGATCTGCAGGTGCTGCACCCCCATCGACAGCAGGAAGGTGGCCGAGATGGTCAGGGTGACCACGAACTCGGCTGCGTTGACAGTGCCGATCGTGGTACGGGCCTGGCCGCCACGCGCCAGCAGGGTGGACGTGGCGATCGGGCCCCAGCCACCGCCGCCGCTGGCGTCCAGAAGGCCGGCGAAGAAGCCCAGAACCGGCACGCGGCGGATCTCGCCGCTGGGCATCCAGCGCCCGGCAGCACGGGCCAGGATGACGATGGCAAGCACCAGCAGGTACAGGTAGATCAACGGGCGAATGAAATCGCCGGGCAGTTGGGCGAGTACATAGGCACCGATCGCACCCCCGATCGCGCCGGGCAGTGCCAGGCGCACGAACAGGCGCTTATCGACATTGCCAGCCGCAAGATGCGACACACCGGAGGCGCCGGTGGTGAACACTTCGGCGGTGTGGATGCTGGCGCTGACCTGGGCCGGCGGCAATCCCATGCTCAGCATCACCGACGAGGAGACCAGGCCGAAGGCCATGCCCAGCGCGCCATCGACGAGCTGCGCACCGAGGCCGATGAGAATGAACCACCAGAATTCGCTGCTCAGTTCCATGCACCGAGCCTAGCGCGCGAAGGAGTGCGGACCAAGGTCCGCACCCACCGGGTGCTCAACGTTCAACGGGTGCCGTAAAGCACCACGGTCTTGCCGCGGGCATGCAGCAGCCCGTCGGTCTGCAGCTTCTTCAGCACGCGGCCGGCCATCTCACGCGAGCAGCCGACCAGGCGCGCCAGTTCCTGCCGCGAGACGCGCAGCTGGCTGCCCTGCGGGTGGCTCATCGCCTCCGGCTCCTGGGCCAGATCGTGCAGGGTGCGCACGATGCGGTCGGTGACGTCCAGGAACGCCAGGCGGCTGGCCTTGCGGCTGGTGTCGAGCAGACGCTTGGAGATCTGCTGGCCCAGCGCGTACAGCAGGCGCGGGGCGTCGGCCGACAGCGGGCCAAGGAACAGCTGATGCAGGCGCTCGTAGCTGATCTCGGCCAGCTCGCAGGCGGTGCGGGTCCGCAGGATCACTTCGCGGCGGTCCGATTCCACGAACAGGCCCATCTCGCCGACGAACTCGCCGGCACCGAAGTAGCCCAGCACCAGCTCACGATCGTCATCTTCCTCGGCCATGATCGAAACCGAGCCGCTGATGACGTAATACAGGGTTCCCGCCGGGTCTCCTGGTCGGAAGACGTCGGTCCGGGTGGGATATCGCCGCCTGTGGCTGTGCGCCAGGAAACGATCGATTGTTGCGATATCCAGGGCCAGTGGACTGCTAGCTAGGCGCACGGTTGACACGATAGGGGCGCTCCCTCTGCGCATGAACGGATTCACGGGGTCGATAGCGGAGCTTAACCAGCGCAATTGTTAAGGGCAAACAGTGTGCCAGAACTCTTGCGTCTTCACGTTCCCCCCGGGGGCGGTTTGCCCCATAATTCACCCTTTCTCTTCTTACACAGGAATCGACCGCCGTGGTCAAGCCGTTGCCTCGCCTGAGGTTGCAGGGTTTCAACAACCTCACCAAGGCGCTGAGCTTCAACATCTATGACGTGTGTTACGCGCGCACCGAAGAGGAGCGTCAGCGTTACATTGAATACATCGATGAAGAGTACAACGCCGACAGGCTGACTCAAATCTTGACCGATGTCGCCGAGATCATCGGCGCCAACATCCTGAACGTGGCCCGCCAGGACTACGATCCGCAGGGTGCCTCGGTGACCATCCTGATCTCCGAAGAGCCGGTGATCGACAAGAAGCTGGCGGGCAAGGAGCTGATCTCCGACGCCGTGGTCGCGCACATGGACAAGAGCCACATCACCGTCCATACCTACCCGGAAACCCATCCGCAGGAAGGCATCGCGACGTTCCGCGCGGACATCGACGTGGCCACCTGTGGCGTCATTTCGCCGCTGAAGGCCCTGAACTACCTGATCGAGAGCCTGGAATCGGACATCGTGATCATGGACTACCGCGTCCGTGGCTTCACCCGCGATGTGAAGGGCAAGAAGCACTTCATCGATCACAAGATCAATTCGATCCAGAACTTCCTGGCCAAGAACATCAAGTCGCGTTACGAGATGTTCGACGTCAACGTCTACCAGGAGAACATCTTCCACACGAAGATGCACCTGAAGGACTTCGACCTGGATCAGTACCTGTTCGAGGAAAAGGCCAGGAACCTGTCGTTCAAGGAACGCATGAAGATCGAGGCGCTGCTCAAGCGCGAGATCGAAGAGCTGTTCCACGGTCGCAACCTGTCCGAGTAACACCCCTGTGCGATGCCGGCAGGCATCGTCACCCAGGCGGGACGACCCGCCCCGTGGAACCTGCGTGCTGCGCAATTCATAGTTCCACGGCGATGTACCGACCTACGGCCCGGTGTGAAGACACCGGGCCGTTTCGTTTTTCAACCACTAGGTAAGGACCCCCACCCATGCCCTGGATCTACCTGCTGCTGGCCGGCCTGTTCGAGATCGGCTTCGCGCTTGGAATGAAGTACTCCGAAGGCTTCAGCAAGCCACTGCCCACGGCCGCCACGGTCGTTTCCGCGCTGATCAGCCTGTACCTGATGAGCCAGGCCATGAAGAGCATTCCGGTCGGCACGGCCTATGCCATCTGGACCGGCATCGGGGCCATGGGCGTGGCAGTGCTGGGCATCTACCTGTTCAACGACAGTGCTTCACCGGCCCGCCTGGCCTGCGTGGGCCTGATCGTCGCCGGTGTGATCGGCCTGAAGCTGGTGTCGCCGAACTGAGCCGGCGCCGAGGCGTCCGATGCCGCGTAGCCGGCAGCGCCGGGCCATGCGCGGCGGCCGTTCAGAGGCGGTACGCGATGGTCTTCATCACCTTCGAGGCCAGCGCCATCGCCCCCGGAATCGGGAAGGGCAGGCGGCGGGCGCCGGCCTGCTCGGCATGGTCCGCATGCCGGGCCTCGTCCTGCTTCATCACTTCGATGACCGCGCGGCTGCGCAGGTCGGCGGCCGGGAGATCGACCAGATGCTCATCCAGGTGGGCCTCGACCTGGCGTTCGGTCTCGACCACAAAACCCAGGTTCCAGCCATCACCGCGCAGCCCGGCCAGGGTGCCGATGGTGTAACTGCCTGCGTACCAGAGCGGGTTGAACAGGCTCGGCCGGCTGTCCAGTTCGGCCAGGCGGGTGGCACACCACGCCAGGTGGTCGGTTTCCTCCTGCGCTGCCTCCAGCAGATGCTCGCGGGTGGCCGGGTCGCGGGCGACGGCGGCCTGGCCGAAATACAGGCCCTGCGCGCAGACCTCGCCGACGTGGTTGATCCGCATCAGCCCGGCCGCATGGCGGCGCTGGCGGGCGTCCATGCCCGGCTCGTCGGTGTCCACCGCCGGATAGGGGCGGCTGGCCGGCGGGTTGCCGAACACCGTGTCCAGGGCGCGCTGGGCTTCGGTCAGCAGGTGGTCCAGCGGGGTGGTCTGGCGGAGCACGGTCATGGCGATACGGTGGGGCGGGAGACCCGCCGATTCTCGCCCGCGCCCGCGCCCCTGCCAACCCGGGACAGGGGGCGGCTTGCGCCGGGGCCTGGACCTGCGTACAATCCCGCCTCTTGCGCTTCACCTTTCACAACGCGTGGCAGAGTTCCGGCGAGTCCTTCGCCGCAATGAGCCCGACCTAACCTAGAGTTCTTCATGAGCACTTTCACTGCCAAGAACGAGACCGTCCAGCGCGACTGGTACCTCGTCGACGCCGAGGGCAAGACCCTGGGCCGTCTCGCCACCGAGCTGGCCCGCCGTCTGCGTGGCAAGCACAAGCCGGTCTACACCCCGCACGTTGATACCGGCGACTACCTGGTCGTCATCAATGCAGAAAAGATTGCCGTCACCGGCAAGAAGCTGCAGGACAAGATGTATCACCGTTTCACCGGTTACATCGGCAACCTGAAGACCGAGTCCCTGGCCCAGGCGCTGGAGCGCCACCCGGAGCGCGTGATCGAGATCGCCGTGAAGGGCATGCTGCCGAAGGGCCCGCTGGGTCGCCAGATGTACCGCAAGCTCAAGGTCTACGCCGGCACTGAGCATCCGCACGCCGCACAGCAGCCGCAGGTTCTGGATATCTAATCATGGCTATCACTCAAAACTACGGCACTGGCCGCCGCAAGTCCTCCACCGCTCGCGTGTTCCTGCGCAAGGGTTCGGGCAACATCACCGTCAATGGCCGTCCGCTGGACGAGTTCTTCGGTCGTGAGACCGCGCGCATGATCGTGCGCCAGCCGCTCGAGCTGACCAAGAACACCGAAAGCTTCGACATCCTGGTCACCGCCACCGGCGGCGGCACCACCGGCCAGGCCGGTGCGATCCGTCTGGGCATCGCCCGTGCGCTGGTCGAGTATGACGAAACCCTGAAGTCCGAGCTGCGCAAGGCTGGCTTCATGACCCGTGACGCCCGTGAAGTCGAGCGTAAGAAGGTCGGTCTGCACAAGGCCCGTCGCGCCACCCAGTTCTCCAAGCGCTGATCCACTGCGCCTGGCTGGGCTCCTCCGGGAGCCCGCTGGTTGGAAAAAGCAGAAGCCCGGCTTTGGCCGGGCTTTTGCCGTTTCGGGGTTGTGCATTGGAGAGAGTGGGGTCAGGGCCCATTCCTGCGAACAACCGGGGTTCTCTCTGGAGGGGAGCCCCCGCGGAGCCCAGAAAACGCAGAAGGCCAGATCTTTCGATCTGGCCTTCTGCGTTTAATTTGGCTGCCCCGGATGGATTCGAACCACCGAATGCCTGAGTCAGAGTCAGGTGCCTTACCGCTTGGCGACGGGGCAATGTATCGTGTAACTATTTTCTCACTTTTCACGCTGAAAAACAACTTCAGCATGGTGGCTATGGGTGGACTCGAACCACCGACCCCAGCATTATGAGTGCTGTGCTCTAACCGGCTGAGCTACATAGCCTTGGTGAGCCCGCTATTCTGCTGATACGCCGTGGGACTGTCAACACATTTGTGCCGCGCTTGTCGCCTGACAGGCGGCGTGGGATAGTCCTGACCAGTAGATTTTTTTAGGAGTCCGCATCGTGATCGATCCGGACGGCTATCGACCGAACGTCGGCATCGTGCTGATGCGGCAGGACGGGCAGGTGTTCTGGGCACGACGCGTGCGCCGGGATGGCTGGCAGTTCCCGCAGGGTGGGATGAACACCGACGAGACGCCCGTCGAGGCCATGTATCGCGAACTGCAGGAAGAGACCGGCCTGCTGCCAGAGCACGTGGAAGTGCTGGGGGCAACGCCCGGCTGGCTGCGCTACAAGCTGCCGGCGCGGGCTGTCCGCCGCAATGAACGGCAGGTCTGCATCGGCCAGAAGCAGGTCTGGTTCCTGCTGCGCCTGACCGGTGACGAATCCCATGTGTGCCTGGACCATACCGATTCGCCGGAGTTCGATCACTGGCGCTGGGTGGATTTCTGGTATCCGGTAGAGCATGTGGTGATGTTCAAGCGCGGCGTCTACGCGCGCGCGCTGCGACACCTGGCGCCGTTGGCGCGCGGGGTGGCGGGGCAGGGCGTCACTGCCATGCCGAAGAGCGCAGCGGAAGCGTGGATGCCCGGCAACACCGCGGGCCACGACCGTCCGCGCAAGCGGCCGCGCAGCAGGGGCTACTGGCCCAAAAAGGCGCAGGAAGGGCCGACGAGCTGACCGCCTGAACGGTATCGAGAATGGTTCAGGTCTCTGATTGACAACCATTCTCGTTTCCATTGGAATAGCGACCAGGCCGCTTCTGGCCTGTCAGCCCGGTTCCCGCCTGTGTACGTCTGCATCTGCAACGGAGTCACCGACCACCAGATCCGCGAAGCCGCCAGCCATGGCGTGACGTCGGTGGCCGAGCTGACCATGCGCACCGGATGCGGCGCTACCTGCGGGTCCTGTCTGGACATGGCCGGCGAGCTGCTGGCCAAGGCACGTGCCACCCACGATCTGCCGCTGCCGGTACTCGGTCTGGCCCAGGTCGCCTGACTGTCTTTTCCGCGGTGCGTTGATACCGCGCCTGCGCATCCCTCACGTGCGGCCGCACAGGCCAATGCGCACGATTCGCGTTCCTTCACGACCGCACGCAAGGCGGTAAAGTGCCTGCGTTTTCAGCGTGCAGGAGTATCCCCATGAAGGGCGACACCAAGGTCATCGAATTCCTCAACAAGGTCCTCTACAACGAGCTGACCGCGATCAACCAGTATTTCCTGCACGCCAAGATGCTGAAGAACTGGGGGATCAAGGAACTCGCCGAGCATGAGTACAAGGAATCGATCGACGAGATGAAGCATGCCGACATGCTCGCCGACCGCATCCTGTTCCTTGAAGGACTGCCGAACTTCCAGGCGCTGGGCAAGCTGCGCATCGGCGAGAACCCGACCGAGATCCTGCAGTGTGACCTCTCGCTCGAGCGTGATGGCGTGGTCACCCTGCGCGAGGCGGTGGCCTATGCCGATTCGGTCGGCGACTATGTGAGCCGCCAGCTGTTCGTGAAGATCCTCGATTCGGAGGAAGAGCATATCGACTGGCTGGAAACGCAGCTGGACCTGATCGAGCGCATCGGCGAACCGAAGTACCTGCTGAGCAAGCTCGAAGAGTGAGTCAGCCCGCCTGGCCGGCGCGATGCTGTGCCAGGTACCCGCCCAGCGCCACCCGTGCCCGGGCGAATTCGGCCACCAGCAGCGCAACCGCAACGGCGGGGCGCTGCAGACTGCCGGCGCGGGCCTCGTGCTCGATCCGCTGTGCGACCGCCGACAGCGACATCGCGCCGACATTCGCACTGGAGGACTTCAGGCTGTGCGCGACTGCCTGCAGGCGCTGGCCATCGTGGTCCTGCGCCGCCTGCTGCAGCGCCTGCACCATCGCCGGTGCGTCTTCCAGGTACACCGATACGATCTGCGTGGCGGCATCACCGATGACCGCCTGCAGCTCGTCCAGCACGTTCCGGTCCAGAACCGGGTGGGCGACAGGTTCTGGACCGGCCTTCGCTGCCGCCGCCGGAACTGCCGGCGTGGGGAGGGCTTTGGGGCCCCAGCGCAGCAGCAGCGCGTGCAGCGTGTCGCGCGCGATCGGTTTGGACAGGTAATCGTCCATGCCTGCTCGCAGGCAGCGTTCGCGATCACCGGCCATGGCATTGGCGGTCATGGCGATGATCGGCAGGCGCCGGCCTCCGGCTGCGATCTCTTCCTCGCGCCACTGGCGCGTCGCGGCGTAACCGTCCAGCACCGGCATCTGGCAGTCCATCAGCACCACGTCCACACCGCCTTCGCGCAGCGCGACCAGTGCCTGCTCGCCATCGGCGGCGTTGCGGACCTCGCACTGGAATACCCGCAGCAGGTGTTCGGCCACCATGCGGTTGACCGTGTTGTCCTCCACCAGCAGCACGCGTAGACCGAGCGCTGGCAGGGCAGCCGGTGCCTGGCCCTCTTCGGCGGCAGCCAGCCAGGCGGACGGGCGCGCGCTGGCGGTGGGCGTGGCAAGCAGGGCGTGCAGGGCGGCATCCTCGAAGGCGACCGGCAGCTGGCGATGGCGCTCCTGCGCGGGCAGCGGCTCGTCCTGCAGCCACAGCACCTGCAGCGTGTCGTCCTCACCGCGCGCAGCCAGCGCCTGCCGCAGGCGGGTTCCGCCGCTGCGGCGCGCAGGCGCATCGATCAGCAGCCAGGCCGGCGCAGCGTGCCCGGGGCGGGGCACGGCTCGCAGCCGCTCGGCCAGCGCGTCCATCCCGTCGATGACCTGCACCTGCAGCTCGTGATGGGCGGCAATGCGTTCGATGCGCGCCTGCAGGTGGCTGTCGGCACTGAACAGCAGCAGGGTGGCCGGTGCGCGTGCCATCGCCGGCAGGTCGCCGGGAACCTTCAACAACGGAATCTCGAACCAGAAGCGGGCGCCCTGGCCGGGGGTCGACTGGACGCCGATGTGGCCGTGCATCAGGTCGATGATGCGTTTGCAGATGGCCAGGCCCAGGCCGGTGCCACCATAGATGCGGGTGGTTGACGCATCGGCCTGGCTGAAGGACTGGAACAGGCGTGCCTGCTGGGCCTCGTCGATGCCGATGCCGGTGTCGATCACTTCGAAGCGCAACTGGTGCTGGGCCGGACCTTCGCCCAGCCGTTGCACGCGCAGCTGCACCTGGCCGCGTGCCGTGAACTTGATGGCATTGGCCAGAAGGTTGCTCAGCACCTGCCGCAGGCGCACCGGATCGCCGCGCACGGGAAGGCGGACCGTCGGATCCAGTTGCAGCACCAGTGCCAGTCCCTTGGCGTCGGCAGCGCGCTGCATCAGCTGCACCACGGCGTCGAGCAGCTCGCGCAGATTGAAGCTGGTGATCTCCAGCTCCAGTGCCTGTGCTTCCAACCGCGAGTAATCGAGGATGTCGTCGACGATACGCAGCAGCTGCTGCGAGCTGGCCGATGCGGTGGCCAGCATCTGCCGCTGGTCCTCGCCCAGCGGGCCACGCGCGATCAGCTCCAGCATCGGCAGGATGCCGTTGAGCGGCGTGCGGATCTCGTGGCTCATCGTGGCCAGGAACTCGCCCTTGGCCAGCACCGCCGCCTCGGCCGCCTGCTTGGCCTGCAGCAACTGCTGTTCGAGCTGGCCCTGGCGCTCGGTGGTGCGGCGCAGCTGGTCGCGCTCGCTGGCCAGCGCGGCACGATCCCGTTGCAGTGCGGCCAGCGCCTGGCTGCGCGTGCGCAGGCGCAGCCCCGCCAGCAGCAGCGCGATGGCCGCCACGGCCAGGGCCACCAGCAGCACCGCCCACAGCGGCATGTCAGAGCACCGCGTTGTGGAAGTCGAAGTTCAGGTCGCTGCCGGCGGACTGCACCATGTTGCCCTGGATGTAGTCGACCCCTCCCACCCACATCGCGGCCGCTGCCTGCGGATCTTCGATCTGCTGCCCGATGATCTGCAGACCGGCGCCGTGCGCCCGCTCGATCGCCCTGCGCAGTTCTTCGCGCGTGCCTGGATTGGCGTGGCTGCTGGAGAAGCGTGCAGCCATGCGTACGAACGAAAGCGGCAGCTGGCCCAGCAGCGCGTCGGCATCGTTGCCGGGCTCGAACTGGCTCAGGCAGAAGCGCACGCCGGCCTGCGCCATGCGCTGACAGAACTGCTGCAGCGGCACGGTGTGGATCAGCGCATCAGGCAGGCGCACGTCGATGACCAGCGCACTGCCTGGCAGGTCGCGCTGCTGCAGCGACTCCAGCAGCCAGTCGGCGAAGGCGTCGCGCTGCAGGGTACGCAGCGACTGCGAGACGAACAGATTGAGCGGCTGGGTGGCATGCCGGTACAGATCCAGCAGGCCCAGCGCATGATCGAGCACCTGCTGGTCGAGGTCGGCGATGCGGCCGGCGGCTTCGGCGGCCGGAATCACCTGGCCGGCGGTCAGCACGGTGCCGTCGGCCTGGCGCAGCCGCAGCAGGACCTGGTACTGCGCGCTGCCTCCACCGGCGACGGCGACGATGGGTTGGTAAGCCAGTTCCAGCTGGCCTTCCAGCAGGGCCAGATGCTCCTGTTCGCTGATGGCCTGCCGATGCACGTGGCCGGCCACGCCGGCACTGAGCAGGCGCGCCTGCAGGGTCGTGCGCTCGACGGCTTCCAGCGCACTGGCGGCATCCTCGAAGCCGGGCGACAGCGGTGCATAGCCGACCACGCCACGCAGGTGCACCGATTCGTCATCGCGGATCACGAAGGCCCTCGCGGAGAGCTGCTCGCGCAGGGCGGCGGCCACGTTCTCCAGCCTGTCCTCATCGGCATCACGCGCCAGCAGCAGGAAACTGTTGTCGTTCAGGCGCGCCAGCAGGTGCGGATGGCCGGCTTCGGCCAAGCGCTGTCCGGCCTGCACCATCAGCCGTTCGAACGCAGCGTAGCCATAGCGCTCGCGCAGGCCCAGCGCGCTGGCCACCTCGATGAAGAACAGGCCGCCACGATCATGGTGGGCCAGGGCGGCGTTGAGCTGCTGCAGCACATGATGGCGCGTCGGCAGGCCGGTTTCAGGATTGCTGGTGGCCGGCGTGCCGGAGGCGCCGGGCAAGGTTGCCGCCTGCGCGCGGGCACGGCGGATGCGGTTGGCGACCGCCGCGATCAGGTGCCGCGGCCGGATCGGCTTGCTCAGGTAGTCGTCGGCACCGCTGTCGAGCACTTCGAACTGGCGCTCCGGGTCGGGATCGCCGCTGAGGAACACGATGGGCAGCAACTGCAGGCCGGGCTGCTGGCGAATCATCGCCGTCAGCCGCATGCCGTCCAGGCCGGGCAGGTGCAGGTCCATCAGGATCAGGTCAGGGCGATGGTCCTTGATCGATTGCTGGACGCCTTCGGCATCGCTGAGCACGATGGCCTGCATGCCGGCGCCGTGCAGCACGCTCTGCGCGAACAGGGCCTGCGCACGGTCGTCCTCGACGATCAGCACGCGGTAGGGTGAATCCGCCGGCGCCGGTGCCGGGTCGTGGTTGCCCGCCTCGGGCTGTGAGGTGACGCCCGGCAGCGGCGGCGGAGCACCGCCGGAGGCAGGCCCACTGTCAGCGACGCTGGACGGAACCGAGGGGGAGGCACCCGCGTCCACCACCGCAGTGGCCCAGCGTTGCCAATGATCGGCCGGTGGCGTTTCAGCGCGACCCGGGCGGACGCCTGCGGGGGATTCAATTGCGGCCATGGGGGCTCCTGATGATCGCAGCCATTATGCGACACGCCCGGCGTTCATCTGGTGCGTGGCTGTTGCCGGTCAGTGCCGTTGCCGGCACGGGCAAGCCAACGCACGCCGCGCCACAGAGCGCGCCATGCCAGCCAGACCAGCAATGCGCCGGCCAGGCTGCATACCAGCACCACGACCAGCGCGATCCAGGGGTGTGCCAGGGCCAATGCCAGGCCGCCAACCACCACGGTGTCTTCGGCGATCGAGGCGACCCAGTTGCTGGCCGGCTCCGGCGAGGTGTTGAGCAGGGCACGGGTGCCCGCCTTCAGGCCATGGCTGGCCAGGGCAACGCCGGCGCCGGCAGCGAGCGCACCGGTACCCAGCTGCCCATCCGGCGACAGGGTGGCGGCGGCGAGGAAGGCTCCGGCGGGGACCCGGGCAAGGGTCTGCACCAGGTCCCAGACCGAATCCACGCCGGGAATCTTGTCGGCAAAGAACTCGGTCACGGCCAGCGCCGCTGAGGTACCCAGCACCCACCACGACTCGGTCGCCTGCAGGGCGGGCGGCAGGTCGACCCAGCCGAGCAGGCCGGCCAGGCCGACACCGAAGACGGTGAGGTAGACACGGATGCCGGCCAGCCAGGCCAGCAGGATGCCGATCACGAACAGGTGGGCTTCGGTCATGGCGATGCTCCGACGGCGGAACTGTGCGAGGGGCCACACTATCGACGATGGCGTGCCTGAACGCCACAGACCTCGGTCGCCTCCAGCGCAGGAATCCTGCCGATCCTGTCATACACTAGCCCGTCGTTTGCCACACGGGCCGTGCCGGTGTCGCGCCCGCGATGCCACGGGATCTACCCATGACCAACCGTCCTCCCATGCGCGTGCAGGTCCGCCTGCCCGGCGCGTCACATCCGCCCGCGGACCGCCGTCGCCTGTGGGTGATTGGAGGCATCTGGCTGCTCAGCCTGGTGCTGGCCACGATCGGAGGCTGCTGGATGGGGGCGCCGCGTGGCGAGCAGGGACAACGGTTGCAGGCAGCCGAGAAGCGTGCCGAGAGCCTGCAGGCGCAGCTGACTGAACTGCGCCAGAAGCAGGCCACGCTGGAAGCCTCCGACCGCATCAGCCGCGCCGCCAACAACGAAGTGCAGTCCTCGCTCGCCGAGCGCGACGAAGAGATCGCCGGGTTGCGCGCGGACGTCGCCTTCTATGAGCGCCTGGTCGGTTCGACCAGCCAGCGCAAGGGCCTGAACACCCACTCGATCGAGTTCAGCCCGGAATCGGCCGGCACCTGGCAGTACACCGCCGTGCTGACCCAGAATCTCAACCGCGGGGCCATCAGCCAGGGGCAGATGCGTTTCACCGTGGAAGGCGTGAAGAACGGCAAGCTGGCCACGATCAGCTGGGATGATCTGCACCAGCGCAGCAAGGTGCCGGGACAGGACTATTCGTTCCGGTACTTCCAGCAGCTCACCGGCAGCGTGATGCTGCCGGCTGACTTCACTCCGCAACGCGTGCGGGTGACATTGGGGAGTGGTGCGGGGGGCGCCACCCAGGTATTCGACTGGAAACAGGCCGGCGCGCCGGCCAGCAAAGGGGAGTAGGCAGATGTTCGGAAACAGCAAATCCAACCGTGACGGCCAGCTGGTGGTGGATGCCTTGATCGGCAACCAGGTGGTGATCCGCGGTGATGTGGAGTTCAGTGGTGGCCTGTACGTGGAAGGTCGCATCCATGGCAAGGTGATCGCCGCCGAAGGCGCCAGCACCGCGACCCTGACGCTCGCCGAGCATGGCGTGATCGAAGGGGAGATCCGTGCCCAGGTGGTGGTCATCAGCGGCCGCCTGGAGGGGGATGTCCACGCCACCGAAAAGGTCGAACTGACCCCGAGCGCGCGGGTCAACGGCAATGTCCACTACGAGGTGGTGGAGATGAACGCCGGGGCCCAGCTGAATGGACGCCTGATCCATGCCAGCGCACCGCTGGCGGCCCTGCCTGCACCCGAAAGCGGGGATCCCGCCAGTGGCAAGGGCGACACTGCGGCGCGACGCAAGCTGGCCGAAGCGATGGCTTGAAAGCCACCGCCGGTGCCCCCATGCTGATGCCATGAGCACGCTAGTCTCCCTGCCCGGCGCCCCCACGGCGGCCGCGCCCGATTACCAGTCGCTGGAGCGGCCGCTGAACTTCACCGAAGCAGCGGCCTCCAAGGTCAAGTCGTTGATCCAGGAAGAGGGCAACCCCGATCTGGCGCTCCGTGTGTATATCGAGGGTGGCGGCTGTTCGGGCTTCCAGTACGGTTTCGAGTTCGACGAGAACCGTGCCGAGGACGATCTGGCGGTACAGACCAGCGGGGTGACCCTGCTGGTCGACCCGCTCAGCCTGCAGTACCTGATGGGGGCTGAAGTGGATTACACCGAGAGCCTGACCGGTGCGCAGTTCGTGATCCGCAATCCGAACGCGAAGACCACCTGCGGTTGTGGCAGCAGCTTCAGCATGTGATGGCAGGGCGCGGGGCCTGCGCTCCGCGCCAGGTGTGTCGAGCGGTCTCCACACCTCACAGCACAATGCGCACAGCGCCGACCTTGCCACCCGCATCGAATGGCGGCAGGCTTGCTGGATGTCCAATATTCTTTCGCCGCTGTCCGGTTTCGCCTTCATTGGCGAACCGCTGGAGCGCGCCGATGCCCTGCGCGAAGATGCCGATGTGCTGGCACGCCTGTGGCCGGATGCGCGGGTTCTCGTGCTTGACCAGGACGGCAGTGCCTTCACTGGTGCTGATGACCAGCCACTGGCGCTGACCGGCGCCGACATCGGGGGCGGCCCCGGTGCCGCGATCTTCCTGGGTCTGCGGGGTGAGCAGGCCTGGTTCTCGGTGGAAGCGTCCGCGGTTGCCGTCACTGCGCCTGGCCGGCTCGACCTGCGCCAGGCGGCACTGCTGTGGCCGGTGGCCGATGCGACCGCTTTCAGCTACGCGCGCGGCATGTCCTACTGGCATTCGCGCACGCGCTTCTGCGGCGTCTGCGGGGGGGCGGTGGCCTTTGCCCGCGGTGGCTTCGTTGGCCGCTGCGGGCAGTGCGCGACCGAACACTATCCCCGGGTGGACCCGGCGGTGATCGTCGCGGTGGAAAACCAGGGCCGGTTGCTGCTGGGGCGGCAGTCCAACTGGGCGCCGCGCCGCTATTCGGTACTGGCGGGTTTCGTCGAACCAGGCGAGACCTTCGAACAGACCGTGGTGCGGGAAGTGCACGAGGAGAGCCGGGTGCGCATCACTGCCTGCCAGTATCTCGGTTCACAGCCCTGGCCGTTCCCGGGCGCGCTGATGGTGGGGTTCCGCGCGCAGGCGCAGGACGATGTGCCGACCGTGGATGGCGAACTGGAGGATGCGCGCTGGTTCAGTGCCGACGAGGTGGGCGCGGCGCTGGCACGTGATGTCGAAGATGATGGTCAGGGCATCCGCCTGTCGCCGCCGATCTCGATTTCGCGGGGGCTGATCGAGCACTGGTATCGCCAACAGCGGGGTTGAAGAACGCACCGGCCTGTCAGAACGGCGGCGACCATTGCCGCCACCTGAACACGGCCCGGGTTACAGTGCGGCAGACCGCTGATGGCGGCGTCGCGACGGGTAAGGTAGCGACGCCGAGCGCCTTGTTTCGTAGGGAGACCTGCCATGTTCACCACTCTGGCTGCCGTGCTGGTTGCACTGGCCCTGGGCCATGTCGCCCCGGCCGCTGCCGCCTCGCTGCGCCGCTTTGACAGCTTCCGGCGCTGGCTGGGCTGGCTGGATGCGCACGGCGGCAAGGCCTGGCAGGGCCCCATGGGCGTGGTGCTGGCGCTTCTGCCGCCGCTGGTGTTGATGGCGCTGCTGGCCTGGCTGCTGCGGGGCGTGCTGTTCGGGCTGCCCTCGTTGCTGCTGGGCGTGGCGGTTCTGGCCTGGTGCTGGGGGCCGCGCGACCTGGACCGTGACATCGAAGCGATCATCGATGCCGATGATGCACCGACCCGGCAGGCGGCCGTGCGCCATCTGCAGGCGGCCGGTGGCAGCCTGCGCGAGGATGTACCCTCGCTGGTGGAGGCGACCGTACTCAATGCGCTGCGCCGCTGGTTTGCGGTGCTGTTCTGGTTCCTGCTGCTGGGCCCGGTGGGCGCGCTGGGCTATCGCCTGCTGGCGCTGATGTCCGAAAGCCCGATGCGTGCACGCGTACCGGTGGAACCGCTGGCAGTGGCCCAGCGCCTGCTGGGCTGGATCGAATGGCCGGTGGCACAGTTGATGGCGTTCTCGATGGCACTGGTCGGCAACTTCGACACGGCGTGGAAGGCATGGCGGCAAGCGCATGGCGAGCGCCTGGTCGGAGGCATCGGATTCCTGGGTGCGGTGGCGCGGGCCAGCGTCAATGCCGAGCTGCGCGAGGACGCGCATGACTACACCGAGGCGGGCCTGCTGCCGGTCTGGCAACGTCTGCCCGACCTGCGCGATGCCATGAGTCTGGTGTGGCGGATGCTGCTGCTGTGGCTGGCGGTGCTGGCCGTGCTGGTGATCGCCGGCTGGGTGACGTAGCCGCTGGCCAGGCGCGTGCGGCCTGACCGCAGCACGCTTCGCGACGCGCCTGGACGCGAAGTGGGAATCTAGACCGGCGCCAGTGCGGTGAACGGTGCCCACGGCAGGTTGCGCAGCAGTGCGTAACCGGGCAGCAGCCACAGCCAGAACATGGGATTGGCCAGAATCCGCATCAGCGGATCAAGCACACGCGGGCGGATGCCAGCGATGTTCAGCAGCATCAGCAGTAGCAGGGGCAGGCTGATGACCAGCAGCGGGTTCATCGCCATCGCGCCGGCCAGATCGAAATGGACCAGCGAGTAAAGGCAGCGCGTGCTGCCGCAGCCGGGGCAATACAGGCCGGTGAGTGCGTACAGCGGGCAGCCCGGCAGGGGATTGCCGGCCACGTAGGGATTGACGTTACGCAGCACCACGGCCGCGCCAGCGGCCAGGCCGGTGGAGGCCAGCAAGGGTGCCCAGCGGGCGAGCCGGGAAGGAAGAGCGGACACGATCAGGCGAAGACGGATCCGGCGCGGACGCCGCCGGATCCGTCCGCAGGCCTCAGTAGCTGCCGTTGCTCATCGCGCCGATGCCACCGAGCACGACGAAGAACAGCACGTACAGCACGACCATGATGACCCAGGCGATGGCCGACCAGATGGCCCACTTCTTGGCCTTGGCGGACGAGTCCTGGGCACCGGCGATATCGCCAGCGGCCAGCTTGCCGTTGACCTGTGCCGCATAGACGATCGACACGATGCCGACCGGCAGGCAGCAGAGCAGGGTGCTCAGGATCGCCCAGACCAGGTTGTTCGGGACCTGCGGAGTAGCGGTGTTCATGATTCAAGCTCCTTGATGGGTGGTGGTGGATCAATGGTCGGAAAGAGCGCCCAGTGCGGCCAGGCCGCCGAAGAGCCCGAACCACAACAGCAACAGGACCGGCAGGGCCGCGGCCGAAGCCGCCGCCCACCAGCCCGCCTTGCGTGACGCGCTATAGGCTCCCGCCAGATCGCCGGCCGCGCGGCGGCCATCGACCTGGGCGGCATACACGATCGACACCACGCCCAACGGCAGGCAGCAGAACAGCGTCGTCAGGATCGCCCACACCAGATGGTTGGGGATGTAGACCGGACGGCCGAGTGGTGGCGGTTGATTCAACGTGAGACTCCATTCCTTGGTGGCCGACCGTTGTGAACGGGCCGGACCTCCCCCCTGTGGGTGCGTAATCTACCGCAACCTGCGTCGCATGTATGCGTTTTCAGCCCGGCAATGACGGGCATGGCGCTTGACGCTGGCGTATGTGGGGCGGGGGCCGGCTACGCGCGAACGGGGGGATTGCGTCAGGCGTGATCGCCGCGAAGGGCGCGGACCTGGGCTTCCAGTGCCGGCGCGTCGGTGCTGCGACCATCGATGGCAGGCGCCGCCACCACCTCGACGGTGGCCCGGAAGCGGCGCGGAACCCGCATGCGGCCAAGCCGGCTGTCGCGCCGGCTCCACATGCTCGACCACATCCCGCGCAGGGCCATCGGCACCACCGGCACCGGCCGGCGTTCGAGGATCTTCTCGACGCCGGACTTGAACGGCGCCATCTGCCCATCGCGGGTGAGTGCTCCCTCCGGGAAGATGCAGACCAGCTCACCCTCCGCCAGCGCCGCATCGATCTCCTCGAACGCGCGCTGCATCAAGGCCTCGTCCTCGCGAGCCCCGGCAATCGGGATGGCCTTGGCGGTGCGGAAGATCCAGCGCATCACCGGGATGTTGAAGATCCTGTAGTACATGACGAAGCGTACGGGGCGCGGAATCGTCGCCGACAGGATCAGTGCATCCATGTAGCTGACATGATTGCAGACGATCAGTGCTGCGCCTTCATCCGGCACATTGGCTTCGATGCCATGCGGGCGCAGCCGGTACAGGGTGCGCACCATCACCCAGCTCAGGAAGCGCATCAGGAATTCGGGGACGATGGTGAAGATGTAGATCGCCACCACGGCATTGGCGATCGCCAGCGCCAGGAACAGCTGCGGGATGCTCCAGTGCAGCAGTTCGCGCGCGGCCAGCGACAGCAGTGCGGCGGAGACGATGAAACCGGAGTTCTGGATGTTCAACGCGGCGAACACGCGTGACATCTGCGCCTTCGGCGTGCGGCTCTGGATCAGGGCGAACAGCGGAACGACGAAGATGCCGGTGAACAGGCCGATTCCGACAAGGTCGATGACGATGCGCACACTGCCGGGCTGCTGCAGGAACTGGGTGATGCTCAGCCCCTGCACGGTGGCCTCGCCGCTGCGGGCGAAGTAGAGATCGAGCAGGAACGCGGTCATGCCGAACGCGCCCAGCGGCACCAGGCCGATCTCCACTGTGCGCGCCGACAGCCTCTCGCACAGCAGCGAGCCAACGCCGGTGCCGATGGAAAACAGCGCCAGTGCCAGCAGGTACAGCTTGGGTTCGCCGCCCAGGTTGGCCAGCGCATAATTCGGCAGCTGCGAGGTCAGCACGGTGCCGACGAACCAGAACCAGGACACGCCCAGGATCGCGTTGCGCACCGCCTTCTGCTGGCGTGCCATGCGCAGCACCACCAGCGACTCCGGTAATGGGTTCCAGTTGATCTTCAGGCCCGGGTCGCCGGCATCGACCCTGGGAATCAACCGCGCCGCGATGTTGCCGCAGACCGCCAGAGCGATGACCAGCGATGCCGCGAACACGGGCCCGTGGCTGCCGGCCAGCAGGAACACGGCGCCGCCGATGATCATCCCTGACAGGATCGAGATCGATGTGCCCATCTCCACCAGCCCGTTGCCACCGGTCAGCTCCTCGGGTTTGAGTACCGAGGGCAGCACCGAGTACTTCACCGGGCCGAACAGGGTCGACTGCATGCCGGTGCAGAACAGCGCCACCAGCAGGAACGGCAGGTTCTCGGTGAGGAAGCCGATCGCTGCCAGCGACATGATCACGATCTCCATCGTGGTGGTGATCACGATCAGCCGCGACTTCTCCAGTTTGTCGGCGATCTGCCCGGCCAATGCCGAGAACAGGAAATAGGGAAGAATGAAGATCGCCGGCGCCAGCGTGGTGTACAGCGAACGCTGCTCTTCGGACACGCCCAGGTAGAACAGCAGGCCGATGATGGCCTGCCGGTATACGTTGTCGTTGAAAGCGCCCAGCGCCTGCACGATGAAGAACGGCAGGAAGCGGCGCTGGCGCAGCAGGGCGAACTGGTTGTGACCGGACATGGAATCTCCTTGACCGGCGCAGCCTAGCATTCCTGCCCGCCGGCCGGGCCCGGATCCAGTGCTGCCGGGCGGCGGTCAGGTCAGGCTGCGTACGGCCTCGTTGGCGGCGGCACGCAGCTTCGGCAGCAGGCGCAGCACCAGCGCCATCTGGGTGCGGATCAACTGCAGCTTCGGTGGCATCACGTCCTCGATCTGCTCCAGCTCCGCGGCGACGGCGCGGTCGGCATCATTGTCATTCTCTGCAACCGCCTGCCGTGCGGCCAGCGCGCCGGCCAGCTGCTGCAGCGCCTTGCGCACCCGGTCGCCGGCGGCCAGTGCCAGCGGGTCGCCGGCGTAGCTGTCGACCTGGTCGCGGTGGGCACCCAGTGCCGACAGATGACCGAGCAGGGTGTTGGACAATGCCAGGAAGTGGAAGCCGGCATCCAGGTTGCGGCGTACATGGCCGGGCTCGCGCAGCATGTTCGACAGTGCAGTGGACAGCGCCGCATCGGCGTTATGCATGTCGCGGCGGGCGATGCGGTAGGCCAGGTCATCGTGCATGCCACTGCGGTACTGGCCCAGCACCGCATCCAGGTAACGCGCGGCGGTATCCAGTACCCGTGACAGGACCCGATGCAGCTGGCGTCCCTGCCAGTCCGGCAGGATCAGGAAGGCGGCCGCCGCAGCGATCGCACAGCCCAGGATCGTGTCCACCATGCGCGGCACGATCAGCACGAAGCCATCGCCGATCAGGTTGAAGCAGGTCAGCGCCATCACCGTGATCGCGGCCGAGGCCACCAGGTAGCGATCGGTGCGGGTGAAGAAGAACAGCAGCGCCGACAGCAAGGCGATCAGCAGCTGCACGTGCAGCTGTGGGAACAGCTGCAGCAGCGCCCAGGTCAATACCAGGCCGGCCAGGGTGCCGACGATGCGCTGTGCCAGGCGCTGGCGCGTGGCGCCGAAGTTCGGCCGGCACACGAAGACGATGGTCAACAGCACCCATGAACCGTTCTGGGCATTGAACAGGCGGATCGCCAGGAAGCCGGCGATCAGCGCCAGCGCCATGCGCAGGCCATGGCGGAACAGCACCGAGCCGGGCGTGAGCTGCTGGCGCAGCCGTACCCCCATCTCGCGCAGGGTGTGCGGGTTGCTGTCGCGCAGGCGCGTGTCGACATTGTCCAGGCTGGCCTCGGAGCGTTCGGCGTCGAGCAGCCGGCGCTCGATGCTGCGCAGGTTGTGCACCAGCAGATCCAGCGAACCGAGCAGGCGCTGCCATTGCGGACGCTGCTGTTCGCGCAGGTAGGCCAGCGCGTCGGCGAGGTCGCGTCCGGCCTGCTGGTTGCTCTCGCCATACACGAACGGGCGGCGCAGGCGGATGGCTTCGCCCAGACGCGCGCAGGCCTGCCCCTGCAGATCGAGCAGGCGCTGGCAGCGGTACAGCACGTCGCTGTGGAAGAACGCATCCACCAGTGCGCCATAGGGATAGTGCGAAGAGCTGGCGCGCTCGTGGAAATCCTGCGCCATGTAGTACAGGCGCAGGTACAGGCCGGAGTTGACCCCGGGCCGGCCGGAACGGCCGAAGCGCGCAAGGATCGCCGTCTTTGCTTCGTTCAGGGCTCCCACCACACGCCGGTTCTGTTCGGCCAGATCCAGCTGGCGGCGCTGCAGGTCGGCCTCACGCACCGGCTCGAACAAGGCGGCTTTCAGCTGCAGGTAGCGGCCCAGTTCCTGGTAAAGACGGGCCACGCGTTCGCGCACCGGGCGGTTGGCGAACAGCGCGGTCCAGACGATGGACAGCAGGCCATACCAGACGGCACCGGCCAGCAGGTGGCTGACCGCATGCAACGCACGTGGCAGATCTCCGGCGCCGCCATGCTGTTCCAGCCCGATCATGGTGTAGATGGCCAGGGTGACCGTGGCCTGGGCGATGGAGGCGTAGCGTTCGCCCAGAGCGCCCAGCAGGGTCAGGCCGAAGGTGGACAGCGCCAGTGCGCCGATGAACAGCCACGGCCACGGGAACAGCGCGATCACCGAGGCGGCGGCGATGCAGAAGCACAGCAGCGACAGCAGCACCGCCTTGGTGCGGCCCCACCAGTTGTCGTCGGTTTCGGCGATCGCGCTGGCGATGATGCCAAGGAACGCCCCGGGCAGCGCGGGGAGCGCGTCCAGCTGCCAGCACACGGCCATCGCCGCCGACAGGGCGATGAACACGCGCAGGCCATAGCTGGCTTTCTCGTGCGCCCACAGGCGGCTGAGGCGGGAATGGGACGCGGACATGCAGGCTCGGGCGGCGGATTGCCTCCATTATGGCGGTGTGCGCGTGGGTGCGGTGTTCAATGTGCGGACCCACGGTCCGCACCCGCACAAGCCGGGTTACATCTCCCAGCGCACGCTCACCGCGAAGGTGCGCGGCAGGCCGACGCCCGCGTTCGACCAGTACCTGCGATTGGCCAGGTTCTCCACGCTGGCGCGCAGGGTGACCGGGTGCCCCGACGCCATCAGGCGGTAGCCCACACCGGCATTGACCAGGGTGTAGTCGGGCAGCTTCAGGGTATTGTCGGCGTCGTACCAGACATCGCCGTAGTAGCGCACGGCAGCATAGGTTTCCAGTCCATCGACCCACGGCAGCTGGTAGCTGGCATGCAGCACACCGCTCCAGCGCGCGGCGCCGACGGTGCGGTTGCCTTCCTGCGCGGCATTGTCGGGCGACAGCCTGTCGTAGGTCGGGTCCAGCCAGGTCACGCCGCCACCCACGGTCAGCGCATCGGTCAGGTGCAGGTCGGCGCTGGCTTCCACGCCTTCGTACAGGGTGATGCCATCCTGCACCAGGCGCAGGCCGGCGTCGGTGGGCTGGTCGATGTTGGCACCGCGTTCCAGGCGGAATGCGGCCACGTTCGCATTCCAGCGCGAGGCTTCTACCTTGGCGCCGACCTCGTACTGCTTGCTGATGGTCGGACCCAGCACATCACCGGCGTTGATGTAGGGGTTGCCCACGCGGCTGCCGGCTTCCAGCGATTCAATGTAGCTGGCGTACAGGGTCACGGCCTCGCTGGGCTTGAACATCACCGCATAGGTCGGGGTGACCGGGTAGGTGTGGTAACGGCCCTTGGTCTCGAAGTCGTTGTAGCGCCAGCCGGCCAGCACCGACCAGCCCCCGCCGAAGTCCACGGTATCGCTGGCGAATACGGCCTGCTGCACGGTTTCATCGCCGCGGGTCATCACCCGCGAACCCACCGCGTCGTGGCGGATGGCCGAACGCTGGTACAGGTTGGCGCGACCAATGGTGTTCCACTCGTAGGGGCGGTCCCAGCCCAGCCCGGTCTGGTGGCTGACGCCGGCCACCAGCTGGTGCTGCAGCGGGCCGGTGCGGAAGCCGCCCTGCACCAGCGCCTGCGCCAGTTTCCATTGGCTCTTGCCGCCCAGCTCATACACATTCACGTTGTAGTCGCCGTTCGGATCGTCGATGTAGGCGAAGATCTTGTTGACGTCGTTCCAGGAGGTGGTGACGCCGTAGCTCAGGCTGGCCTTCCAGCCGCTGTTGATCTGCCAGGTGAACGCCGTGGACAGCAGGCTGGAACGGGTATCGTAGTAGGTGCCCGGCACGCTGTTGTCGACGTCGCCGGCAATCGGCCGCGGCAGCGAGGTCATGCCGATGAAGTAGTACTGCGGCGACTCTTCGCTCAGGTCGCGCGACTGGAACACGCCGTCGAAGGTCCAGGTGAGCGCATCGCTCAGGCGCGCGTCCAGCGACAGCGCGCCGACCTTGCGGTCGACATGGCCACCGTTGAAGGTTTCGCCCTTCTCCTGATACGCGTTGAAGCGATAGCCGAGCATATCTTCGTTGCCGAAGCGGCCACCGGCATCGACACCACCACTGATGATGGCCTGTTCGCGCCAGCCCAGCTGCGCCGAGAAGGTGCGGGTATCGGTCGGCTTCTTGGTGATGTAGTTGACGATGCCGCCGGGCGCGCCGAAGCCGTACAGGAAGCCGCCGGGGCCCTTCAGCAGGTCCACCTGTTCCATCACTTCCAGCGGCCATTCGGTGCCCCACGAGGACACCTGCAGACCGTTCACGCGGTAGCTGTCGTAGTTCAGATCGATGCCGCGGTTGCGGATGGGCGAGCTCCAGCCGCTGGCGTAGGCGCTTACCTGGGTGGTGACCGATGGATCGAACAGGAAGGCTTCGCCCAGCGATACGACCTGGCGCTGCTCGAGCTGTTCGCGGCCGACCGCAGTAATGGCGAACGGGGTATCGCGCAGGACACGGTCACCCAGCGCGCCGGCTTCGGTGTGGGTGCGTTCGCCGACCACCTTGATGGCGTCCAGGTCGGTGGCGCTGCGGGCATCAGCCGGGGCTTGCGCATGGGCTGCGCAGGCGGTGGACAGGGCGGCGGCCAGCAGGGCCAGGCGCGGGGTGCGGAACGAAGGCATCGATCGGATTCCTCGGCGGACGGCCACAGGCCATCCACCCATGGTTGGGGGAAGAGGCAGTGGCTGGGATCACGCAGGCTGTCCGTGAACTGGGAGCGGGGCGCCGCAGGGGCGCAGGACCATGGCTGGTTGCGAATTGTTCTCTTTTCGTTACAGCGCGTCAAACCGTGAGCGTCGCCCGGGTGGTAGCGGCGCGCCGGGCGTGGCCCGGCGCTACCGAGGCTAGGCGCGCTGCGCGCGCTTGAGCAGTTTCGCCTCGCGCCTGCGCGCGCGCCGCGCCCGCCAACGCTCGGCCAGGCAGGAGAAGATCACGTACAGGGCCGGCGTGCTGAGCAGGGTCAGACTCTGCGAGAACAGCAGGCCACCGATCATCGCGATGCCCAGCGGCCGGCGCAGCTCCGACCCTTCGCCCAGGCCGATTGCCAGCGGAACCGCAGCCAGGATGGCCACCATCGTGGTCATCATGATCGGCCGGAAGCGGACGATGCTGGCCTCGCGTGCGGCCTCGCGCGGGGTCAGTCCGTGCTCGCGCTGCGCCACCAGCGCGAAGTCGATCATCATGATCGCGTTCTTCTTGACGATGCCGATCAGCAGCACCAGCGCGATCATCGAGATGACCGACAGCTCGGTGTTGGTACCGAACAGGGCCAGCAGCGCGCCTACGCCTGCCGCCGGCAGCGTGGACAGGATCGTCACCGGATGGATCAGGCTTTCGTACAGCATGCCCAGCACCAGGTACACGGTCAGGATCGCCGCCAATACCAGGATCAGCATGTCGCTGGGATCGGAATTGAAGCCAAAGCCCGCATCGTCGGCCAGGCGGATGTCGCCCGGCATGCGCATGCCGGCCACGGTCGCATCGATGATCGCCTTTGCCTCGCCCATGCTGACGCCGGGGGCGAGGTTGTAGCTCAGGTCCATCGTCGTGTACTGGTTCTCATGCGTGATCTGCGAAGGCGCCAGCCCCGGTACCTGGGTGGCCACCGCAGTGATCGGCACCATCTCGCCATTGCCTGCGCGCACATGGACCTCGTCCAGTGCGGTGGGGGTCGCCGTCTGCGAAGGCAGGGCATTGACCACGACGCTGTACTGGTTGATGTCCGAGTAGATCGTCGAGATCTGGCGCTGGCCGAATGCACCGTACAGCGCACCGTCGATGGCACCGACCGAGACGCCCAGTCGCGCGGCCTTGGCGCGGTCGATCACGATGTTCTGGCGCAGGCCGGCGTTGTCCACGTCGGTGCCGACATCGCGCAGCTTGGGGTTCTTCTTCAGTTCCGCCTGCAGCTTCGGCAACCACTCCTGCAGCGCCGCCAGATCGTTGCCCTGCAGCGAGATGCGGTACTGCGCGCCCTGGCTGGAGCCGCCGCCGTCGTTGCTGGGCAGATCCTGGATGGCGCGCAGCCGCAGCTGCAGGTCGGGATAGCGGTCGGCCTTGGCGCTCAGTCGCGCCAGTGCATGCGCGGTGGTCTCGCGGCGGCCTTCCTTGCGTGACTTCAGTTCGACATTGAACTGCGCGCTGGAACCCTGGCGGCCACTGCCCAGGCGCACGCCGACGGTCTTCACCGCCGGGTCGGCCATCAGCATGTCGGTGATGCGGCGCTGGCGGTTGACCATGTCCTCGAAGGACACGGTCGCGCTGGAGTTGGCGCGGCCCCAGATGAGCCCGGTGTCCTGTGGCGGGAAGGCTCCCTTCTTCACCGCGCCGAACAGGAAGACGGTCACGCCGATCAGGATCAGCGGCGTGAGCGAGAGCAGCAACGCGTGGCGCAGGGAGAAATCGAGGAACACCGTGTAGATGCGCAGCATGCGTTCGTGGCCGGCGTCCAGCCAGCGGCCCAGGCGCGAGGGTGCCGCGCGATGGTCGTGCGCACTGAGGAACCGGCTGCACAGCGCCGGCGTCAGCGTCAGCGAGACGATCATCGAGACCACGATCGCCGCCACCAGGGTGACGGTGAACTCACGGAAGAACGCGCCCATCATGCCGCTGGCGAACAGCAGCGGGATGAACACCGCAACCAGCGAGGCGGTAATCGAGACGATCGTGAAGCCGATCTCGCGTGCGCCGGTGAACGCTGCCTGCAGGCGCGGCATGCCTTCGTCGAGGTGGCGCATGATGTTCTCGATCACCACGATCGCATCGTCCACCACGAAGCCGATCGCGATCACCAGCGCCAGCAGGCTCAGGTTGTTCAGGGTGAAGCCCAGCGCATACATCACCAGTGCGGCGCCGGCCAGCGACAGCGGCACCGTCACGGCCGCGATCAGGGTCGGGGCGAGCCGGCGCAGGAACAGCGCCATGGTCAGCACCACCATCGCCAGGCTGATCAGCAGGGTGATCTGCACTTCGTGCAGCGACGAGCGGATCGTCGGCGTGCGGTCGAAGTATGGCGTCATCGTGGTTCCCGGCTGCAGGTAGTCACGCAGCGTCGGGATCTGCGCCTTCACCCGGTCGACGGTCTCCACGATGTTGGCGCCGGCGCGGGTGAACACATACATGACCACCGCGGGCTTGTGGTCGAACCATGCCGCCTGGTAGGCGTCCTGCTGGCCGTCGTAGACGTTGGCGACGTCCTTCAGGCGGATCACCCGGCCGTCGCCTTCGGTCTTCACCACCAGGTTGGCGAAGTCCGCAGCGCGGGCCACCGAATCGTTGGTAATGATCGCGGTGGTGGAGTTGCCATCGCTGAGGAAGCCGGTCGGCGAGGTCACATTGGCCGCGCGCACCGCGTTGCGCAGGTCGTCGGCGGTCAGGCCCAGCGCGTTCATCAGCCGCAGGTTGACGTCCACGCGCACTGCCGGCGTCGACGCGCCGGCGATGTCCACCGAGGCCACGCCGCTGATCTGGCGGATGCGCTGGGCCAGCAGCGAGTCGGCCACGTTGTACAGCTCATCGGCCGACTGCGTCTGCGAGGTCAGTGCGATGGCGATCACCGGGTCGTCGTTCGGATTCGCCTTCTGGTACATCGGCGAGCCCATGCCCGAGGGCAGATCGGCCTGCGCGGAATTGATCGCGGTCTGCACGTCCAGCGCCGCCGAATCGATGTCACGGTCGCTCTGGAAGATCATGAACACCAGCGAGCTGCCTTCCGAGCTCGACGAGCGCATGCGATCGATGCCCGGCAGCTGGCCCAGATGACGCTCCAGTGGTGCGGTGACCGTGGAGGCCATCGTCGCCGCGTCGGCACCGGCCTGGCTGGCATGCACGAAGATCACCGGAATCTGGATGTTCGGCAGTGCCGATACACCCAGCCTCAGGTAGCAGATCAGGCCCACCATGAACAGGCCGATGGCCAGCAGGGCGGTACCGATCGGGCGGCGGATGAAGGGGCCGGACAGGTTCATCGCGCGGCCCCCCGCAGCAGCGGGGCAGGGGTCATGCCTGCGGCTCCTGCAGCGTGCCCTCGCGCAGTGCGCGCTGCTCGCGGCGGCGCGCCAGCCACTCGGAGAAGCGCTCCATGTACAGGTAGATCACCGGCGTGGTGTACAGCGTCACCAGCTGCGAGAGCAGCAGGCCGCCGACGATGGCGATGCCCAGCGGACGGCGCAGTTCCGAGCCGATGCCGGTACCCAGCGCGAGTGGCAGCGCACCGAGCATGGCCGCAGCCGTGGTCATCATGATCGGGCGGAAGCGCAGCAGGCAGGCGCGGCGGATCGCTTCATGCGCGTTGGCACCGGCGCGGCGTGCTTCGATCGCGAAGTCCACCATCATGATGCCGTTCTTCTTGACGATGCCGATCAGCAGCACGATGCCGACGATGCCGTCCACCGACAGGCTCAGGCCACACAGCATCAGCGCCAGCAGCGCGCCGACGCCTGCCGGCGGGAGGGTCGAGATGATCGTGATCGGATGGATGTAGCTCTCGTACAGCACGCCCAGCACGATGTAGATGACCACCAGCGAGGCCAGCAGCAGCCACACCACATCGGTCTGGCTGCCGGTGAACTCGGCGGCCTTGCCGATGAACTCGGCATGCAGGTGCGCGGGCATGTCCAGACTGTCCTTGGTCTCCTGGATCGCGCGTACCGCTTCGGACAGCGAATAGCCCGGCGCGACGTTGAACGAGACGGTCACGGCCGGCAGCTGCTGCTGGTGGCTGACCACCAGCGGCGCGCTGGTCACCTGGCCTTCGGCCAGCGCCGACAACGGAATGATGTTGCCGGCACCGACCGTGATGCCGGTGTTCTGCGCGCCGATGCCGGTGGCCGTGGAGGAGTTGGAGGAGGTGACCTGGCCGAAGCTGGTGGCGTTGGTGCCGGTCAGCGCGCCAGCACCGTTGGAGGCCACCGCCAGCTGCTCCATCAGCGCGGTGCTGGTGCGGAACTCCGGTGCCACTTCCAGCACCACGCGGTACTGGTTGAGCTCGGTGAAGATGGTCGAGATCTGGCGCTGGCCGAACGCATCGTAGAGCGTGTCGTCGATGGTCTGCATCGGCACGCCCAGCACGCTGGCCTTGTCACGATCGATCGTCAGCTGCAGGGCACGGCCCTGGTTGGACAGGTTGTTGTCCACGTCGGCCAGCTCCGGCCGCTGGCGCAGGGCCTCGGTCAGGCGCGTGGCCTGGGTGGCGACGGTGGCCGCGTCCACGTCCGACAGGGAGTACTGGTACTCGGTCGCGGCCACGCGGGTGTCGAGGGTGACGTCCTGCACCGGCTTCAGATACAACGCTACGCCGGGAATCCCGGCGACGGCCTCCTGCAGGCGCGGCAGGATCCGGTCCAGCCCATCACGCTGGCTGCGCTCCTTCAGCACGATCGACAACTGGCCCTGGTTGAGCGTGGGGTTCATGCTGCCAGCGCCGATGAAAGCCGACACGCCAGTCACATCCGGATCCTTGCGCAGCGCTTCGGCCACCTGCCTGGTGCGCTGCTCCATCTGCGGGAACGCGATGTTCTGGTCGGCCTGCACCACGCCGGTGATCAGGCCGGTGTCCTGCTCGGGCAGCAGGCCCTTGGGAATCAGCACGTACAGCAGAACGGTCAGCACAAGGGCGCCGCCGGCCACGGCCAGGGTCAGGCGCTGGTGGTCCAGCACCCAGTCCAGGCTGCGCTCATACAGGCCGACGGTGCGGCTCCACACGGTCTGCTTGCCGGCCGCGTGCGCCCGTTCATGCGCGTCCTCGCCTTCCGGCAGCGCGTCGGGCTTGAGCAGGTAGGCGCACATCATCGGGGTGAGCGTCAGCGAGATCAGCATCGACAGCACGACCGCGATGCTCAGCACCCAGGCGAACTCATGGAACAGGCGGCCGGTGACGCCGGGCATCAGCAGCAGCGGCAGGAACACTGCCACCAGCGATACCGTCAGCGACAGCACGGTGAAGCCGATCTGGCGCGCACCGATCTCGGCCGCTTCCTTGCCGCTCTTGCCCTGCTCGATGTAACGGACGATGTTCTCGATCATGACGATGGCATCGTCGACAACGAAGCCGGTGGCGACCACCAGTGCCATCAGCGAAAGGTTGTCCAGCGACATGCCGGTGAACGCCATCACCGCGAACGTGCCGGCCAGCGACAACGGTACCGCCACCGAAGGAATGATCGTGGCCCACAGGCGGCGCAGGAACACGAAGATCACCGCCACGACCAGGCCGATGGTCAGTACCAGGGTGAACTGCACTTCGTGCACGGAGGCGCGGATGGTCTCGGTACGGTCGTTGAAGATCTCCAGATGCACGTCGGCCGGCAGCACGCCCTGCAACTGCGGCAGGATCGCGCGGATGCGCTCGACGGTCTGCACGATGTTGGCGCCCGGCTGGCGGCGCACTTCGAGAAGGACAGCCGGCTTGCCGTCGGCCCATGCGGCCAGCTGGTCGTTCTCCACGCCGTCCACCACCGCGGCCACGTCCGACAGCCGCACCGGGCGGCCGTTCTTGTAGCTGATGATGGTGTCGCGGTATTCGGCGGCACTGGACAGCTGGTCATTGGTGCCGATGCTGTAGGACTGCGTCTTGCCGTTCAGCGAGCCTTTCGGCGCATTGACGTTGGCCTGGGTGAGCGCGCTGCGCAGTTCTTCCAGGGTCAGGCCCATGTTCGACAGCTGCGCCGGATTGACCTGGATGCGCACCGCCGGGCGGACATTGCCGGCGATCGACACCAAGCCCACGCCCTGCACCTGCGACAGGCGCTGGGCCAGGATCGAATCGGCGTAGTTGTTGACCTCCCGCAGCGGGCGCGTGTCCGAGGTGAGCTTCAGGGTGACGATGGCCGCATCGGCGGGGTTCACCCGGTTGTAGACCGGCTGGTAGGGCAGCGACGAGGGCAGGGTGGCCTGGCGGATCGCCGCCTGCACGTCCTGCGCGGCGATATCGATGTCGCGGTCCATCGAGAACTGCAGGATGATCGTCGACAGCCCGGCCGACGAATCGGACGTCATCAGGTCCAGGCCGGAGATCTGGCCGAACTGCCGCTCCAGCGGGGTGGTGACCAGCGAGGCCATCGTGGTGGCATTGGCACCCGGGTACTGGGTGGTGACCACCAGGCTGGGCGCATCGATTTCCGGCAGTGCCGACACCGGCAGCTTGCGATAACCGAGAATGCCCAGCAGCAACAGGCCCGCCATCAGCAGCGAGGTGGCGATCGGGCGGCGGATGAAGATCGTCGAAAAACCCACGGACTGATCCTTGCTGGCGCTTCAATGGCAGCGCCGGCGTCGATGCCGGCGCGAAAGGAATCGGTGGCCTGCGCTCAGCGCGGGCCACCACCGCGGCGGCCTGCGCCGCCACTCTTCTGTTCGGCGGCCTTCAATTCGGCCTCGGTGGGTGCAGCCGGGGTCTCACCGGGCTTCAGGGCCTTGACCTTGCTGCCGGGCTTCAGGCGGAACTGGCCTTCACTGACCACCCGCTCGCCTCCCTTCAGGCCCTCGGCGATCTGCACGTGGCTGTCGCCCACTTCCACGCCGCTGCGCACGGTCTGCATCTTCACCGTGTTGTCGCCCTGCACGACGTAGACATACTCGCCGTCCGGGCCACGCAGCACGGCCTGGGTCGGAATCACCACGCCGCCGCCGATGGTGCGCAGCTGCATGCGCACATTGACGAACTGGCCCGGCCACAGGCCGTTGTCCGCATTGTCGAACACCGCGCGTGCCTTGAAGGTGCCGCTGTCGGCGCTGATCAGGTTGTCGACCACATCGAGCTTGCCGTCGCCGGACAGCACGTGCGAATCGGCACGGTCCAGCGCAGCCACCGGAACGCTGCCGGCCGCCTGTGCCTGGCGCACATCGCCGAGCTGGCGTTCGGGCAGGTTGAACAGCACGTGGATCGGGTGGATCTGGGTCAGGGTGACCAGGGCGGTGCCCGCGTTGACCACGTTGCCGGCATCGACTGCACGGATGCCGGCGATGCCCGAGATCGGCGCAGTGACCTTGGTGTACTGCAGCTGCACCTGCGCCGAGCGCATGCTCGCCTCGTTGGCGGCCACTGCGCTTTCGTACTGTGCCACCTGGTTGCGTTGTGTATCCAGATCGGTCTTGGCGACGTACTGGCGGTACTCGGGGGCATTGGAGCGCTGGTAGTTGGAGCGCGCGGTCGCCAGCAGCGCCTCGTTCTGGCGCTTGGCGGCAGCGGCCTGGTCATAGCTGGCCTGGGCGGTACGTGGGTCGATCACCGCCAGCACGTCGCCCTGCTTCACTTCCTGGCCTTCGCGGAAGTTCAGGCTCATCAGCTGGCCGCCGACCTGAGGGCTGACCGTGACGGTATTCATCGCGGTGACCGTACCGAGCGCACTGGCGTAGACGGGCACGTCCTGGCGCACGGCGTCGACCACGGTCACCGGTACCGGTGCGGCATCGGCGTCATCGCCACCTTGGCCGGCGGCGACGCCGGGCCTGCCGGCCTTGTCCTTGCCACCGCCCAGCACGCGCAGGCCCACCACGGCCAGCACCAGTACCGCCACGACCAGCAGCACGATCTTCCAAACACGTGACATTCAAGGACTCCAAGAGGGCTGGACGGGCGGGGCCCGGTGGGCAATGCGCAAAGCATACCTGTGCCACATCACGTTTCCTGCATGACGGATGGGACGGGCGCTAGGACCGGTGCCGGCCGTGGAGGTTCCCGTAAAGGCAGCGTTGCCCTACATTCAGGTGCAGAACCCTGCCGTGGAGTACCGAGATGCGCCGTTCGTTGCTGCTGTCCGCCCTGATCCTGGCCCTGCCGGCCCTTGCCCATGCCCAGGACGGGCAGCGTCCCGAGGTGACCGCGGCCGCACAGCGGCTGCAGGCCAAAGTGGTGGAGTGGCGCCGTGATTTCCACCAGCATCCGGAGCTGTCCAACCGCGAAGTACGGACCTCGGCCGAGGTCGCCAAGCACCTGCGCGCAATGGGCCTGAAGCCGAAGACCGGCATTGCCCATCATGGCGTGGTGGCGATCATCGAAGGCGGCAGGCCGGGTCCGAAGATCGCCCTGCGCGCCGACATGGACGCGCTGCCGGTGACCGAACAGACCGGCCTGCCGTTCGCCTCGAAGGCGACCGATCAGTACCGCGGGCAGACGGTGGGCGTGATGCATGCCTGCGGCCATGATGCCCATACCGCCACCCTGCTGGGTGTGGCCGAGGCGCTGGTGGCAATGAAGAAGGACCTGCCGGGCCAGGTCATGCTGATCTTCCAGCCGGCAGAGGAGGGCGCGCCGCCGCCGGAAGAAGGCGGTGCCGCGCTGATGCTGAAGGAGGGCCTGTTCGCCGACTTCAAGCCGGAAGCCGTGTTCGGCCTGCATGTGTTCTCCAGCGTGCAGGCCGGTCAGATCGCCGTGCGTGGCGGTCCGCTGATGGCCGCCTCGGACCGCTTCGGCATCAAGGTGATCGGTCGCCAGACGCATGGCTCCGCGCCGTGGAACGGTGTCGACCCGATCGTTGCCACGGCCGATCTGGTCGGTACCGCGCAGACCATCGTCAGCCGTCGCGCGAATCTGTCCAAGCAGCCGGCGGTGCTCACCTTCGGTGCGATCAACGGCGGCATCCGCTACAACATCATTCCGGACGAGGTGGAGATGGTCGGCACCATCCGCACGTTCGACGAGGGCATGCGCCAGCAGATCTTCGCCGACCTGCGCAACGTCGCAGAGCACACTGCGGCCGCGCACGGGGCAAAGGCGGTCACCGACATCTACGAATCAGAGGGCAACCCGGCCACGGTCAACGATCCGGCGCTGACGGCACGCATGCTGCCGAGCCTGCAGGCGGTGGTGGGCAAGGACAACGTGTACGAACCGCCCCTGCAGATGGGCGCGGAGGACTTCTCGCTGTATGCCAAGGAGGTGCCGGGCATGTTCTTCTTCGTCGGCTCCACCAGCGTGGGCATCGATCCGGCGACGGCACCGGCCAATCATTCGCCGAAGTTCCTGCTGGATGAGAAGGCGCTGGACGTGGGACTGCGTGCGTTGCTGCAGGTGAGCCTGGATTACCTGCACGGTGCCGGCACTCCGGCAGGGTGAGGGTTTCCGGCAGGGCTTGCAGCCCTGCACCCCTGAAGCAACGGCAACGTCAACGGCAAAAGCGGTGCTGGATTTCTGTTGGTTGGGCGGGGCGGTGTGGGCCTGCAGGACACGCCGTAAACCCGTCCATGGGGGCTCGATGGCGCCATCCATGGCGCCAAC
>NZ_JBRRBV010000006.1:0-233278 GCF_056756445.1 Stenotrophomonas sp. STEN225 | reverse complement strand
CAGCTGGGTGACGGTGGCATTGGCATCGTCACGCATCCGTGCGAACACGCCGTTGAACTGCCCGTCCATGCGCGCGGTGAGGTCCCCGGCAGCGATCGACTGCAGCAGCTGCGAGAGCTGGCCGAGATTGCTGTCGGCGATTTCCATCATGGTGTTCAGGTGATCGATCATCACCTTGAAGTCGTGCTGGAAGCGCTGTGCGTCGCCGCGCTGGCTGAAGTCGCCCGCGGCGGCTGCGGCCGCGAGCTGCTGGATCTGCGTATTGATCGCCAGCAGGCTGGACTTGGCCGCATCCATCGACTCATGCAGGATGGCGCGGCTGCCGGGCAGGCGGCGCGCGTCCGGTGCGAGATTGCCGACGGCATACTGGTTGAGTACGTCGATCGCATCGCGGATCGCGTCCAGGTGCTCGAAAATGACCGTATTGATGCCGCTGGCGAGCTGGCCGTAGACACCCGGGAAGTCTTCCGGGATGCGATGGCTGATATCCGGTCCGGCATGCATCTGCGCCATCAGCTGTGTCTGCTCGGAGAAGCGGCGCAGCATTGCGGTCATTTCCGCGGTGGCGGACAGCATCTGGCCGGCCTCGTCGTTGCTGGTGGCGCGGGTGCTGACGCTCAAGTCACCGCGGGCGACTGCCTGGATGGCCTGCACGGCCTTGCCGAGCGGACCGGTCACGGCCCGCGAGATGACCGTGGCCAGGGCTGCGGCCAGCAACGACAGCAGTACGATGCAGCCGATGATGGCGATCATGCTGGCGCGATGGGTGGCGTTGGCATCGGCGATCCGCGCGTCCATCAGGCCGGCGATGTGGGCACCCAGTGCCTTCAGGGCGTCGAACAGTTCACGCCGTGCCGGGCGCGACTGCTCGTCGGAAATCTGCTGCGCCATGATGCCGTCGCCGGCGGCCACTGCGTCACGCATGGCCTTGTTGGCGGCGAAGTAGCGATCCACCTGCGCCGAGGCAGCGCGATACAGTTCGCGTTCCTTGTCCTGGGCCGGCAAGGCGGCATAGGCCGCCAGTTCATCGCGTACGGCTTTGGCGGTGGTGTCCATGCGCTTGTTGTAGTCGGCCACCTTGTCCGGTTGGTCCAGCATGGTCAGCTGGGCCAGCTCGTAGGTACGGAATTCACCAAGCTGCGAGCGGGCTTCGCCCAGATGCTGCACCGACGGAATATCGTTGCTGGCCATCGCCCCCAGCTGGTCGTTGGCCTGGCTCAGGCGCAACAGTGCGAACGCACCCAGCAGCAGGGTCATCAGGGTGGTGAGGGTGAACCCCACGGCCAGCTTGCGGGCGATGGGCAGATCGTGGAACCACTTCATGCAGGTGCTCCATGTGGGCAGAGTGGCGGGCGTGCGTGCCGGCCGGGGAGTGCAGCGTGAACCGGAGCCGATGCGAGTCCGGTCACGACTGTCACTGCGAGATAGCGGCGCACGGCCGGCGGACTTTATGGATGGGCGTCACATCCGGATGCGTAGGGACGGCGGCGCGGAAGCGTTGCAGGGGCCGTGTTCCGGCCTGCATGCGGGTGGTTTCCTGTGGCGCCGTGGGCCGACGGAGTTCACGAAATGGAGCGGGAGGCGCACACTCGCCTTGCTACCGGGCTGCACACAAACGAAAGCCGCCGCCCGTGTGGGGCGGCGGCCCTGGATCACCTGCGCTCGGACTCAGGCGGCCTGCGGCACGCGCAGCGAGCGCACCAGCCCACCGATGTCGACGATCAGTGCAACGCGGCCATCGCCGAGGATGGTGGCGCCGGACACGCCGCCGATACGCCGGTAGTTGTTCTCGATGTTCTTGACCACGACCTGCTGCTGACCGACCAGTTCGTCCACTTCCAGTGCGATCTTCTGCCCGTCGCCTTCCACCACCACCACCAGCGATTCGCTGCCGGGCATGCGGGCGCCGTACCCGTAGTACTCGCTGAGGGACAGGATCGGCAGGTACTCGCCACGCACGCGCAGCACGCGCCCTTCGCCGGCCATGCTGCGGATGTCCTCCGGCTGCGGCTGCAGGGCTTCCAGCACATAGGCCAGCGGCAGGATCAACGTCTCGCCCGCCACCGCCACGGTCATGCCGTCGAGGATGGCCAGGGTCAGCGGCAGCCGGATCAGGGTACGCGTTCCAGTGCCCAGGCTGCTTTCGATCTGTACTTCACCGCCCAGTGCCTGGATGTTGCGACGGACGACGTCCATGCCCACGCCGCGCCCGGAGAGATCGGTGACGGCGTCGGCGGTGGAGAAGCCCGGTTGGAAGATCAGGTCCCAGACCTGCGAGTCGGTGGGATTGTCGGGCACGCTCAGGCCGCGTTCGGCCGCCTTGGCGAGGATCCTGGCGCGATCCAGGCCGCGTCCGTCGTCGCTGACTTCGATGACGATGTGGCCTCCCTGGTGCGACGCCGCCAGGGTGATGGTGCCGGTCTCGTCCTTGCCTGCGCCCTTGCGCACGTCCGGCATTTCCAGCCCGTGGTCGATGGAGTTGCGGACCAGGTGGACGAGCGGATCGGCGATCTTCTCGATCAGGCCCTTGTCCAGTTCGGTGCCTTCACCGATGGTGCGCAGGCGGACCTGCTTGCCGAGGCGGGTGGAGAGGTCGCGGACCAGGCGCGGGAAGCGGCGGAACACGGCGTCGACCGGCAGCATGCGCACGCCGATGACGGCTTCCTGCAGGTCGCGGGTGTTGCGTTCGAGCTGATCCAGGCCGGCGAACAGGCTCTCGGCAAGCACCGGATCCAGCGCATGCGAGACCTGCTTGAGCATGGCCTGGGTGATGACCAGTTCACCGACCAGATTGATCAGCGCGTCCACCTTGTCGACACTGACGCGGATCGAGGTTTCCGCATCCTGGCTGGTGCCAGGGGTGCCACTGGCGGCAGGGGCGGCGGCAACGGGGGGTACTGCAGCAACGGGCGTGGAAGGGGCGTTGGCTGTTGTATCGGGGGCGCGGGTGGCCAGGCTTGGCGGCGCGGCCGGACGGATGTCCAGTTCGCAGTCGTCCAGCACCCACGCAAAGGTGTCTTCGATCTTGCTGCGCGGCACCTTGCCGACCAGGCCGAGGTCCCACGCAAGATGGGCTTCGAGAGGGTCAAGCTGGGCGAAGCCGGGCAGGCGTTCGAGCCGCGCAGCGACCTGCAGCGAGCCGAGATGTTCCAGTTCGCGGATGATGCGCAGCGGGTCATTGCCGCTCATGAACAGTGAGGGCGCGGGGGTGAAGCCGATCTGCCAGGCTTCGGGCGTATCGTCCACCGGTGCTGCGGCGGCAGCCGCGGCCGGGGCGCTGGCTGCCGGCTGGCCGGACAGCACTGCCTCCAGCCGCGCCTTCACCGCGGCGACGGCCGCCGGATCGGCCGCCTGGCCGTGCTCGGCCTCGCGCAGCAGGGCGCGCAGCACATCCACGGACGACAGCATCGCATCGACCGCGTGGCCTTCCAGCGCGCGCTTGCCGGCGCGCAGTTCGTCCAGCAGCGTTTCCAGTACGTGGGTGAGCGCGGCGATGGCATCGAAGCCGAACGTACCGGCACCGCCCTTGATGGAGTGGGCGGCGCGGAATACCGAGTTGATGATCTCCGCGTCCTGCTGCCCCGACTCCAGGGCCAGCAGGCCGGCCTCCATCGCGTCGAGGCCTTCGCGGCTCTCTTCGAAGAAGGTGGCGTGGAAGCGTTGCAGGTCCATGCTCATGCAGTGGTGATCCGGAAGCGAAGAAGGGGAGCGGTGCGGGGCTATCAGCCCAGCACTTTCTGCACGGTGGCGACCAGCTGTTCCGGGTTGAACGGCTTGACCAGCCAGCCGGTGGCGCCGGCGGCCTTGCCTTCGGACTTCTTGTCGGCGGCGGACTCGGTGGTCAGCATCAGCAGCGGCGTGAACTTGTAGTCCGGCAGCTGGCGCAGCTCGCGGATCAGCGCAATGCCGTCCATGTTCGGCATGTTGACGTCGGTGACCACCGCGTTGAAGCGCTGTCCCTTCGCGCGGCCGAGCGCGACCGCGCCGTCTTCAGCTTCTTCGACGGCAAAACCGGCCGAGGTGAGGGCGAAGGACACCATCTGGCGCATCGACGCCGAATCGTCCACCACCAAGATACGTGCGCTCATGCAGCGTTCTCCACAGATTTCAGGTTGTCATGGGGTACGTCCAGGCCCAGGGCCTGGGTGACGCCCAGCAGGCGCGCGGCGTCACGGAAGGTTGCAGTGCAACCGTGGAAGCCGGTGTCCAGGCCCGCCTCGCGGCGTGCCTGCACGAATGCACACAGCACCTGCACGGCGGCGGTGTGGACGCGGCCGACCTGGCTTGCATCCAGGGTCAGCTCGCCAACCTGCGCTACCAGCGGGGCGAGGCGGTTCTTGAGCTCGGTGCTGGTCTCGATGCCGAGATCCTCACCCAGTTCGACAGTGCTCATCGTTGCTCCGGACAAACGGTTCCGTCATCCATATCGGCACCCGCCAGGGGTTCTTTAGGGGGCGGTGAGGCCCTGCGTGCCCGTTCCGACGGGCCCGGGCAACGCGTGGCCCCCGCCTCAGTTGAGCAGGCGGGTGGCGTCGAGCAGGATCATCGGCCGTTGGCTGACGCGGGCCACACCACGGAAGAGGTCGTTGGAGATCTGGCAGATGCGGGCGGTATCCGGTGGCTCGATCTGCGAATCAGTGAGATTGGCGACGTCTTCCACGGCCGAGACGCGCAGGCCGATGGTCTCGCCGTCTTCCTCCAGCACCACGATGCGGGTCTGTGCGTCGTCCTCGGCCGCCGCTGCGCCCAGGTGCAGCCCAAGGTCCATCACGGGCACCACCTGGCCGCGCAGGTTCATGATCCCCAGCATCGCCGGCGCAGTGCCGCGCAGCGGCAGCAGGGGTACCGGCAGTACCACCTCCTGCACTTTCAGCAGTTCCAGTGCATAGGCCTGGCTGCCACAGCGCATCCGCAGCCAGCGCGAGGTGCGCTCGTTCGCGCGGCGGTGCTGCGGATGCGGGCTGTTGGCGGGCCGATGGGCCTGCGCCTGCAGTTCCTGCCAGCTGGCAGGGCGGCTGGCGGCGGGTGCTTCGAGGGCGACACGCGGCGGTGCAGCCGCTACCGGCGGCGCAGCGGCGGGTGCCGGGGGCACGATCCGCGCGGGCGCCACCGGATCCACCCCTTCGCCGCTGGCGGCGGCCTCGAAGGCAGCCTGCAGCGCGGGGCTGTCGGTGTGGGCCAGCAACGGGCTTTCCGCGCCGTCGGTCTCGTAGATCACCTCATCGGGCAGATCGTCCCAGGTCGGCTGGCGTTCGGCAGCGGCCGGTGCAGCGGACTGGCTGGCGGCCTCGAAGGCGGCCGCCAGAGCGGCGTCATCCATGGGCACCACGTCGCTGCTGCCGGTTTCGTAGATGACCTCTGCCGGCAGGTCGTCCCAGGTCGGCTCGCGTTCGGCGATCGCCGCCGGAAGCACCGTGTTGCCTGCATCGGGGCTGGCCGCCACCGGGGCGATCGCTTCGCCCAGCAGCTCGTCCAGATAGTCGTCCAGCACACCGGTGGTGTTCATGCGGCCTGCTCCAGCGCGCGCGCATCCTCGCCAAGGATCCAGTTCAGCGCGCGACGGTAGGCCGCGAGCCCGCGGCCGGGATAGTCCTCGCCGACGCTCGGCAGGGTCAGGCCGGCCGCGTTGCTGACCCGCGTGTCGATCGGAATCGCATCCTCCCAGACGCGTGCGCCGTGACGGTCCTGCATGCTGCGCAGTGATTCGTTGCCGGTGCGGGTGCGGCGGTCGAACAGGGTGGGCAGGATCGAGATCGGCAGCGGGCGCCGGCGCGAGCGCTCGACCATCTCACCGGTGCGCACCATGCCGTCCAGCCCGTGCAGTGCCAGCGGCTCGGCCTGCGTCGGAATGATCAGGCGGTCCGCTGCCGCGAGCGCATTGATCATCAGCAGGCCGAGTGTGGGCGCGCAGTCCAGCAGGATGTAGTCGTGCTGGCCCTGGTGCCGTGCCAGCGCGTTCTGCAGCGCCAGGCCAAGGCCCGGCTGGTTGGCGCTGCGGCGCTCCAGCGTGGCCAGTGCCGGCTGTGCACAGACGTAGTCCAGGCCGCTGACGCTGCTGGTGTGGCAAAGGCTGGACAGCTCGGCCGGAGGTGCGCCGAACAGCTCAAGTACGCCGGTCGGTGGCGGGTCCACCGGCACGCCGAAGGCGCGGCTGAGCGAGGCGTGGGGATCAAGATCGATCAGCAGCACGCGATGGCCCTGCGTGGCCAGGTTGCGACCGAGGGCCAGGGTGGTCGTCGTCTTGCCGACTCCGCCCTTCTGGTTGGCGACTGCCCAGATGCGCATGGGTTTACTCCTTCATTGCCGGGGGAGCGGCGGCGCCGACACGGCTGCCAGCCGGCACCGGTGGCAACTGCACCGGTGCGATGGGGGACGGGGAGGGCACTGTGGCGGGTGTTGCCGCAGGCCCGGCGGACGGGTCGGCCGCGCCGTTGGCGGCGTTCAGGCGCTGGCCCAGCGGGTCGACCGAGTGCGAGGTGTCGGCCAGGATGATGACCATCACCCTCCGGTTGCGGTTGCGACCCTGCGCACTGTCGTTGTCCTCGCGCGGGCGGAACTGGCCGTAGCCGACCATGGCCAGACGCGAAGGCTGCAGGCCCTGGTCGGCGAACAGGTGGACCACGCTGGCGGCCCGCGCGGCCGACAGTTCCCAATTGGAGGGGAAGGTGGCGGTGGCGATCGGCACATTGTCGGTGTGGCCTTCCACCCGCACGCTGTTGGGTACGTCGCGCAGCACACCGGCCAGGCTGGACAGCGTCCCGCGCGCGTGCACGTCCAGCGCCGCCGAGCCGGTCGGGAACAGGATGTCGCTGTTGATCTCCACTTCGATCCACAGCTCGGTGCGGCGCACGCTGATCATGCCGCGCTCGATCAGCGGCGACAGCGCGGCGGTCAACCGGTCGGCGATGCTGCTGAGCTGGCGCTCGGCACGGGCGATCTGCTGCTGGTCGTGCACCGAGACCGGCATGCGCATCTGCGAGGCCATGGCCGGCAGCAGGGTAGGGTCGTGCGAGGGTGCCGGTGCGGACGGGCCGATCTTGGTGCCGGACTTGATCACCGAAGGACTGTCCCAGCCGCCCCCCTGCACCTGCTTGTTGCCGACCTGCACCGGATTGATGGTGCGCGGCGCGCCACCAAAGGCATCGGTGAGCGCATCGGCCATGATCCGGTACTTGCCTTCGTTGATCGAGGAGATCGCATACATCACCACGAAGAAGGCCAGCAGCAGCGTCATCAGATCGGCATAGGGGATCGCCCATGCTTCATGGTTGGCGTGCTCTTCGTGGTGTCTGCGGCGGGCCATGTCAGTGCAGGAAGCCGGACAGGTTGGTTTCGATGTTCCGCGGGTTCTCGCCCTGCGCGATCGAGATCAGGCCTTCGATGACCATCTCGCGGTCGCGGCTGTTGTGGGCGATCACTCCCTTCAGCTTGGCGGCGATCGGCAGGAACAGCAGGTTGGCCGACGCGATGCCGTAGATGGTGGCGGTGAAGGCGGCGGCGATGCCATGCCCCAGCTTGCTGGGGTCGGCCAGGTTCTTCATGACGGCGATCAGGCCCAGCACCGCACCGATGATGCCCAGCGTCGGCGCATAGATGCCCATGCCCTCGAAGACCTTGGCAGCGGCCTGGTCACGGTGTTCCTGGCTGCCCAGCTCGATCTCCAGCATGTGCCGGATCGATTCGGGCTCGACGCCGTCGACCAGCAGCTGCAGGCCTTTGCGCAGGAACGGATCCTGCTGCGCTTCCACCTGCGCTTCCAGGCCCAGCAGGCCCTGGCGGCGGGCGATGTTGCTCCACTCGACGATCTGCTGGATCAGCTCGCGACGATCGCTGTGCGGCGGGCGCACGACCCAGCGCACGATCCGGAAGGCATGCCTGAATACGGCGGGTGCGGTGTGCAGCAGGATCGCGGCGATGGTGCCGACGATGACGATCACGAACGCCGCAGGCGACCACAGGGACGCCAGTCCGGCGCCCTTGAGGATGCTGCCGCCGACCAGCGAGGCCAGGGCGAGAAAGAGTCCGATGAGGCTGAGTCTATCCATGGGTCCGGTATCGGCGTGTGTGAATGGGACTTGAGACACCGGTCGATCGCGTACAGACGGTAGTCACAGTTTCTGGTTCGCCGGGCATGGCCCGGCGCTATCGCGCGAGGCCGTTTCCGGTAGCGCCGGGCCATGCCCGGCGAGCGTCATCGCAGGCCATCCACGTCGAGGATGAGGGCCATCCGGCCATCACCGATCAGCGTCGCACCGGCGTAGCCGCGCAGGCCGCGCAGGGCCTTCGGCAATGGCTTGATGACCACTTCCTCGCGCCCACGGACCTGGTCCACGACCAGGCCGAAGCGCGCCTCGCCGGCCTGCAGCACCACGATGGTGAGCAGCGCCGAGGCGGCGGGCGTCACATCCAGCCACTGGCGCAGATCGACCAGCGGCAGGGTGTGCGAGCGACGATCCAGCACCGCCCGGCCATCGAACCAGCCCAGCGAGGTGCGCGGTGCATGCAGCACTTCCATCACGCGCGCCAGCGGCAGCGCATAGACGTCCTCGCCGGCCTGCACCAGCAGGGTTGGCAGGATCGCCAGGGTCAGCGGCACGCGGATCAGGAAGCGGCTGCCCCGGCCCAGTTCCGACTGGATCTGGATCTGCCCACTGAGCTCGCGGATGCGCGACTGCACCACATCCATGCCGACGCCGCGGCCGGAGATGTCGGTCACCTGCTGCTTGGTGGAGAAGCCGGGCAGGAACACCAGGTGCAGACATTCCTCGCTGCTCAGCCGGGCCGCCGCCTCCGGGTCGATCAAGCCCTTTTCGCGTGCTTTCGCGCGCAGTTTTTCCGGATCGATGCCGGCGCCATCGTCCTGCACCTCGATGCTGACGTAGTCGCCTTCCTGCTGGGCCGACAGACGCACGTGGCCCATGCGTGGCTTGCCCTGTGCTTCGCGCAGATCGGGCATCTCCACACCATGGTCGATGGCGTTGCGGACCAGGTGCACCAGCGGGTCGGCCAGGGCCTCGACCAGGTTGCGGTCAAGCTCGGTTTCGGCGCCGACCAGCTCCAGGTCCACTTCCTTCTTCAGCGAGCGGGCGACATCGCGGGCGACCTTGGGGAAGCGCGAGAACACCTTGCCGACCGGTTGCATGCGCGTGCGCATCACTGCCGACTGCAGGCGCGCGGTGGCGATGTCCAGGGTCGACACGGCGCGGTCCAGTTCCTCGTCGCGCAGGCGCGCACGCAGGGTCTTGAGCCGGTTGCGCGACAGCACCAGCTCGCCGATCAGGTTGACGATCGCATCCAGCCGCTTGGTATCCACGCGCACGGTGTGCTCGGCCTCGGCCACCGGTTTGTTGGCGGGGGGCTTGGCCGCGGCGGCCGCCGGGCGCGGTGCGGGCAGTGCAGGCGCCGCCGCCGGGGCAGCCACGGGTTTCGCGCCGGGGGCGGCGCCGCCGTGCAGCTGGTCCAGCAGGGCTTCGAACTCATCCTCGCTGATCAGGCCATCGTCGGCGTTGGCCGGCGTCGCCACTGCGGTGGGGGCGTTGCTGCCGTGCAGCTGATCGAGCAGGGCCTCGAACTCGTCGTCGGTGATCAGGTCGCCGGCGGCGGGCGCGGCCGCTGCGGGCGCGGCGGCGGCCGGCGCAGCAGTGCCGTGCACGTCGAACTGGGCGATCAGGTCCGGCGGGGCATAGCCGGGTTCGTTGCCGGAAGACACGGCATCCAGCATCGATTGCAGGTAGTCCAGGGATTGCTGTGCGGCATCGAAGTGATGCGGCTGCAGCACCGCCTGGCCAGCGCGGGCGGCGCCCAGTGCCTCTTCGGCGGCATGGCACAGCTCGACCATGGCGGTGATGCCGAGGAAGCCGGCGCCGCCCTTGAGCGTGTGATAGCCACGGAACACGGCGTTGAGCTGGTCGGCGTCCTGCGGCGCCTGTTCCAGCGACACCAGCTGTTCGCCGAGGCGATCCAGGATCTCCTGTGCCTCGATGATGAAATCGGCGGTGATGTCGTCGGATACCGCGCTCATGCTTACAGTCCCAGGTCCGACAACAGGTCGTCGGCGTCGTTCTGAGAGACCGCGTGGCGGTCCAGTCCCTTCAGTGCCGGTCCGGCCAGCGCCGGATCGGTGCGATGCTGCTCCGGTGGCAGGCCCAGCGCGCCAAAGCCTTCGTGCACGCGGCGGACGATGCCGACCACGCGACGGATGATCTGTCCGGTCAGGTCCTGATAGCTCTGGGTCAGGGCAATCTCGGTCAGGTTGTGGCGGATGCGTTCCAGCTGCGCATCCTGCCCCGGCTGCAGGCCTTCGGCGCGCAGCTGTTCGGTGAGGCTGCGGCACTCTTCGGCCAGGTCCAGGGTGCGGTGCGTGGCCTGTTCGGTCATCGCCACCACATGGTCCAGGCGCGCGCAGGCGTCGTCCAGCTCGCCCGCCTCGCTGGGGACGGTCGGCAGTTCGCCCAGGGCCTGGCCCAGTTCGCGGGCCAGCCGTGACAGGCCGCTCATCATCGGCTGCGTGCGTGCGGCCACCAGGGCGTCGATGCGCTGGCGCCAGGCGCTCTCGTCGCCGGATTCGAGCGCGTCGAGGGCTTCCTGCAGGCGCAGGGCGAGGGCGTTCTTGTCGACCGTGGCGTCCATCAGGCGCTGGCCGCCAGGCGTTCGAAGATCTTGCCCAGTTTCTCTTCCAGCGTCTGCGCGGTGAACGGCTTGATGATGTAGCCGTTCACGCCGCTCTGCGCCGCTTCGATGATCTGCTCGCGCTTGGCCTCGGCGGTGACCATCAGGACCGGCAGGGTCTTGAGCTTGGCATCGGCGCGGATCGCCTTGAGCAGCTCGATGCCGGTCATCACCGGCATGTTCCAGTCGGTGACCACGAAGTCGAACGGCTGGCTCTGCAGCATCGACAGTGCGGCATGCCCGTCCTCGGCTTCGGCGGTGTTGGTGAAGCCCAGATCGCCCAGCAGATTCTTGACGATGCGACGCATGGTCGAGAAGTCGTCGACGATCAGGATGCGCATGTTCTTGTTCAAAGCGGAGTTCCTTTGTTGTTCAGTCGCCCGCGGTGGCCGTGGCCGCCGCAGGCATGTTCATTCTTCAAGCCCGGCATCCGCGGCCTCGAAGATCTTCAGCCGGCCGCGCAGGCGCAGCACGGCCTGGCCGTGGATCTGGCAGACGCGCGATTCGCTCACGCCGAGCACCGCGCCGATCTCCTTCAGGTTCAGCTCCTGCTCGTAGTACAGCGAGAGCACCAGCTGTTCGCGTTCGGGCAGATGGCCGATGGCCTTGCCCAGTTCGCGGCCGAATTCGCCACGTTCCAGGACCTGCTGCGGTGTCGGTCCGCCCTGGGCGACGGTGTCCAGTTCGCCCTGGTCTTCGATGCGCGATTCCAGGCTCAGCACCTGGCCGCGCGAGGCGTCCTCCATCAGCCGCAGGTATTCGGGCAGTGGCATGTCCATGGCCGCCGCCACCTCGGTGGCACTGGCTGCACGGCCCGTGGTCTGCTCCAGGCGGCGGATGGTGGCGGCCGCATCGCGGGCGCGCCGATGCACCGAGCGCGGTACCCAGTCGCCACGGCGGATCTCGTCGATCATCGAGCCGCGGATGCGGATCGAGGCATAGGTCTCGAACGAGGCACCCTGGTCGGCGTCGTAGCTGCGCGAGGCTTCGATCAGGCCCATCATGCCGGCCTGGATCAGGTCGTCCACTTCGACGCTGGCCGGCAGGCGTGCGGCCAGGTGATGGGCGATGCGCCGCACCAGGTCCGAGTGCTGGGCGATGACCTCGGTCGCCGCCGAGCGCTGGACTTCCCTGTACTGGGCCGCGCCTTTCATGCTGCCACCCCGCGTTGCTTGAGGATGCGCTCGAGGAAGAATTCAACGCCACCGCGTGGCTCGGTGGGGGCCTGCCAGCGGGCGGTGCGACGGGCGATCTCGGTGATCGCCAGCGCCGCCGGGCTGGATGGATAGGCCTTCACCACCGGCTGCTGGCGCTGCACCGACAGGCGCAGCCAGTCATCCTGCGGCACGCAGCCCAGGTAGTTCAGCGAGACATCGGCAAGGAACTTCTCGCAGACCCGGGTCAGCTTTTCATACAGCACGCGGCCCTCGTTGGGGTCGCGCACCATGTTGGCCACCACCTGGATGCGGTCCACGCCGCGCTCGCGCGACAGCACCTTGATCAGTGCGTAGGCGTCTGTGATCGAGGCCGGTTCGTCGCAGACCACGACAACCGTGTCCTGTGCGGCCTGGCAGAAGGTCAGCACGCCGTCGGTGATGCCGGCGGCGGTGTCCACCACCATGATGTCCAGCTCGCGTTCCAGTTCGGAGAACACGTTCACCAGGCCGATGTGCTCGGCCGGGGCCAGCTCGGCCATGTGCCGCCGACCGGACGCGGCCGGCACCACCAGCACACCGTTCGGACCTTCGACGATCACGTCTTCCAGCGAGCAGCGGCCGGCGACCAGATCCGCCAGGGTGTGGGTGGGATTCAGCCCCAGGATCACGTCGATGTTGGCCAGGCCCAGGTCGGCGTCGAGCAGCAGCGTGCGCTTGCCCATGCCGGCCAGCGCCACGGCCAGGTTGGCCGAGACGTTGGTCTTGCCGACGCCGCCCTTGCCGCCGGTCACGGCGATGGTGCGCACAGGGCCGAGCGGCTCGCTTCGGGTGGCCGACAGCGGGAAGGTCTTGGTCAGCTTGGCGTACTCACGCGACGGCATGGTTCAACTCCGGGTTGCAGGGCATATCGGCCGCTCGGCGCAAATCTTCAAGGCGAAGTACAAGATTGGCCGCGCTGGCCCGGTGCAGGTCGTCCGGAACGTCCTGGCCATCGGTCACCCAGGTGATCGGCAGCGCGTGGTCCACCGCCACTGACAGGGCGTTGCCGAAGCGGCCGGTCTCATCCAGCTTGCTCAGCACCAGGCCCTGCAGGTTGGCCGCGCCGAAGCGGCGCACCACCTCGTCCATGTCGCCAAAGCTGGTATTGGCCGGCAGCACCAGCAGAGTGCGGACCTGGCGGGCGGCACGCAGCCACTGCAGCTGCGCGGCCAGGGCGCGGTCACGCGGGCCCAGGCCGGCGGTATCGATCAGCACCAGCTTGTAGTCCTTCAGCCGCTCCAGCAGCTGGTCCAGGTCGGTACCGCTGTTGGCTTCATGCACCGCGATGCCGAGCTGGCGGCCATAGCCGTACAGCTGCTCGCGGGCACCGATGCGCAGCGTGTCGGTGGTGACCAGGGCCACATCGCGCGGCGCGTGCTTCTCGGCGAAGCGCGAGGCGAGCTTGGCGATGGTGGTGGTCTTGCCGGCCCCGGTTGGACCGACCAGAGCGATCACGCCGCCTTCTTCCAGCGGATCGACCGGCGCGATCGGCAGCCTGCGCGAGATCAGGCCCAGCATCAGCCCGCGGCCCCGGTGGGCTTCGGTATCCAGCGGTATCTGCATGGCCACATCGCGGGCCAGCCCGGCATCGAATCCGTACTCGTCCATCAGGTCCAGGGCGGTCGCCCGCACCGGGCAGCCGCGCAGGCGCTCGTCGGTGAAGCGGTTCATCTCGCGCTCGATGACCTGGCGCATGCCGGCCACTTCGTGGCGCAGCTGGCGGATCTCGGCATCGTCCTGTGCAACCACCGTCAGTACCGGCGCCGGGGCAAGGAGCGGCGCCGGCGCCGGCGCGGTCTCCGCTTCAGCGGCAGCGGCAGGGGCTGGCGTGGTCTCGGCAACGTCCTGCGCGTACGGCGGCTCGGGGTGCACGGACTCGGCCTGCGCAGTGGCCGCAGTGGTGATCGGCAGCGGCGGCGGCAGCACTGCCGGCGCGGGGGATTCGTGATGCTCGTCCTGCGGCGGGTCGATCAGGAAACGGGCGCGGTTGGCGGGCGCCGGTGCGGGAGCCACGACGGCGCTCGCGAACGGCGCGAAGATCTGCTCCGGCAGTGCCGGATCGTTGACGGTGGCACGCGCCAGGGTGGCAGCGAAGCCGGAACTGCCGCGGGTGGGCACGATCTCGTCCGCACTGTCCAGGGTGCGGCCGGTGGCACCGACGGCCGCGCGGGCGAGGGCGGCCACGGCCGATGTGGTGGCCGTCACCGGCTGCTGGGCAGGTGTCGCGGAGCGGCGACGGGTGACCGCGGCGATCACTGCATCCGCGGCGGTGCGCGGTTTCGGCGGCGGCGGAGCTACGTCGCGCCGCGAGGCTTCCAGCGCGCGTTGCACCGCGCTCTCGTCATAGTTGGCTGCGGCGACGATCTCGACGCCTTCCTCGATCCGGCGGTTGGACAGGATCACAGCGTCGGGACCATGTTCCTTGCGCACCAGGTTCATGGCCGAGCGCATGTCGGCGGCGACGAATCGTTTGATTTTCATGCTGTGGTCACGGGACGGGGACGGCGGGGTGGTGGTGGGAGAACGCGGGTGGTCGGTGGTCTGCACGGAACGGGTTCCCCTTGGCATCTGTCTGTTGCGGTGGTTCGAAGGTGGTGTCTGTTTTCTGACGCATCGGTGGGCGGCGTCAGCTGATCGTTCCGACCAGCTTCAGGCGCTTGTCCTCCGGCACTTCGCTGTACGCCAGTACCGACAGCGACGGAACGCTGTGACGGACCAGGCGTGCCAACGCGGCACGTACCGGGCCGGGAACCAGCACGACCGCGGGCTCGTTGCGGGCTTCCTGCTTGCTGACACATTCGGCCAGACTCTGATGCAGTCGCTCGGCAAGCCCGGGTTCCAGCGCGGCGCCGTTGCCCTGCGTGGACTCCTGCAAGACACGTTCCAATTGCGGGTTGAGGGTGAACACCGGCAGCTCCGCCGACATTCCGGCGATCTCCTGCACGATGAAGCGGCCGAGCGCGGTGCGCACTGCGGCGGTGAGCGTGGCCGGGTCCTGGCTGGACGGCGCGTGCTCCACCAGTGCTTCGGCGATCTTGCGCAGCTGGCGGATCGGAATGCGTTCCACCAGCAGGTTCTGCAGCACCCGCACCACGGCCGACAACGGCAGCGCCTTGGGCGTCAGATCTTCGACGAGCTTGGGTGCGCTCTTGGCGAGGTTGGCCAGCAGGTGCTGCACCTCTTCGTGGCCCAGCAGCTCCGGCGCATGCTCGCGGATCAGGTGGGAAAGATGGGTGGCGACCACGGTGGCCGGGTCGACCACGGTGTAGCCCATGGTTTCGGCCTGGGCGCGCTGGTGCGGCTGGATCCAGGTAGCGTCCAGGCCGAAGGCGGGATCCTTGCCGGCGATGCCGTCCAGCGGGCCGAGCGCACTGCCGGGGTCCAGCGCCAGTTCGCGGTCGGGATGGATCTCGGCGGTTGCCACCGGCACGCCATGCACCAGCACGCGGTAGCCGTTGGCCGGCAGTTCCAGGTTGTCGCGGATGTGCACGGATGGAATCAGGAATCCCACGTCCTGGGTCAGCTTGCGCCGCACACCCTTGATGCGTGCCATGAGTTCGCCGCCCTGATTGCTGTCCACCAGCGGAATCAGCCGGTAACCGACCTCCAGCCCCAGCGGGTCGACCGGGCGCAGTTCGTCCCAGCTCAGTTCCGCGGTGGGGGCCGGCGCCGCCGGTCGGCCCAGCGCACTGACCGCGCCGGGGTCGCTGCCGGCAGCGTCGCTCGGGGCCGGGGCCTGTCCCTTCCGGTACAGCTTCCAGGCGATGAAGCCGAGAATGGAGGCAAGCGTCAGGAAAGCGACGTTGGGCATGCCGGGCACCAGGCCGACCAGGCCGATGATGCCGGCCGTGATGGCCAGGGCACGGTACTGGCCGAACACCTGGCCGGTCATCGCCTGTGCCATGTCCTGCGAGCGCGAGGCACGGGTGACCAGCATCGCCACTGCGCTGGAAACCAGCAGGGCCGGCAGCTGCGCCACCAGACCGTCACCGATGGACAGCAGGGTGTAGGTCGCAGCGGCATCGCCGAACGGCATGCCATGCTGCAGCACGCCCACGGCGAGGCCACCGAGCATGTTGATGAACAGGATCAGGATGCCGGCAATCGCATCACCCCGGATGAACTTGCTGGCGCCGTCCATCGCGCCATAGAAGTCGGCTTCCTCGCGGACCTCCTCGCGGCGCAGCTTGGCTTCTTCGCGCGTCAGCAGGCCGGCGTTGAGATCGGCATCGATGGCCATCTGCTTGCCGGGCATGGCGTCGAGGATGAAGCGCGCGGTCACTTCCGAGACACGGCCGGCGCCCTTGGTGATGACCACGAAGTTGATGATGGTCAGGATGGCGAACACCACGATGCCGACCGCATAGTTGCCGCCGATCACGAATTCACCGAACGCGGCGATGACCTTGCCGGCCGCGTCGTGGCCGTTCTGGCCATTGAGCAGAATGACGCGGGTGGAGGCCACGTTCAGCGCCAGCCGCAGCATGGTGGTGACCAGCAGCACGATCGGGAAGATGGTGAAATCCAGCGGGCGCTTCACGTACACCACCGCCAGCAGCACCATCAGCGAGATGGCGATGTTGAAGGTGAACAGCGCATCGAGCACGGGCGCCGCCAGCGGCACCACCACCATCGCCAGCAGCGCCAGCACGATCAGCGGTGCGCCGAGGCCTTGGCGGATCATCTCCAGCAGCCGGCGGGTGTTGAATCCGGACGAGGCCTGCGCGCTCATGCCCGGCCTCCCTTGCCGAATTCATCCACCTCGATGTGCGGGGCGCCCGGCATCGGGCCGGTGCGCCAGGCGCGCAGCTGGTAGACGTAGGACAGGACCTGGGCCACGGCCGAATACAGTCTCACGGGGATTTCCTTTCCGAGTTGGCCTTCCCGATACAAGGCGCGTGCCAAAGGCGGGGCGGAGACGATGGCGACCTTGTTGCCATCGGCGACTTCACGGATGCGCAGGGCGGTCTCGTCCACGCCCAGCGCCACCACGGTGGGCGCGTTCATGGCGCCGCCCTCGTACTTCAGGGCCACGGCGTAGTGGGTCGGGTTGACCACCACCACGTCCGCGGTGGGCACCGCTTCCATCATCCGGCGGTTGGCCATCTGCTGCTGGAGCTGGCGGATGCGGCCCTTCACCTCCGGGCTGCCTTCGCTTTCCTTCATTTCCCGCCGCAGTTCCTCGCGGGTCATCTTCAGCTTGCGCATCCAGTTCCAGCGCTGGTACGGCGCGTCGATCGCCGCCAGCACCAGCATTGCCCCGGCGGTGGCCAGCAGCAGTCGCAGGGTGAAGCCCAGGCCATCGGTGATGGCGGTTTCCAGTGGGTGGTGGATCAACCCGCGCAGGGTGTCGAAGCCGCTCCACACCACCAGTCCGGCGGCGACGCCCACGAACGCCACGCGCAGCAGTGACTTGGTGAATTCAGCGATGGCTTCCGGCCCGTACAGACGTTTGAGGCCGGCCAGCGGGTTCAGCCGATTGATGTCGGGCATCATCGCTTTGGCCGACCAGCGCAATCCGCCCATCACCAGCGGGGCGACGAAGCTGGCCAGCAGGCAGACCAGCACCAGCGGGGTGATCACCAGCATGAACTGCAGCAGCAGGTCGCCAAAGTGGCCGAACAGTTCCTTCGGGTTCTGCCGCAGCCCCTGCTCGGGACTCAACGCCTGTTTCATCCATTGCGTGGCACCACGGCCGATCGAGCCGCCCATGGCCATCACCGCCAGCACGCCGCCACCGAACACCGCGGCGGTCCCCAGTTCGCGGGAACGCGGCAGGTTGCCCTGTTCCCGGGCCTCGCGCAGGCGTTTTTCGGTGGGTTGTTCGGTCTTTTCGCCGGCGGATTCGTTCTCGGACATCACGGGCACTGCGGCAGGGGATGCCGGGCTGCCTGCAAGAACTGTTCCGCGGCGCGTGGTTCACCGCCGGGGCAACGCCCGACGCTAGCCGGGCAGGGCCGGCCGCAGCGGGATGCTCAGCGTGCTGTCGCTGTGCCAGTCCACCTGCAGGGGCTCACCGGCATCGGCGGCTGACTCGTCGCTGACATCGCGTCCGGTGCCGTGGTTCACCTGGTGCATGGCGTCCTTGAGCACGTCCACCTTCACCAGCAGTCGGCTGCCCGCGCCCACACGGCGGGCGACCATGCGGGTGCGATCGAAGGGCAGGTCGGTCCATCGCCCCGGCACCAGCAGCTGCCGCGCGGTCGGGTCGCGTACGTGGCTGGCCCGGCCGACGTAGTAGGACAGCTGCATCCGGCGCCCATCGGGCAGCAGCTCGTACAGGGTGACCGTGAAGTCCATGTCGCGCTTGTTGATGCGGACCTTCAGATCGCCCGAGAAGCGTCCGATCAGGTCCATCGGTGCTGGGAAGGGCTCGGAGAGGAAGGTCAGTGCCGTGTCCGGCTCGTCCCCGGCGGCCACGATCGGGAACGGATAGTAGCCATGCCGGACCTCCGTGCGGTCAGCGAGGTCCACCGTCTGCCGCAGCGTTCCCGGCGTTGGCCGCTGTTCCTGCAACGGGTGATGGTCGCCCTCAGCGGATGCCGACAGGTAGTACGTGCGATGGCCGCCCGCAGCGGCATCAAGGGTGGCTGCATGCCCCCAGGTGTTGCTGCCCATCAGCTGGAAGTTGACCTGGTCGGCCAGAAGCGCCGGGCGCGGGGCACCGCGAAGTACGTGGTCCAGCCACTGGAAGGTCAGCGCAGGCGTATCGAACTGCGCGACCGGGTCCACCGTGTAGCCGCGCAGCTGCATCGGCTTGCTGGCGGCCTGCGCACCGCCGTGGTCATACGGCCCGATCAGCAGGACATGATCGGCGTCCGGCCGGTAGCGCATGTGATCGGTGAAGTACTGCAACGCGGAAATCTGGCCGTCGTCGTAGTAGCCGGTAATGGTCAGCACCGGAATGCGGATGTCCCTGAAGTCTTCGGCGTACGGCACCATGGCCTGCCAGTAACCATCATAGGCCGGGTGGGCGAGCCAGCGCTGCAGCCAGGGATTGGGGGTGCCATCGATCTGGTCGATCTGCCGGTACGGCCGGCCGGAGGCATACCAGCGGCCGGGCAGCTGTGACCACCGGTCCTGCTGCCCGTAGGTGTCGGTATCCAGCATCGGGCCATTGGCCACGTAGAAGGCCCAGCCGTAGTTGGCGCTGAGGAATACGTTGTTCTCCATCGGCAGGCCCTGGCCCGGAATGGCAGCCACGTAGGGCACGATGGTCTTCAGTGCCGGATGGTGATGGCGCGCTGCCGCCCATGCGGTGAATCCTTCATAGCTGCCGCCATACATGGCGACCCGACCGTCGCTCCAGGGCTGGCGGCTGACCCAGTCGATCGCGGCATTGGCGTCCACCCCGTCGTGTTCGTAGGGGGCGATGGTGCCGGTACCCTGACCTTTTCCGCGTGCGTCGACCACGATGCCGGCGTAGCCGTGGGCTGCGGCCAGCAGCATCTTCAGACGGTTCTTGGGCGGGTCGGTGTAGATGGTGAACAGCATGGCCGTCGGCAGCGGCGCGGACGCGCTGCGGGGCCGTGCCAGCTGTGCGGACAGCACCACCCCTTCGGCCACGGGGATACGCACTCCGCTGTCGATCACGAAGCGGCGTTGCTGTTCTGCGTCAAGCAGTGCAGGGGCGAGTGCCGCAGCCAGGGTCTGCGCGCGCAACACAGCCTGCAGGCGCACCAGCTCCAGCGCGGCTGACTGCGGCACGGTGGCGGCATCGGCCTGTGCCGCAAGCGCCTGCGTCAGCTGCGCCTGTACCGCAGCGGGAGGCAAGGCAAGCGCTGCATCGGCCTGCACGGCGGCAACATCATCCAGGCCAGCAAAGGCCGAATGGAAGGCGCGCGAATACGCTTCCGCATCCCGCGCGCCAGTGCTTGCCAGCAGCATCGGCATCCAGCGCTGGGCCGCCGCGCCATCGCCGGCAGCGGCCAGCGTCGCGCGCAGCTTCTCGATCATGGCGCGTGCCTCGGCGTAGCGACCCGTGGCCAGCAGCGCATGGCAGCGCTGTGCATCGGTCAGCGTTGCCGACTGCAACAGCTCCGTACCCAGCGCCTGCAGTGCCGTATCCACCTGTGCTGGCGGCGCATCGCGGGGCAGCGACCACCGCAGATCGCTGGCGGCCACGCGGGTGCAGGTGAGCGCCAGCAGCAGGCCAGCAAGAAGAGCGCGTAAGGTCACGGGGTGTTCCTTGCAATGGCGGGCGCGTGGCCATCATACGGTGGGTGGCCGCCCGCCGCGGAGAGTCCGACGTTACCCCGGCGGGGCCGGTGGGGGCGGGGTCTGCGCCAGCTCCACCCGTGGCCGCGGCAGGTCGTGCAGTTGCATGAAACGGCCCGCATCGACCGGGCGGCCGAGCAGGTAGCCCTGCAGGTAATCGCACCCCAGCCGCTCAAGGTAGGCACGCTGGGCAGCCGTTTCCACGCCCTCGGCAACAATGTCCATGTCCAGTGCATGGCCCAGCGCCACGATCGCCGATACGATCACCACGTCCTCCGCGCTGTGTTCGAGATCGCGCACGAAGGCGTGGTCGATCTTGATCTCGGTGGCCGGCAGGCGCTTGAGGTACAGCAGACTGGAGTAGCCGGTGCCGAAATCGTCGATGGAGATGCCGACCCCCAGCACCGACAACGCCTGCAGCAGCCGCAAACTGGTGTCGGTGTCGCGCATCACGGTGCTTTCGGTGATCTCCAGCACCAGGTTGCGCGGCGTGATGCGATGCCGCTCGATCACGTCGCGCACATCGCGCAGCAGGTGCGGCGAGCTGAACTGGACCGGCGACAGGTTGACCGATATCGACCAGCCCTCGTGGCCGGCGTCGTGCCAGTGCCGCAGTTGCAGGCACGCCTGGTCCAGCGCCCAGCGGCCGATCTCGTTGATCGCGCCGCTGCGCTCGGCCAGGCGGATGAAGCGATCCGGTGGAATCAGGCCCTGTTCCGGATGACGCCAGCGGATCAGCGCCTCGGCGCCGGCGACCTTCTGGGTGGCCACGCGGATCTTCGGCTGGTAGTGCAGGAACAGCTGTTCGCTGCCGATCGCCCTGCGCAGGTCGGCCAGCAGGCGGAACTGCTGTTCGGCGCTGTCGTTCATCCAATCCGCAAACAGGACAAAGGAGTTTCGGCCGGATTCCTTGGCCTGGTACATCGCAGCGTCGGCGAAGGCCATCAGCTGGCGTTCGCTGGCGGCGTGGTCGGGGCAGATGGCGATGCCGATGCTGGCAGTCACCTGCAGTTCGTTGTCGGGCAGCAGCGGGCCGCCTCCCACCGCCTGCAGGATGCGCCGGGCCAGGGTCGGCAGGTCCTCGTCATGGTCGATGCGCACCACCAGCACGAACTCGTCGCCGCCGAGCCGCGCCAGCAGGTCGTTCGGCCGCAGCAGCTGGCGGGTGCGCTCGGCGACGGCCACCAGCAGGGCATCGCCGGCCTGGTGGCCATAGGCATCGTTGACCTGCTTGAAGCCATCCAGGTCCATGAACATCACCGCGAAGCGGCTGCCGCCCTGTTCGGCTTCGGCCAGTGACTGCACGATGCGCCGTTGCAGCAGCAGCCTGTTCGGAAGGCGGGTCAAGGGGTCGTGCAGCGCGGCCTGGGTCAATTCCTCCTGCGCATCCGTCAGCGAGGTGCTCAGCATCGCGTTGCGAAGGCGCAGCAGCTGCGCTTCCACCCGCTGGTCCAGCCAGGACACCACCAGCACCACCGCCAGGATCGCGACGGTCAGCACCACCACCAGCATCGCCAGCCAGGTGCTCTGCAGGCCATCGCCCACTGCAGCGCCGCAGATGCTGCCCTGTGGAAAGCGTGCGGCGGCCATGCCGGTGTAGTGCATGCCCACGATGGCCAGACCGAGCAGGCCGGCGGCGGCCAGCCGGTCACCGACCCGGGTGCGCTGCGCGCGCAGGCGGAAGGCGACGTAGAGGGCGGTCCAGGATGCAGCGACCGCAACCAGCAGCGACAGCAGCAGCCAGCCCGTGTGGTAGTCGATGCCGGGTTGCATGCGCATCGCGGCCATGCCGACGTAATGCATGCCGGCGATGCCGGTGCCCATCAGCAAGGCGCCCCCTGCCAGGCGGGGATGTGGCAGGGTGGGCAGCGAGACCAGCCAGAGCGCGAACACCGACGAGGCGATGGCCAGGGCGAGCGACAGCAGGGTGATCGGCAGGTCGTAGCCCAGCGGAATGGGCAGGTCGAAGGCCAGCATGCCGATGAAGTGCATCGACCAGATTCCCAGGCCCATCGCGAAGCCGCCACCGAGCCGCCACCACCAGGTCGCGCCCCTGCCGGGTGCCGTGACCGTGCGTCCGGCCATCGCCAATGCCGTGTAGGAAGCCATCACGGCCACCAACAGCGAGACTGCCACCAGCCATGCGTTGTACGTGCCTACCAGCATTCGTCAGTCTCCCGGACCTGCCTGTCGACGGAAACTACGGTGGGGCATGCATGTGGCAGGCAGCCAGAAGCGGCCGCCAGGTGCGGCATCCCCCCGGTTGCCGCGCATTCACTCTAACGCGCGTCCCCGGGGGGACGGCAAGCAGCAAAGCGTGATGGAAGCGTCAGTGTGTGACCGCGTCCGCAGCCTGGAACGCCGCATCGAACAGTCGTTGCACCGGCGGCCCCATTTCGCCGGCCAGCAGGACCAGCAGGAACAGGCCCAGCAGCAGCGACACCGGCAGCCCGAGCTGGATCGGATTGAGCGCAGGTGCCGCACGGGCGAGCACGCCGAACGCCAGGTTCACCGCCAGCATCGCCACCGTCAACGGAATGGCCAGTGTCAACGCACCGCGCAGCACGGTCAGCAGGAACGTCGGGGCGATGCTGAAGAACGCGTGCGGATCGGGCAGCGGCGCACCGATCGGCAGTGCCCGGTAGCTGTCCACGACCAGCGAGATCAGCGCGAGGTGGCCGTTCGCGGTGAAGAACAGCAGGCCGAACAACAGGTAGAACCACTGCCCGATCACGCCGGAGGTGCCGCCGCGCAGGGGGTCGCTCATCTGCGCGAACGCCAGGCCGGTGCCCTGTGCCACCAGTTCGCCGGCCATCGCGCCAGCTTCGAACACCAGCCGCAGCAGGAAGCCGATGGCCACGCCGATGGCCAGCTCACGGGCGATGGTCAGCACGGTGGCCGCATCGAAGCCGGTCCACTCCGGCACGGGCGGCAGCAGCGGGGCGAGCGCGATGGCGAGGGTACCGGCCAGTACCACGCGGATCCGCGCCGGCACCGCACGGGTGCCGACCATGGGCATGGCCATGGCTACCGCGCCGATGCGCAGCATCGTCCACAGCACGGTGCCGATCATGCCGAAGGCCTGCAGGCCGTCGGCAGCCATCTGGGTGGCGGCATCCATCGCGGTGCGCGTCCTAGCCGATCAGGTGCGGAATGCGCTGGAACAGCAGCGTGGTGTATTCGACCAGATGGCCGATCAGCAGGCTGCCCAGGGCGAACAGCACGGCGGTCAACGCTGCCGCCTTGGCGACGAAGGCGATGGTGGGCTCATTGAGCTGGGTCGCGGCCTGCACGACACCGACCACCACACCTACCACCAGTACGGTCAGCAGCAGCGGGCCAGCCACCCACAGTACGGCAATCAGGCCGCCACGCAGTTCGGTCAGGGCAAGTTCGGGAGACATCGTCTTTCCATCGGTAGCGCCGGGTCCTGCCCGGCGGTGGTCAATGCGGCCGCCGGCAATGGCAGGCGGCCCCTGCAATCACGCCGGTCCGGGTCACGCCGGATTGAAGCTGGCCGCCAGCGTTCCCACCGTCAGCACCCAGCCGTCGACGAGCACGAACAGCAGGATCTTGAACGGTGCCGAGACCAGCATCGGCGACAGCATCATCATGCCCATCGACATCAGCACGCTGGCCACGACCAGATCGATGATCACGAACGGGATGAAGATCAGGAAACCGATCTCGAAGGCGGTCTTCAGTTCGCTGGTCACGAACGAGGCGACCAGGACCGGGAACGGGATCGCATCCGGGCTGGCGTAGGTGCCGTGCCCGGCGATGCCGGCGAAGGTCATCAGGTCGGTCTCGCGGATCTGCGCCAGCATGAAGCCGCGCAGCGGCTGGGTGGTCAGTGTCCACGCGGTCTGGAAGTCGATCTGGCCGTTGAGGTAGGGCGCCATTCCGCTGCTCCACGCCTTGTCCCAGGTCGGCATCATCACCATCGCGGTGAGGAACAGGGCCAGGCCCAGCAGCACCTGGTTGGACGGGGTCTGGCCGGTGCCCAGTGCCTGCCGCAGCAGGCCCAGCACGATGATGATGCGGGTGAACGAGGTCAGCACCAGCAGCATCGACGGGATCAGGGTGATCGCCGTCATCAGCAGCAGTGTCTGCAGCGGCAGGCTGACCGGCTGGCCACCGATCCTGCCCACGTTGACATCCGGCAGTGGCGTGGTCGGAGCAGCGCCCGGCGCGGCAAAGGCGAGCGCGGGCAGCAGGCACAGGGCAATCAGCAGCAGCCACGCGATCAGGGTAGCTGGACGGGTACGGATGACACGCATGTCAGGGGTCCTTGCGCAGCCGCTGCTGCAGCAGCTGGGCGAAATTCGGCAGGTTCTTCAGGTCCGGCACGCGCACCGGCGCGGGCGGCGGCAGCGGTTCGGAAAGGGTGTGCAGGGCGTTGATGCTGCCGGCGGTGACGCCCAGCAGCAGTTGTTGGCCGTTGACCTCCACCACCACGACGCGTTCCTTGGCGCCGACGCTGAGGCTGGCCACCAGCTTCATGCCGTCGGCCGGGCGGAAGCCGCTGCCGGGCAGGCGCTTGAGCAGCCAGCCCAGGCCGACCACCAGGGCCAGCACGGCCAGCAGCGCCAGCACCGCGCCGAACAGGCCCGGTGCCGAGGCCGCGTGCTGGCCGACCGGGGCGGCGGCCTTGCCGACGCCCAGCAGGGTGGATGCCAGCAGGCTCAACGCAGTCTCCGGATGCGTTCGCTCGGGCTGACCACATCGGTCAGGCGCACGCCGAAGCGGTCATTGATCACCACGACCTCGCCATGTGCGATCAGGGTGCCGTTGACGAATACGTCGAGCGATTCACCGGCGCCACGCTCCAGCTCCACCACCGAACCCTGGTTGAGCTGCAGCAGGTTGCGGATCGGCAGGCGGGCGCGGCCGACTTCCAGCGACAGGGTCACCGGCACGTCGAGGATCACGTCCAGATTCAGATCGACCCCGGAGGCCTCGTCGGCGTGCAGGGTGCCGAACTGGGCCGGAGTCGGTTCGAGGGCGTCGGTATCGTTCATTGCGGGTCTTCCTGGATGACGGGTACGCGCGGGCGGGTGCCCGGCGGATGGGTAGCAGTGATCTTCACGGCATTCATGCCGTTGGCGATGCCGAATTCGCCGGTGAACACCGGGATGTTCTCCACGCACAGCGGCACCTGCGGGCTCAGCTCGATCGGCAGGATGTCGCCGACCTTCAACCGGGTCAGGTCACGCAGGGTCATGCGCTTGCTGGCCAGCACGCTGGACAGGGTCACTTCGGCGATGTTGAGCTGCTCGCGCAGGGTCTGGCCCCAGCTTTCGTCGCGGTCATTGCGATCGCTCTGGATGCCGGCATCGAGCAGCTCCCGGATCGGTTCGAGCATCGAGTACGGCAGGGTGACGTGGATGTCGCCGCCGCCGCCGTCGAGCTCGACATGCAGGCGGCACACCACCACGTATTCGCGCGGGGTCACGATGTTGGCGAAGTGCGGGTTGATCTCCGAGTTGATGTACTCGAACTCCACGTCCATCACCGGTGCCCACGCTTCGCGCAGGTCGGCGAAGGTCTGCTTCAGCAGCAGATGGATCACCCGCATCTCGGTGGCGGTGAACTCGCGGCCTTCGATCCGGGTGGGGTAGCGCCCGTCGCCGCCGAAGAAGTTGTCGACGATGGCGAACACCAGGGTCGGCTCGAACACGATCAGGCCGGTGCCGCGCAGTGGCTTGAAACGGATCAGGTTCAGGTTGGTCGGCACATACAGCGAATGCATGTAGTCGTTGAACTTGATCAGCTCGATGCCGCGCACCGACAGTTCGGCCGAGCGCCGGATCAGGTTGAACAGGCCGATGCGCCACAGGCGCGCAAAGCGCTCGTGGACCATTTCCAGCGTCGGCATACGGCCGCGGATGATGCGGTCCTGGCTGGCGAAGTCGTATGAACGGGCTTCGCCGGAGGGCGGCTCCGGGTCGGTCTCGACCGCGCCGCTGTCCACGCCGTGGAGCAGGGCATCGATCTCGTCCTGGGACAGCAGATCATTCATCGGTGGGCCCTTACTGGGTCACGAAGCTGGTGAACAGCAGATCGTCGGCACCATTGCTGCCGGTCTCGGCCTTGAGCACCTTCTGCACCTCGGCCAGCGAATCGGCCTGCAGCTTCTTCTTGCCGGCGATATCGGCGATCTGTGCCGGCTCGACCTGCGAGAACAGCATCAGCAGTCGTGCACGCAGGGCCGGGGCGTGGGTCTTGATCGCCTCCAGCGCGGCCGGATCACGGGTCATCAGCTGCACTTCCAGCTGCAGGTAGCGCGGGCCGTCGATGGGACCATTGAGGTTGACCACGAACGCGGGCTCCAGCGCGAAGTACTGCGCCGGTGCCGGCGTGGCGTTCTTCTTCTTCGGCGCCTGGCTGGTCTTTTCTTCCTGCGTGGACTGGGTGAAGAACCACACGCCGCCACCGGCGGCAGCGGCAGCCAGTACGGCCACCAGCGCGGTGATCAGGATCGGACTGCGCGGCGTGCGGGCCTTGTCCTTTTCGACGTTCTTCTTGGTTTTGTCAGCGGCTGCGGCCACGAGGTGAAGCTCCTGAGGGTTGCTTCACCGGGATATGCAAGGGGTGTGCCGATGCACCGGGAGCAGGGTGCGACGGAAATCCGTCGGCAGGGCCTGCGTCGGTCGCGCACGTCAGGCGTAGGCGTCCAGCAGGCCACGCTGGCGGATCAACGGGGTGGCCGGCAGGCTGGCATCACCCCGCGTCGGTTCTCCGTCACCCCGACCTGCCTCCTGCCCGGCCTGGCCGGCAGGTGCGCCACCGCCGCCCGGCTGATGGCCGACATCGGCGTGGGCCAGCTGGAAGCCTTGTTCGCCCAGCAGTTCTCGCAGGCGTGGCAGGCTGCTTTCCAGCGCCTGGCGGACATCCACGTGCGGGCTGCTGAAACTGGCGTGGACCTTGTCACCGTTGAGCTGCAGGCGTACGTCCACCGGCCCCAGATCGTCCGGGCTCAGTCGGATGTGGGCGTGACCGATCTTCTGGTCGGCCAGCCAGCCCAGGCGGGCGCCGATGGCCTGGTCGAAACCGTCGTCGCCAAGCACCGGCTTCGGCGTCGGTTCACCGTTGAAGACCGCGTTGCTGGACAGCGCCGCCTTAAGATCCTGCAGTGCGGCGGGCAGGGGCGCCTGCAGGGGCGCAGGCGGGGCACGATCACCCTGCAACGCGCTGTCGGTGTCAGCGCTGCGCTCCAGCGCGGCGTCGCCCATCGGCAGAGCGGGCAGGGGCAGTGCGCCGTCTTCGCCATCGACGCCCGGGGCGGGTGACTGCACCACGGCGGCAGGCGACGCGGCAACCGGCGATGGGGGGGCGGTGGTCGCCGCCAGGGCCGGAGGCGCTGTGCCCGTTGCGGACGGTGGGACGCTGGCCGCAGGGTCGGCGGGCAGTGGGGTGGCCAGCACCAGCCCGGCCAGTCCAAATGGCGGCCAGGGCGCTTCGTCGGTTTCCGTCGTCGCGTCCTGGTCGGTCGCAGCCTTGCCGGCCGGTGGCGCAGCGGCCTCGCCCGTAGCCTGCTCGCTGGCGGGGGGCCGCACGCTGGCGGCGTCATCGCTGCCGGTGGCCGCAACGCCGGTCGGCGCGGGGCTGTCCGCGGGCGGGACGGGCGCACCGCCCTGCAGCAGCTGACCGAAGTCCTTGCCGCCTTCGCTGCGTGCCGTGCGCGACGGGCTGCTGCCCACGCCGGGCGGAGTGGCCGTCGTGCTGCTGCCGGAAAGCGCGGCGGGCGTCACGAACGGACTCCGGTGTCTGCGCCGTCCTGGTCCTCGGCCTGCGCCAGGCGGGAGCGGCGCGCGCCGATGTCATCCATCTCGCGCTGGTCACGGCGGTCTGTCACCACCTTTTCCTGTGCGCGATAGCTGGCGGCCAGCTGCTCCAGCACCGCCTTGTCGCGGCTGGCCAAGATCAGGCGCGCGCGTTCGGCTTCGACCTTCTCGCGGTTGCCGTCGACGGTGCGCTGCTGTTGCTCCACCGCACTGTCGAGGCGGTCAAGGAACGCACGCCGGTTCAACAGCTGGGCGGGACTGGTCGCGGCCATCTGTGCGTTGGCGTACTCCTCGGCATAACGTCGCAGTTCGTCCAGACGCGACAGGTGAGTGTCGAGAAGGCGCTGGCGCTCGGCCAGGTCGCGGGCGACCGCATCTTCATGTTCCTGTGCCCGCCTCAGCAGAGGGTCGATACGCTTGGACTGGTTCATCGCTTACACCTCGTTTTCCACCAGGCGCTGCAGCGCCGCCTGGCTGTGCGGGAGATCCGCGGCCTTGGCCACGTCCTGTCCCAGGAATTCCATGATTTCCGGCCAGCGTTCCAGGGCTTCGTCGGTGGCTGCGTCGTTGCCGCGCTGGTAGGCGCCGATGGCGATCAGGTCGCGGTTGGCCGAGTAGGCCGACACCAGCCGCTTGAGCTTGCGGATGCGCAGGCGCCACGGTTCGTCGGCGATTTCCGTGACCACGCGGCTGACGGACGATTCCACGTCGATGGCCGGATACAGGCCGCTGTCCGCGACCCGGCGCGACAGCAGGATGTGGCCGTCGAGGATCGCGCGTGCGGCGTCTGCGATCGGATCCTGCGGATCGTCGCCTTCGGTCAGTACGGTGTAGAACGCGGTGATGGAGCCGCGCCCCTTGGCGCCGTTGCCGGCGCGTTCGACCAGCGCGGGCAGCTTGGCGAACACCGACGGCGGGTAGCCGCGCGTGGTCGGCGGTTCGCCCACCGACAGGCCGATCTCGCGCTGTGCCTGCGCGAAGCGGGTCAGCGAGTCCATCAGCAGCAGGACGTTCAGGCCCTGGTCGCGGAACCATTCGGCAATGGCGGTTGCACGGTAGGCGCCATGCAGGCGCGCCAGCGGTGGCCGGTCGGCCGGGCTGGCGACCACCACCGCGCGGCGCAGGCCTTCCTCGCCCAGCGTGGTTTCGACGAAATCGCGCACTTCGCGGCCGCGTTCGCCGATCAGCCCGACCACGATGACGTCGGCAGCGGTGTAGCGGGTCATCATGCCCAGCAGTGTCGATTTGCCGACGCCGGAGCCGGCGAACAGGCCGACACGCTGGCCACGGCCGATCGGCAGCAGTGCGTTGATGGCGCGCACGCCCACATCCAGTGGCTGGGTGATCGGCTCGCGCGCGAGTGGATTGATCGACACACCGGCCATGCCGACGTGGCCTTCGGCACGGATCGGGCCCTTGCCGTCCAGCGGCACGCCATCGCTGTCGATCACCCGGCCGAGCAGGCCTTCGCCCACTTCCACGCCGCCGCGCCGTGCCGATGGCACGACCCGCGCGTTGGGCAACAGGCCATGCAGTTCGGCGCTGGGCATCAGGTAGGTGCGCTCACCGGCGAAGCCGACCACTTCGGCATCCACCCAGCCACCGTCGACCACTTCGACCTTGCAGCTGGCCCCCAGCGGTGCTTCGCAGCCGACCGCTTCCAGGGTCAGCCCGACCGCGCGGCGCAGCACGCCTTCGCGGATCAGGCCACGGCCGTGTGCGGTGTCCACGCGCAGCCCGTCCAGGCGACGGGCCAAGCGCAGATTGCGGGCCAGGGCCCAGTCTGCCGCAGGTGGCGGCAGTGGCGTTTCGGCCGTCATGCGTTCGCTCCGGTCTGGCGGATCACTGCGTCCAGCGCGCCACGCAGGCGGGCTTCGAGAGTGCCGTCGATGCGCACGGCCTCGGCATGCACGCGCAGGTCGCCGCGGCTGAGGCTGGTGTCGGCAACCAGCCGCTGCTGCGGTGGCAGGGTAAGCAAGGGGGCGAGGGCAGCGATGTCGTCCGGGTGCAGGCGCACTTCCACTTCGCGCGTGCTGCCGCCGACCGCATCGATGGCTTCGCCGACCAGCTGTGCCAGCAGCGCCGGTTCGGCCTCGTAGGCGCGACCGACCAGGGCACCGGCGATGCGGACCGCCAGCTCTCCCAGCGCACCGACCACCTCGTTCTCCAGGCGGACCAGCGGGCGGCTGAAGTTGTCCAGGATGCCCTCGATCTGCGCGGCAAGCCGGCGCACCTCGGCCTGGCCCTGGCCATAGCCCTCCGCATGGCCGTGCTGGAAGCCTTCCTTCTCGGCACTGTCCTGGATGGCCTGTATCTCTTCCAGGGTCGGCAACTGCAGCGGCGGTTCCGGCTCGTGCTCCGGGTCCGGCCCGGCATGCCCGGACGCGTCCTCCTGTTCCAGCACGGGTTCCGGCTGGGCCAGCAGGTCAGGGGCGAGCCAGCGCACGACGGTGCTCACAGCATGGCCTCCGCGCTGCCGCCGATGGTGATGGTGCCTTCATCGGCCATGCGCTTGACGATGGCCAGGATCTCGCGCTGCGCGCCTTCCACGTCGGACAGACGCACCGGCCCACGGGCCTCCATGTCCTCCAGCAGGATCTCGGCGGCACGCTGGGACATGTTGCGGGTGATCTTGTCGCGGACCTTGATGTCGGCGCCGCGCAGGGCCAGTCCCAGCCGCTCGCCGCTGACTTCGCGCAGCACCAGCTGCATCTCGCGGTCGTCCAGATCCACCAGGTCGTCGAACACGAACATCAGGTCCTGGATGCGGCCACTCAACGGCGCGTCGATGCGTGCGATCTCGCCCAGGATCGCCTGGTCCTGGCCGCTGTCCATGAAGTTGAGGATGTTGGCCGCGCACTGCACGCCGCCGATGTTGGATGACTTCAGGTTCTGGTTGCCGGCGAACTGGCGCTCCATGATCTCGTTGAGTTCATTGAGTGCGTTCGGCGGAATGCCATCGAGGGTGGCGATGCGCAGCAGCACGTCCACGCGGGTGCGGTCGGGCAGCAGTTTCAGCGCATCGGCGGCCTGGTCGGTTTCCAGGTGGGCCATGACGATGGCGATGATCTGCGGATGCTCGTTGCGGACCAGGTCGGCGACCGCACGCGGATCCATCCACTTCAGCGCATCCAGGCCGGTGGTGTTGCGGCCCAGCAGGATGCGATCGATCAGGTTGCCGGCCTTCTCGCTGCCCAGTGCCTGCACCAGCATGTTGCGGATGTAGTCGTCCGACCCCACGCCCAGCGAGGTCTTGGAGCCCAGCTCCTGGCCGAACTGGTCCATCACCCGTTCCACCTGTTCGCGGGTGATGTCGGACATGGTGGCCATCGCGATGCCGATCTTCTGGACTTCCTTGGGTTCCATGTGGCGCAGCACCTCGGCCGCGTCCAGTTCACCCAGCGACAGCAGCAGCACGGCGGCGCGCTGCACTCCGGTCAACGGTACCTCAGTCATTGGCCACCCAACCCTTGACCACCTGGGCCACGCGCTTGGAGTCGGTCTTCACGGCTTCACGGGCCATCCGCAGTCGTTCCTCGTAGGAGTCCACCGGCAGGGCCAGTGCCTCCGGTCCACCCAGGCCAGCGCGCTCGGCACCCAGGGCCGGCAGCGGGCTGCCATCGTCATCGACCAGCTGTACGTCAGCGGTATGCGGTTCCAGTGCCAGCGGGTCGTGCTTCTTCGCCTGGCCGGTGATGGCACGCAGCGCCGGACGCAGTACGCCGAACAGCAGCGCCAGCACCACAATGGCCCCCAGCAGCATGCGGCCGGCATCGTGCACCCACGGCAGCTCCCACCAGGCCGGGCCTTCCACCGGTGTGGTCTCGCGCACGAACGGGGCATTCATCACCGAGACCGTATCGCCCCGCTCGGCGCTGAAGCCGACGGCCTGCTTGACCAGCGCCTCGACGCGGGTCAGTTCGGCAGCCGACAGCGGCTGCGGGGTAAGTGCACCATTGGCGCCGGGGCGCGGCACGTTGTCCACCAGCACCGCCACCGACACGCGCTTGATGCGGCCGGCCGGCTGGCGGGTGTGCTGCAGCGTGCGGTCCAGCTCGTAGTTGCGCGTGGCGTTCTTGCTGCTTTCGCTCGGCGTCGGCGCGGTCTGTGGCGGCGCAGCCTGGCCCGGAGGCGTGTTGCTGGTTGCGCCAGGCACACCCTGCGGTCCGGGCGTGCTGGTGGTGTTCTCGCTCATCTGTTCGCTGCGCAGCTTGGCCGGCTCGCCGTTGTACAGCTCGCGCGCTTCCTCGGTGACCGAGAAGTCCATGTCCACGCTGACTTCCGGATTGACGCGGCCCGGGCCGGTCATCGGTTCCAGCAACTCGCGGATGCGCTGGTTGAAGGAGGTCTCCTGCCGGCGGACCTGCTCGAACTGGGCGGCGTTGACCGCCGCTTCGCTGTTCGGGTCGCTGATGCTGAGCATGCGCCCGCTCTGGTCGACTACGGTCACCCGTTCCGGCGACAGGTCCGGAATGCTGGCGGCGACCATGTGCACGATCGCATCCACCTGGCTGCGTTCCAGCTGCTGGCCACCGCGCAGTTCCAGGGTTACCGAAGCACTGGCGACGTCGCGCTGGCGGGTGAAGGCGCTGGGCTTGGGGATGGCCAGGTGTACGCGTGAATCACGCACCGGTCGCAGCGTGTTGATGGTGCGCGACAGTTCGGTCTCCAGCGCGTGCTGGTAGCGCGCGCTTTCCACGAACTGGCTGACACCAAAGCCCGGGTCGCGCTCCATCAGCTCGAAACCCAGCTTGCCGCTGTCGGTCAGGCCGGAGCCGGCCAGCTTCAGGCGGGCGTCATGCAGGTTCTTCTCCGGCACGGTGATGCCACCGGTTGCCGGGTCCAGGGCAAACGGGATCTGCGCTGCACGCAGCAGGTCGGTCGCTTCAGCGGTGGCCTTCTGGTCCAGGCCGGTATACAGCGGAACCATGCCGGGCTTCTGCGACCAGAAGAACACGAACAGGCCCGCCGCCACCGCCACTGCGATCATCGCCATCAGCCCCAGCCGACGGGTGATCTGCAGGCTCTGCAGGCGGTCGAACCATTGCCCCGCCTTCTCGGCGTTCAGGCTGTCCTTGGAAAGCGTCAGTGCCATGCGTCAAGTTCCTTACAGCGGCATGTTCATCACGTCCTGGTAGGCCTGGACGAGACGGTTGCGGACTTCCACGGTGGCGCGGAAGGCGATCTGGGATTGCTGCGAGGCGACCATCACCTTGGCCAGGTCGGCGCCGGGTTCGCCCATCTCGAACGCCTTGGCCAGCGCGCCGGACGTCTGCTGCGCATTGTTGACGCCGGCAATCGCACCGCGCAGGGTCTCGGTGAAGCTGGCCGGCTGCACCTGCGGCGCATCCAGCACCGCACCAGGAAGGGCATTGCTGCGCGGCGCTTCAGCCAGCGGATTGAGCACCGGCTGTCCCATCTGGGACTGGTAGGTGCGGATCTGCGAAAGGATCGAAGTGACGGAGTGGGACATCTGCAACGGTTCCAGGAACAGGGATGGGGAATCTGCAGGGATCACTGCAAGTGCCGTGCCGGAACGCCTGAGTGGTTCAGAAACGTGACGGAAGTTTGCGTTCGGCGGAGGACGGGCGAGCTGGCGTGCCGATACGCTGTCGTCATCTGCCGGTGTCAGTGAACCGGCGTCGGTTTTTTGGCCTTGCCGGCGGCCGCCGGATACACGAACGCCCGGGCAAGCCCAGGCGTCCGTGCCCCCTTCATGCTGGCGATCACGCTCAGCTGGCCAGTTCGGCCTGCTCGCGTTCGATGCCGTACTTGCGCAGTTTTTCCACCAGGGTGGTGCGGCGCAGGCCCAGCAGCTGCGCGGCGTGGGCGACCACCCCCTGCGTCCGCTCCAGCGCTTCATTGATCAGGCCCAGCTCGATGCTGGCCATGTGGTTGCGCAGGTCCAGGCCGTCGTCGGGCAGGGCCGTGGCAGCCGCAGCGCGGTTGACCGCGATGCCGTGCTCCAGCGACGGCTGGCCGCCGCTGCCGGGGGTGTGGAAGGAGAAGCTGCGCAGGTCCAATCGCTCTTCGCTGGGTGCTGCCGGTACCGCGGCCGGGGTGCTGACGGGGGCCAGCAGGGCGTCGCCCCGGTAGCGCGCGGGAAGGTCCTGCACGCGGACCGAACCACCCGGATGCAGCACCGCCAGGCGTTCGACCAGATTGGTCAGCTCGCGTACGTTGCCTGGCCATTCGTAGCCCGCCAGCGCCTGCAGGGCTTCGGCAGTGAAACGGACTTCGCCGCGGCCGGTGCGCGCCAGCTGCGCGGCAATGGTTGCCACCAGTGCCGGCAGATCCTCGCGCCGTTCGCGCAGGGCCGGCACGTCGATCGGGAACACATTGAGGCGGTAGAACAGGTCTTCGCGGAACTTGCCGTCGGCGATCCGGCTCTCCAGATCGCGGTGGGTCGCTGCGATCACCCGCACGTTGCAGCGGATGGTCTGGTTGCCGCCGACACGCTCGAAGCTGCGCTCCTGCAGCACGCGCAGCAGCTTGACCTGCATCGGCAGGCTCATGTCGCCGATCTCATCCAGCAGCAGGGTGCCGCCCTCCGCCATTTCGAAGCGGCCCTTGCGCGCGGTCAGCGCGCCGGTGAAGGCACCCTTCTCGTGGCCGAACAGTTCGCTCTCGAGCAGGTCGGCTGGAATGGCGCCACAGTTGATCGCCACGAATGGCCCGTCGCGGCGCGGCGAGCGCTGGTGGATGGCGCGCGAGACCACTTCCTTGCCGGTGCCCGACTCGCCCAGCACCAGTACGGTGGTGTCGAATGCCGCGACCTGGTCGATCATCGTGCGCAGCGCGCTCACAGCGGCACCATTGCCGGTAGGTCCCTGCTCCTGCACGGCGCCCGCCTGGTGCTCGGCATCCAGGCGCTTGAGGCTGGCACGGCGCAGCAGGGCTTCCATCTGCGCATGGCGCAGCGGCGTCTCCAGCGGCCAGATGTTGGCTTCATGCAGGCCGTGGCGGTGGGCGAAGGCACTGGCCTCGCCATCGGCCAGCAGCACCGGCGGCGGCAGGCTGCTGCCACCCAGCCATGCGTAGAGGGCGGTGCTGGCGGCGCTGTCGTCGAGGCTGCCGACGATCACCGCCATCCAGTCGCTCTGGCGCTGCCGCCCCAGGTCGAAGTCTGCCGCGTCGGAAACCCAGCGCGGATTGAAGTCCATAAATTCCAGCAGGGCAACGGTGCGTTCGGCACGCACGGCGTCGTTGTCCAGCACCAGGATGCGCGACTCGCTCACGATCGATCCTCCCTGAGGCCTTCCAGGATCGGCATCACTTCCTGGATGTAGGACAGCTTGCTGACGAAATTGTCGGCGCCGGCGCGCAGTGCATGCTCGCGGTGCTCGGCGTCATCGAAGTGGCTGGCGATGACGATGTACGGGGCGTCATCCTGCGACTTGATCAGGCGTGTCGCCTGCAGGCCGCCCATTTCCGGCATTGCCAGGTCCATCAGCACCACCTGCGGGCGCAGGGTCTCCGAGCGCTCGATCGCTTCCAGGCCGTTGCCGGCACTGCCGACGATCTGCAGCCAGTCGATCTTGCGGAAATGGCGCATCGCTGCGTTGATGAAACCTTCGTGGTCGTCGACCAGCAGGACCGTGAGCGTGTTCATGTCCAACATCCTTTTCAGCCCACCCGGGCCAGCTGCGGTTGCCTGGCGCTGAGCCGGCGCCGTTCGCGGGCCGGGGCGATATCCAGTTGTTCTCGGTATTTTGCGACGGTTCGGCGGGCAATGTTCACCCCCTGGCGCGAAAGCAGGGCGGCGATGGCCTCATCGGCCAGCGGCCGACCGGCCGGCTCGGCATCGATCAGGCGGCGCACCATGGCCTTCACCGCTTGGCCGGAGACGCTGGCGCCTTCCAGGCGCACCGCGAAGAAGTGCTTCAGCTCGAAGGTGCCACGCGGGGTCTGCAGGTACTTGCCGGTGGTGATGCGCGAGACGGTGGACTCGTGCATGCCGATCTCCTCGGCCACTTCCTTCAGGGTCAGCGGCGCCATCGCTTCCTCGCCCCGGACCAGGAACGCAGCCTGGCGCTCGACGATCACCCGCGCGGTACGCAGCAGGGTGTCATAGCGCATCGACAGGCCACGGCTGAACCAGCGCGCTTCCTGCAGCATCTCGCGCAGCGCCGGTGCAGCCTCGTTGCTGTCGGCCAGCGCCTGTTCGTACTGCGTGTTGATCGATACGCGGCGGCTGGTCGCCGGATTCAGGGCCACTTTCCACTGGCCGTCGGCGTGCCAGGCGACCACGTCCGGTACCACCACGGCATTACGTTCCGGCAGCAGGTTGTCACCCGGGCGGGGTTGCAGCGAGAGGATCAGTCGCACTGCTTCGCGCACGTCACCGATCTCGGCGTCATGCAGGCGGGCGAGGGCGGGGTAGTCGTGCGCGGCCAGCGGCTCGAGCGCGCCCGCAAGGATGCGGGTGGCCAGATGCCGCGCGGGAACCACGCCGTCCAGGCTGCGCAGCTGGGCCTGCAGGCTTTCGCGAAGGTCCCGCGCGGCCATGCCGGCGGGCTCGCCATGCAGCAGGCGCTGGCGGACCGCCTCGACACCATCGGCGGCGATGTCGAACTGGGCGCTGGCCAGCAGTTGCAGCTGTGCCAGCGGTGCCTGCAGATAGCCGGCGTCATCGCAATGCTCGAGCCAGAAGGCGGCGACCGCCAGCTCGCGGTCGTCCAGGTCCAGTGCCAGCCGCTGCAGCACGCGCAGCTGCGGATCACTCGATTCGCCCGCCGCGATGCGTGCCATCCGGTCGTCGTCGCCGTCCTGCCAGCTGGCGCCGGCAACGTCCCACATCGAGGACTCCGGCAGCTCGTCGAACGCCGCGGTTTCCAGCGTGGTGGCGCCGGCGTCGCCGGGTTCGGGTGCAGGTGCTTCGGCATCCTCGATCTCCAGCATCGGGTTGGAGTCGAGCAGGCGCTGGATTTCCTGTTCCAGATGCAGCCCGTCCAGCTGCAGCAGCCGGATCGACTGCAGCAGCTGCGGGGTGAGGTGAAGTTGTTGGCCCAGCTGGGGCGAGAGTGCAGCCTTCATCGTGGTTCCCCGGCGCCGCTCCCCGACGCCTTGTGGAACGCATCTTGCTTCTGATCCGGCAGGTGCGGAATCAGGGGGTTCCTGAGGTGGTTGGTGAATTACCCGACAGCGTGTAGGGATTTTCCCGACATCGGCGCGGGATGTTGACGTTTCCCGGTCGCAAGCCATTGATTTCCTGTTGCGCACGCGGTCGGGGCGTCGTGCCGGCGTGTACGGGATTCCGTCAGTGCCTGTGGGGGTGACGGGAATCCGTCATCCGGGTGACGCGGTCACTCCAGCTCGTGCTGGTGGCGGGCGGCGAGCAGCAGCAGGTCGTTGGCGCGGCGGCACCCCAGCGACTCCATCATGCGCGCGCGGTGGGTTTCCACGGTCTTGACGCTGATGCCGAGATCGGCGGCGATTTCCTTGTTGCTTTCGCCTTTGCCGATGCGGCGCAGGATCTCGCGCTGGCGGGGTGACAGCGCGGCGATGCCGGTGGGCTTCTCGCGGCCCAGCATGGGCGCCAGCATCTTCGCCGAGATCTGCGGGCTCAGGAACACCTGGCCTGCGTGTGCAGCGCGCAGCGCCAGTTCCAGTTCCTGCGGAGCGGCATCCTTGACCACGAAGCCGACGGCACCGCGATCCAGTGCGTCGCGCACGTGGGCGGCATCATCGTGCATGGTCATCATCACCACCCGGGTGCCGGGTGCGCGCATGCGGATGTCGCTGAGTGCTTCCAGGCCGGTGCGTCCGGGCAGGGACAGATCCATCAGCACCACGTCCGGCGCGTGCTGCAGGGCCAGTTGCAGCGCCTGCTCGGCGTTGCTGGCCTCGGCCACGAGCTGCACGTCGGCAAACCCCTGCAGCAGCCGCGCCAGGCCGGCGCGGACCAGGGTGTGATCGTCGACGATGAGAACTCGCACAGGCACGCTGGAGGTCCGGGAGGGGAGTCCACCTTAACTTAGCTGAACGGGCGAGCCAAGCGTCGTCCGTTGCGGGCGGGCGTGCCAGGGTTCAGCGCGCGCGCCTTGCTTCGGCCACCTGACGTCTGTGCAGGCGGAACAGATGCCGCTCCATGGCCATTTCCAGCCCGTCGCCGAGGCGATGGAAACGCAGCCAGAGATAGTGGCCTCCGCTGCCATCGGCGGCCTCGGCAACCACTTCCACCGGCAGATCGATATGGTCGGGCAGCCAGTCGCTGGGCTGCACACGGACCACGCCGGCCTGGCCCGGCGCCGCGCCACTGCGGGGCCCAAGCTGCAGGCGGATGCCGCGCCGCGACCAGCGCACCGGGCGCAGGGTCAATGCCGGGCCCTGCTGGCGCACGAGTCGGCCCAGCAGCACCATGGCCAGATCCAGCTTGGCTTCCAGCCGCTGCAGCGGAAGGCTGGCCTCGCTGCGCTCCTCGTGTTCATCGACACGGCTGTCTTCGACCAGCGCCAGGCTGCGCAGCAGGCCTTCGGCGCTGCTGGTACGTCCCGCCGCGTTGCCGGCCTGGAACTCGACCGGCAGCGCCAGTTCGCAGCTGAGCGTCTCGTCGAACAGCTCGCTTTCGGCCGGGTGATGCAGCGACGTGGTCGGCAGGAGGGTCATGCCAGCGATTCTGCCTGCAGGTAGGCGTGCGCGGCGCGAAGGGAGCGCCGTCCATCGTGCAGCTGCACGGCCACCGCGTCGCGGCGATGGCGCAGCAGGGTGAGCAGGCTCTGCTGGCGTTCGAACAGCGCGGTCAGGGGCGCATGGTCGGCGGCCGCCAGCGGTTGGCTCAACAGCGCGTGCAGCTTGCTGTCATGGCCTTCGAGCAGGCTGTCGGCGGTGTCGAAGGCATCTTCACCCAGCGCCTTCTCGAAAGCATCCAGCTGCGCATGCAGTGCCTGCAGGCTCATGGTGCCACCGCTGCCGTACGGCGCTGCTCGTGCGGAATTGCGTTCCAGGCGCTGTCGATCTCGCCCAGCAGCTGCAGCGATTCGTCCAGGGCGGCGCGGTCGTTGTGCAGGTTGGCCTCGGTCAGGCGCTGCAGCACGTAGTCGTAGAGGGACGAAAGATTGCCGGCAATCTCGCCGCCGGCCTCATGGTCCAGCGAGCCGTTGAGGTGGCCGACGATGGCGCAGACCTCGCCGATCGCCTTGCCCTTGCCGGCATGGTCGCCGCGCTCGAGGCTGGCCAGCGCGCGCCGCACGCGCTCCAGCGCGCCCGCCAGCAACAGGGCCACCAGCTTGTGCGGATCGGCATCGGTGACCGCACTGGTCACACCCACCTGGCGGTACTGCTCGGCGTACTGACGGCTGGAACCGTACATTCGTGATTCTCCTTGCGCTGGGTGCTGCAGCAGGATCGTGACGATCACTGCCGGCAGTACCGCGATGATTGCTGTTGCGTCCGTTATCGGTGCGTTCGGCACCAAACTTGAGTGCCGCGCGCGTCGTCCGTCAACCGTTCAACTGCGCCAGCTGCTGCTGCAGCGCCGAACTGCTCTGCTGCAGCTTGCCCATCAGGCTGTCCAGTGCGAGGAACTGCTTCTTGTACCGTGCCTCCACGCCGACCATGCGGGTATCCAGGTCCTTGCGGCGCTTGTCGATGCTGTCCAGGGTGTTGTTCAGGCCCTTGGTGCGGGCAACGAACGCACCCTCCTTGCCGACCGTCGTGCTCACGTAGCCGTCGACCAGCGAGTACAGCTGGCCCGCACCGCCGGCATCGCCGGTGATCGCCTGGCGGATCTTCTCCGGCTGGCTGGCAAGCGCGGCAGCGAACTTGGTGGTATCAAGCACCAAGCTGCCATCGGCATTGGGGTAGCCACGGGTCTGCAGGCCGATGGCTTTGGCGTCCAGGCCATCGCCGGACAGCGACTTGAGCACGCCCGACATCACCGAGCGCAGCTGGCTGGCGGCGCCGCGCATCTGCGCATCGCCGGTGAGGGCCGCCGCTTCCTTGGTCTTGGCGTCGTACTTGGTTTCGGTGTTGATGGCGGCGATGGCCGCGTTGTACGCGGTCACGAAATCCTGCATCACCTTGGTCGCCGCGGCCGTGTCGGTGCTGATCGTGACCGTGCTCTGTCCTTCCTTCTTCAGGTTCAGGGTCAGGCCCGGCACGGCGTCGGCCACGGTGTTGCTGGCGCTCACCACTTCAACGCCGTCGATGGTCAGTTTGGCATCGGCGGCCGCGGTGTTCTGCTTCAGGCTGCCGACCAGCGCTCCCAACTTCGGGTCGCTGCCGGCGTATTCGAGCTTGATCGCGTTTGCCGCGCCGGTCTTTTCCTGTGCGATCGACAGGTACTGGTTGTCGCCGGAGCTGATCAGGGTGGCCTGCACGCCTTCCTTGCGGCCGGCGGCGTCGATCTTGTTGCGGATCGTGGTCAGCGTGTCGCCTTCCTCGACCTCCACGTTCATGGTCTTGGCCTTGTCGCCGACGCCGACGGTCAACGTCAAGGTTCCGGCGGCGAACGTATCGGTCTTGGGCACGGAGGTGTCGGCGATCAGCTTGTGTGCGGTCGCCAGCGACTTGACGTCGATGATGTGCGTGCCATTGGACGCTGCCGCCTTGGTGGTGCCGACGTCATACAGCGCCACGCTGGCCGTCAGGATCTCGTCGGTACCGCCGCTGCCGCCCTTGCTGGCGGTGACCGTGCGGGTGTCGAAGGCCGTGGTGGCCTTCAGTGCAGTGAGTGCGGTCTTCAGCTTGTCGAAGGCCGCGGTGACGGTGCCGATCGACGACAGCTGCATCTTGGTCTTGGACTGCTGCAGGTTCAGCGCATTGTCGGCGGGCTTGCGGTCGGCCGCGACCAGCTGGCTGACGATGCTGGAGATGTCCAGGCCCGAGCCGATGCCACCGTATCCAAAGTCTGCCACGTCGTTTCTCCTGGTAATCCGGGCGCCGCGCTGCGGCCGCCCGTCGTCAACGAAAATAGCGGCCTGCGCCGCTGGGTCTTGAGGACTTCGTTGATGCATGCGCCGTGCCAGTGCCGGACGGCAGGTTTGGCATGCAGGTTGCAGGAGTGACGGGGCAGGGTGCGGTCGGGACGACGCAGGCTGCCGGGAGTCTGCAAAAAACCCTCCCCCAAAGCAGGGGAGGGATCAGGCTACTGACAATCGGGGGGAGACGAAGCCGCCCGGTGCGTACAGTCAAAGGTACAGCGCTGAAACAGAGGTCCGCAGGGGCGGGCGATGCCAAGCCGGTTCGGGAAGCGTCCCGGGCCGGGCATGGCCCGCGCCTGCGTGCGCCGTGGCTGTCGGGTTGCCGCTGCCGCCGGTTCGACCGGCGGCAGCGGTACCTTCTTGCCGTGGATCAGCGCAGCAGGCTGAGCACGCCCTGCGGTACCTGGTTGGCCTGGGCCAGCATGGCCGTACCGGCCTGCTGCAGGATCTGGGTACGGGTCAGTTCAGCGGTTTCCTTGGCGAAGTCGGTGTCCTTGATGCGGCTGCGCGAGGCGGACAGGTTCTCCGTCGAGGTCTGCAGGTTGGCGACCACCGAGGTGAAGCGGTTCTGGATCGCACCCAGGTCGGCGCGGGTGTTGTTGATCGAACCCAGTGCCTTGTCGACCACTTCCAGCGCCTGCTGGGCGCCGAGCACGGTGCTCACGTCCAGCTTCTGCACGCTGGCAGCGGTAGCGGTGCCCGCAGTGTAGGCGGCTGCAGCAGCGTTCGCGCTCCAGGTACCCGCGGCAGCGTCGAAATTGCTGCGCTCCAGTGCGATATCGGCAGCGACGACGTCCTTGCCTTCCTTCACCGAGCTCAGCTTCATCGTGCCGTCGCTGTTCGCTTCGGCATAGATGCCGGCTTCACCGATCTTGGCATTGATGGCGGTGGCCACGGCCTTGGCGGCCTCTTCGGCGGTGGCGCCGGCCTTGATCTCGACGGTGCCGATATCCACGTCCATCACCTTGCCGGTGATGCGTGCGCCATCGGTGCTTGCGGCCAGAATGGCCGTGCCGCCGGTGGCGAAGGTCGCGGTGCCCAGCGATTCGGTCTTGGCGTCCACCACCTTGTCGATGGCAATGGCCTGGCCGGCGTTGGCACCGACCTGGAACAGCTGGCTGGAGAACGAGCCGTCCAGCAGCTTGGTGCCGTTGAACTCGGACTGCTTGGCGACGCGGTCGATTTCGCTGACCAGCTGGGTCACTTCTGCCTGCAGCGCCTTGCGGTCGCTGGCCGAGTTGGTGGCGTTGGACGACTGCACCGACAGCTCACGGATGCGCTGCAGGTTGTTGCCGATCTCGGTCAGCGAACCTTCGGCGACCTGGGCCAGCGAGATGCCGTCGTTGGCATTGCGGATGGCGACGTCGGTGCCGCGGATCTGGGTGCCGAAGCGCTCGGAGATCGCCAGGCCGGCGGCGTCGTCCTTGGCGCTGTTGATGCGCGAGCCCGAGGACAGGCGCTGGATGGTGGTGGCCAGCGAGGCGCCGCTGGTGCTCAGATTGCGCTGAGCATTCAGCGACATCGTATTGGTGTTGATGACTTGTGCCATGGTGCATTTCCTTTGGCGGAGGTGGTACGTGGTTCAGGGTCCGGGCGCCGGCCTGGCCGGCGCCCGGGAGTCGATCACGGTGCGGATCAGCGCAGCAGGCTGAGCACGCCCTGCGGTACCTGGTTGGCCTGGGCCAGCATGGCCGTACCGGCCTGCTGCAGGATCTGGGTACGGGTCAGTTCAGCGGTTTCCTTGGCGAAGTCGGTGTCCTTGATGCGGCTGCGCGAGGCGGACAGGTTCTCCGTCGAGGTCTGCAGGTTGGCGACCACCGAGGTGAAGCGGTTCTGGATCGCACCCAGGTCGGCGCGGGTGTTGTTGATCGAACCCAGTGCCTTGTCGACCACTTCCAGCGCCTGCTGGGCACCCTTCACGGTGCTGATGTCGACGTCCTTCAGCAGCTTGCCCGGTGATGCGCCGGTGCTGGCGGTGGCGGCGGCGCTGTCGAAGCCGGTGACGCCGGCGCTGGTGCCCGCAGTGGCCGACATGGCGACGAACTTGCCGTCCTTGTCGACGCTTTCCTTCACCGAGGTCAGGTTGATCTGGCCGGCGGTGGTGCCGTCGAGTTCGGCGTAGACGCCGGTCTCACCGATCTTGGCGTTGATCGCGGTCACGGTCGCCGCGGCCAGGGCAGCCTGGTCCTTGGCGGCGTCGCCGGTGGAGGTGATCTTGACGTCGGCGATCTTGATCGCCGAGGTCAGGCCGCCGCCACCGATGGTCAGGCCGGAATAGGTGATTTCCTTGCCCGCATCGGCTGCGACGCTATCGCCTTCGTCGATGGCGATGGTGTTGGCGTCGAAGACGGCATTGCCCAGCGCGTCGGCCTTGGCATCGACCACCTTGTCGATGGCGATGGCCTGGCCGGCGTTGGCACCGACCTGGAACAGCTGGCTGGAGAACGAGCCGTCCAGCAGCTTGGTGCCGTTGAACTCGGACTGCTTGGCGACGCGGTCGATTTCGCTGACCAGCTGGGTCACTTCGGCCTGCAGCGCCTTGCGGTCACTGGCCGAGTTGGTGGCATTGGCGGCCTGCACCGACAGCTCGCGGACGCGCTGCAGGTTGTTGCCGATCTCGGTCAACGAGCCTTCGGCGACCTGGGCCAGCGAGATGCCGTCGTTGGCATTGCGGATGGCCACATCGGTGCCGCGGATCTGGGTGCCGAAGCGCTCGGAGATCGCCAGGCCAGCGGCGTCGTCCTTGGCGCTGTTGATGCGCGAACCGGAGGACAGGCGCTGGATGGTGGTGGCCAGCGAGCTGCCGCTGGTGCTCAGGTTACGCTGAGCATTCAACGACATCGTGTTGGTGTTGATGACTTGTGCCATGAGGAGAGGTCCTTGAGCGGTTGCACGTGAGTTGGGTCAGACGCCCCCGACGTGCCCCGGGAGCGGCTCATGTCAGCGCTGCAACAGGCTGAGCACGTTCTGCGGCACCTGGTTGGCCTGGGCCAGCATGGCCGTACCGGCCTGCTGCAGGATCTGGGTGCGGGTCAGTTCGGCGGTTTCCTTGGCGAAGTCGGTATCGCGGATGCGGCTGCGCGAGGCCGACAGGTTTTCGGAAGAGGTCTGCAGGTTGGCGACCACCGAGGTGAAGCGGTTCTGGATCGCGCCCAGGTCGGCGCGGACGCTGTTGACCGATTCCAGGGCCTTGTCGACGATCTCCAGGGCCTGCTGGGCGCCGGCGACGGTATCGATCTGGATGTCGGCGACGTGGGCGGCAGCAGTGCCGGCGGCGGGGGCGTTCAGATCGGTTGCAGTGGCGGTCGGCCCCATCTTCACGGTCACACCGGCCACGGTGTTGTCGGCCTTGACCGAGGTCAGGGTGACTTCGCCCGCGGTGGTGGACTGCGCGGCATGCAGGCCGGTTTCGCCGATCTTGCCGTTCAGGGCAGCAGCCAGCGCCTTGGTGGCGTTGTCCTGGTTGACCTTGCGCACCGCAGCGATCTCGGCCGCGGTGGCCGGCGCGCCTGGCGGGGTGGTGTAGTCGAACGTGACGTCGCCGATGCTGACGTCGCCCACCGTGATGTTGGCCAGCGTGCCGGCGGCGGCATCGACGGCTGCGTCATCCAGGGTGGCGCTGCCAGCGTTGACGAAGGTCGTCGCGCCCAGCGAGTTGGCCTTGGCATCGACCACGCTGTTGATGGCGATGGCCTGGCCGGCGTTGGCGCCAACCTGGAACAGCTGGCTGGTGAAGCTGCCATCGAGCAGCTTGGTGCCGTTGAAGTCGCTCTGCTTGGCGACGCGGTCGATTTCGCTGACCAGCTGGGTCACTTCGGCCTGCAGCGCCTTGCGGTCGCTGCTGGAGTTGGTGGCATTGGAGGCCTGCACGGCCAGTTCGCGGATGCGCTGCAGGTTGTTGCCGACTTCGCTCAGCGAACCTTCGGCGACCTGGGCCAGCGAGATGCCGTCGTTGGCGTTGCGGATGGCCACGTCCAGGCCGCGGATCTGGGTGCTGAAACGCTCCGAGATCGCCAGGCCGGCGGCGTCGTCCTTCGCGCTGTTGATGCGCAGGCCGGACGAGAGGCGCTGGATGGTGGTGGCCAGCGAGTTGCCGCTGGTGCTCAGGTTGCGCTGAGCGTTGAGCGACATCGTATTGGTGTTGATTACCTGTGCCATGGGGTCGTCTCCTCTTATTTGGAACCCGTAGGTGAATGGAACGAAGCGCCGCCTGTTTTTTGTTTGGCTGTGTGCTTCGCCGTTGCCAAATGAATAACGGCGCTTTGTCAACAACCTTTAGGCGTGAATTCCGATGAACCGGGAAAAGCCCGCGGGACGCTGTTCTTCCGGGGTTTCACCGGCCTGGAAGGGGGGCGGGCAGGGGGCGGGCGCCGCTGGCGGCGCCGGGTGGGGCGGACCTGGGCGCGCGGATCGTCAATGAACGCGCGCGGCGCACCCGCGGGCGAGGCAGCAGCAACGCGCTGCGGAAACGAAAAAGGCCGCGATGCAGGGCATCGCGGCCTTCATGGGCGTGTGCGGGAAACGGATCAGCCGATCTTGTTGAACAGCGACATCGACTGCATCTGCGAGAAGATCGTCTGTGCAGCCTGCAGCGCGGTGCTCTGCAACTGGTACTGGCTCAGGGCATCGGCGTAGTCCAGGTCGCGCATCTGTGACAGGGTGGTCTTCAACGTCACACTGTTGGCTTCGCGCATGTCCGCTGCATTGTCCAGCGCCTTGAGCTGCGATCCGCCGGCAGCACGCGAATCGATCATCCGCTCGGACGCGCGGCCTACGTCGCGCAATGCACTCTGCAGCTGGTTCTGCTGCGCCGCCAGCTGTGCGGTGCTGCCGGTATCGGCGTCGAGTGCGGCGATCAGCTTGTCCATCGTCGCGAAGATGTCGCGGCTGCCGGCCGGCTGCACGTTGAAGGTATCGCCGGGCTCGGCAGCGCCGGTGATCTGCAGGCGCACGCCGTTCACTTCCAGTTCGTCGCCGGGCTTCAGGGAGCCGGTACTGGTCACGTTGCCCGTTGCGTCCAGCACCTCGTACTGGTCGCTGGCGGTGAAGCGCACGCTGAAGGCCTGGCCGTTCCAGCTGTCGCTGCCGTCGCGGGTGATGTTGGTCAGCACGCCCTTGCCGGTGTTGCCTGCGGCGGCGCTGCCGTCGACGAAGCCATCGCCGGTTGGAATGCGCATGAAGATCTCGCTGCCGGGCAGGGCGTCGAGCACGTAGGTGTCCGGCCCCACTTCCACCTGGCGCTGGGTCTGGTCGCCGCGATAGACCACCTTGCCGTCGATCTTGGCGAACGGCGGATCGCCGTCATGGGTGCCACCGAATACATAGCGGCCGGTACCATCGCTGCTGTTGGCCAGCGACAGCAGGCCGTCGCGGATCTGGTTCAGCTCGGTGATCAGGGTCTTCTTGTCCGCGGCGCTCAGCGCCGGATTGCTGGCCTGCAGCGTCAGATCGCTGACGCGGCCCATCAGATCGTTGACCTGGGCCAGTGTGTTCTCCTGCACGCCGAGCCGGTTCTGCACGTTGCCGGCGTTGAGGCCCATGCGCTCGAGTGCCGCCAGGCTGCGGTCCAGGCCCACGGCGGTGCCCGCGGCCACGGGATCGTCCTTGGCGCTGACGATCTTGCTGCCGGTGGCGATCTGCTGCTCCAGGTGATTGAGCTTGGCCTGCTTGGCCAGCATCAGCGTCACCGACTGGTTGAACATCATTCCGGTGGAGATGCGGCTGCTCATCGGCGGACGGCTCCCAGGATGGTCTGGAACATGTTGTCGGCAGTGGAAATCAACTGCGAGGCGGCCTGGTAGGCCTGCTGCAGGCGGAGCATGTTCGCCGCCTCCTCATCCAGGTTGACGCCGGAGATTTCGTCGCGCGCGTCCTGGGCCTTCTCGTTGATCACCAACTGCGCTTCAAGCGAGTACTCGGCCGAGCGCGCTGCCGCGCCGACCTGGGTGGTCAGCCCGCCCAGTGCGCCGTTCAGGGTGACGGTGCCGCTGCTGAACGCCTTGGCGCTCTCCACCTTGGCCAGCCTTGCCGCGTTGCTGTTGTCCGAAGAGCCGGCCGGGGTCGGGGTGATGTTGAAGGTGTCGCCGGTACGCGGTGCACCGTCGAGAACGAAACTCCAACCGTTGGCGCTGATGGTCTGGCCGGGGGTGTAGGTCTGCGGAGGGCCACCATCGATGGTGTAGGTGGTGGCGGAGGTGAAGACGATCGCCGCAGGATTGCGCAGGTCCGCATGGCCGGCATCGGTCACGGAGACGCCGCTGAGCTTGCCCGTACCGGTATTGGCGGTGGCGGCGGCGCCCTTCACGGCAGCCGCGGCTGCGATGCGCGAGGGATCGGTGATGGCGATCTCCAGGCTGCCGGCCACGCCGGCAGTGGGCTGCAGCAGGAAGCGGTCGTTGATTGCCGGCGTGCCGCCGACCACCAGCTCGACGCCGTTGATCACCAGCGGATCGGCGGCGGTGCCGGTGCCGGTCAACGGAATGCTGGCGCCGGTGTCGGCGCGGCTCGCCTTCCACTGCGTGCCATCGAACTGCAGGACGACGTTCTGCGCGTCCAGCTTGCCGAGATCGCCGAAGCTGGCACTGATGCTGGCCGTCCCGCTGTTGCCACTGTTGGCCGTCACCCGCGGCGTGCCGATGTTGAAGAAGTCACCGCCGAGCTGGCCGTAGAGATCCACGCCCTGGTGGTGGACCTGGTTGAAGCTGTCGGCCAGGCCGATCGCCAGCTTGCCCAGTTCCGCCTGCGCCGGGGTCAGCACGGTGTCGCGGAACTCCATCAGCCCACCGATCTGGCCGCCGACGGCCTTGGGATCCAGGGTGATGGTGTTGCCCTGCGTTTCCAGTGCCAGCTGCAGGCGCTCGGGCTGGTACGGATCGGCCACGGTGGTGACCCGGGTGGCGGTGGTGCCGACCACCAGTGCGTTGCCGCCGGCGGTGTAGACGTTCATCACGCCGCCGTCCTGGATCACCGCGGTGCCACCGGTATAGCCGATCAGCTGCGAGATCAGCTGGTCGCGGCGATCGAGCAGGTCCGGGGCCGCGCTGGCGATGTTGGTGCCGATGGCGCCGTTGATCTGGGCGATTTCCTGCGCCAGCCGGTTGACCTCGGTCGCTCCGGCGAGCAGGCCGTTGTTGACCTCGCTGTTGAGGTTGTTCAGATGGGTATTGAGCTGCACGAAACGGTTGGCCAGGGCCTTGCCACCGTCCAGCATGCTCTGCCGGTCGGCCGTGCCGGAGGCATTGGAAGACAGGCCGCTGACCGAATCGAAGAAGCTGGACCAGACGCCTGCGACGTTGGTGGCGGCGTCGGAGAACAGCGCGTTGACTCGGTCGGCCATGCCGGACAACTGCTTCAGGCGTGCCAGCTCACCGCTGCTGTCGAGCAGGCGCGAGATCGCCAGCTGGTCGGCAGTGCGCCGGATGTCGGTGATGCGCGTGCCGTTGCCCACCGTGCCGTAGCCGAAGTTCTGCGGATCGGCCGTGGCGAAATTGACCTTCTGCCGGCTGTAACCCGGCGTGTTGAGGTTGGCCACGTTGTGGCTGGTGGTTGCCAGGGCGCGCTGGAAGGCGAGCAGGGCACCGGTACCGGTGGAAAGTACGCTGGACATGGGGTTCCTCAACGACGGGTGATACCCAGCGCCGCTGTTGCGGTGCTGGCGAAGGTCTGGCCAAGGCGACTGCCGGCATCGGTCACGGCGGCGACGGCACGCTCGATGGTCGGGCCGCCGGCGATCGCGGCGATCTTGGCGGCGTAGCGCGGATCGGTGGCATAGCCGGCCCGCTGCAGGCCCCGGGCGAAGCCCTGCACATCGGTGCCGGCCTGCAGGGCCTGCTGGTAGCGCGGGCTGGTCTTCAGCAGGCGCACGTAGTCGGCGAAGCTCTCGGCCGGCGAGGTGTAGGCACGGAAGCTTGCGGTTTCATTACGGCGCACGCCATCGACGTACTCATGGGTGCCGGCCACCGCACGCTGTCCGTTCCAGCCATTGGCCTTGATGCCGAACAGGTTGTGCGAGGTGCTGCCATCGGCGTGCTTGATCTGGCGCTTGCCCCAGCCGGTTTCCAGTGCGGCCTGCGCAACCAGCGCGCGGGCGTCCACGCCCAGCTCCCTGGCTGCGCTCTGCGCGTGCTGCCAGATGCTGGCGACGAAGCCTTCCGGGGTATGCGCACCCAGCTGGGCAACCGCGGTGCGGGTCGCCAGCGCATCGGTCGTAGTGCCGCTGCCACGGTTGCTGGCAGTGGCGGCCCACTGGTCGTTGCGGGCTGCCCAGTCGGGGCCGTCAAGCCCGGCGATGTACGGATCATCGGTGCCCAGCGACCGGTGCACGCTGCTGCTTTCGCGGCCGGCGATCAGGTCCAGGGCCTGTTCCATCGGCGCGATGGCGGCCGATGCATCCTGCTGTGCACCTGCAGCCATCTGCTGCAGCATGCGTACGGCCTGGCCGGCGTCCTCCAGCGGCAGCGACGGCGCCGCCTTGGCGGGCGCGTTGAGCTGATAGGCCCGGCTGGCCTTCGCAGCGCCGATGCCGGTATCCAGCGCCGGTCCTTCGGCGGTCGCTCCGGACAGCTGGCGGGTGATCATGGCCGACAGCCCGAGTCCCTTGCCACGGGTCATCGCCTCGGCGATCTTCTGGTCGTACATCTCCCGGAACATCTTGTTCTCACCGGGAAAGAGCGAGTCGCCGAAACTGGCATCGCGCATGCTCTTGACCAGCATCTGCGCGAACTGGCCTTCCAGCTGCCGCGCGACCTTGTCGATCCTGGCCGGGTCGTTCTGCTGCGCCGGATTCAGCTCGAAGGCGGGGGTGATGCGCATGTCAGATCACCTCGAGTTCGGCGCTCAGCGCGCCGGCCTGCTTCAGTGCTTCCAGGATCGCGATGAGGTCGCCCGGCGCGGCGCCGACGGCGTTCACCGCGTGCACGATCTCATCCAGTGTGGTGCCGCCATTGAACTTGAACATGCGGCTGCCATCGTTGGTGGCGGTGATGGTCGACTGCGGGCTGACCACCGTGCTGCCGCCGGCCAGTGCGTTGGGCTGGCTGACGTTGGTGTTCTCCTGGATAGTCACCGTCAACGAACCGTGCGAGATCGCCGCAGGGCCGACGCGGACCTGCTGGCCGATGACCACCGTGCCCGTACGCGAGTTGACCACGACCTTGGCCGGGGCGCTGCCCGGGGTCAGCTCCAGGTTCTCGATGCGGGCAAGCAGGCCGATGCGTGCACCCGGGTCGGTCGGCGCGGCCACCGCCACCGTCACGCCGTCGACGGCACGTGCCGCGCCTTCGCCGAAGGCGTTGTTGAGCGCGGCGACCATCCGCGAGACGGTGGTGAAGTCGTTGTTGTGCAGGTTCAGGGTGATTTCGCCGTTGGCACCGAACACATCCGGCAACGCGCGTTCGACCGTGGCACCGTTGGGAATGCGGCCGACGCTGGGCACGTTCACCGACACCCGCGAGCCATCCCTGCCCTGGGCACCGAAGCCGCCCACGATCAGGTTGCCCTGTGCGATGGCGTAGACCTGGCCATCAGCACCGCGCAGCGGCGCCATCAGCAGCGAGCCGCCACGCAGCGACACCGCGTTGCCGATCGAGGACACGGTGACATCGATGGGCTGCCCTGGCTTGGCGAACGGTGGCAGTTCGGCGTGGATCGCCACGGCGGCGACGTTCTTCAGCTGCGGATTGACGTTGGCCGGCACATTCACGCCCAGCTCGCCCAGCAGGTTCTTCAGGCTCTGCACGGTGAAGGGGGCCTGGCTGGTGCGGTCGCCACTGCCATCCAGGCCGACCACCAGGCCGTAGCCGACCAGCGCGTTGCCGCGCACGCCGCCGACCTGGGCCAGATCCTTGATGCGCTCGGCATTGGCGGGCGCAGCCACTGCCAGCAGCACCAGGCAGCACAGCGATGACAGACGGTGCCAGGAAGAGAAGAAGGTAAGCGTCATGGCCATGCTCAGAACGGCGTCAGGCCGGAGTTGAAGAAGCGGCTCAGCCAGCCCATCGCGTTGGATTGCGCGACCGGACCGCGGCCGCCGTAGACGATGCGGGCCTCGGCCACACGGCTGGAGGGAAGGGTGTTGTCCGGGCTGATGTCACCCGGGCGCACGATGCCCTGCACCTGCACCAGCTCGTCGCCCTGGTTCAGGCGCAGATTCTTCTGTCCCTGCACGACCAGGTTGCCATTGGGCAGGCGCTGGATCACGGTGACCGTGACGCTGCCCTGCAGGCGGTTGCTCTGTGCGCTGTTGCCCTTGCCGGTGAAGTCGCGCGCGCCCTTGGCGCTGGCGCTGAGGATGTCCTTGCCGCCCAGGGTGACCGGCGCACCGAAGATCGAGGGCGTCCCCAGGCTCAGATTCGATTCCTTGTTGGTGGCGGTGTTGGCGCTGGTCTGCGCGGTGGTGTTTTCCAGCAGCGTGATGGTCAGCAGGTCGCCGACATCACGCGCGCGGCGGTCCGAGTACAGCTGCAGGGTTGGCCCTGCCGCATAGATCGCACCGGCCGTCGGCTCCGCCTGGGGCGGCATGATCGGCTGCAGCGGCGCCATCGCGGGGTAGGGGCGCACGTCGCCGGCAATCACGCAGCCGCCGAGCAGGGCGGCCACCGTGCTGGCGAGGACAGTGCGGGCGAGGGTGGAAGTGGGCGACATGGCGTTATCCCGGTTGGGCCGGTCAGATCTTGTTGTTGAGGTAGGCCAGCATGGAGTCGGTGGTCGAGATCGCCTTGGCGTTCATCTCGTAGGCGCGCTGGGTTTCGATCATCGACACCAGCTCCTCCACCACGTTCACGTTGCTGCCTTCGAGCGCACCCTGGACCACGTTGCCGAGCCCGTTCAGGCCCGGATTGCCGTTCTGCGCCGGCCCCGAGGCGGTGGTTTCCAGGAACAGGTTCTCGCCGCGCGCCTGCAGGCCTGCGGGATTGACGAAGTCGGTCAGGGTCAGCGCACCGATTTCCACCGATGCGGCGTCGTCGGCCATCTTCACGCTGATGGTGCCGTCGCTGCCGATGGTCACCGACTGCGCGCCTTCGGGAATCTGGATGCCGGGCTGCACCGGGTAACCGCTGTTGGTGACCAGCTCGCTGTCCTGGTTGATCTTGAACGAGCCGTCGCGGGTGTAGGCGGAGCTGCCATCGGGCAGCTGCACCTCGAAGAAGCCCCGTCCATTGACCATCACGTCCAGCGCGCGGCCGGTCTGCTGCTGGCTGCCCTGCTCGAAGTTCTTGGCGGTGGCCACCACGCGCACGCCCGTGCCCAGCTGCAGGCCGGTCGGCAGCTGGGTCTGCGCCGACGATGCGCCGCCCGGCTGGCGGACCTGCTGGTACAACAGATCCTCGAAGCTGGCGCGGTCCTGCTTGAAGCCGGTGGTGTTGGTGTTGGCGAGGTTGTTGGAAACCACCGACATGCGCATCTGCTGCGCATCCAGTCCGGTTTTCGCGATCCACAATGCCTGGTTCATCTTCGGAGTCCTGTCTGGCTGAAACCGGCCGCGTGCTGCGGCCCATGGGGTACGGCGTGCAAGCGGTGTGCCAGTGCCGTTACGCGGCGCCGGCGGAATTCCGTCAGCTGCCCAGTCGCAGCAGGCTGTTGGCGCTGCGTGCGTTGTCATCACCGTGCTTGATCACCTGCACCTGCATTTCGTACTGGCGCTGCAGCTGGATCATCTGCACCAGTGCACCAGCGGCATCGACGTTGCTGCCTTCCAGCTGGCCGCTGTGCACGGTGGGCCCGAGGGCCTGGGCGAACGGCTGCAGCGGATCGGTGTTGCGGAACAGGCCATCAAGACCGCGCTCGAGCCGTTCGTCTGGTGCCTGCACCACCTTGATCCGGCCGATCATGGCCATGGTCTGCGGGCCTTCACCCTGCGGGATGATCGAGATCGTGCCGTCGTTGCCGATCTCCATCGCCTGGTAAGGCGGAATGGCGATCGGGTTGTTGTTGTCATCCAGTACCGCGCGCCCACCGGAAGTCACCAGCTGACCGTTCGGTGTCACCGACAGTGCCGCGCCGCGCGTGTACGCTTCGCTGCCGTCGGTGGACTGCACGGCCAGCCAGGTGCCGGTCTGCAGCGCCAGGTCCAGCGGCTTGCCGGTGATGTGCTGCGCACCGGGCCGGCGGTTGAAGCCGGCGTCGACGTGCAGCGCATCGACCCGCGAGGCAAAGCCCCGGCCCTGGATCGGGAAGGCCTCGGTGTTGGCCAGCGCTTCCTTGAAGCCGGGGGTATCGGAGTTGGCGAGGTTGTGGCTGAGCGTTCCCTGCGCCTGCAGGGAGGCGCGGGCACCGGTCATCGCCACGTAGAGGGCTTTATCCATGCGGGGAGTTCCGTGACAGGGTCAGCGGCTCATCAACGGATGTTGATGACGGTCTGGGTGATCTGGTCCTGGGTGGTGATCATCTGTGCGTTGGCCTGGAAGTTGCGCTGCGCGGTGATCATGTTGACCAGCTGCTCGGTCAGGTCGACAGTGGACGCCTCCAGCGAGCCGGCCTGGATCTTGCCGAGGTTGGAGGTATCGGGCATTCCGGTACGGGCCGTACCCGAATCGAACGTCTCCGCCCACACGTTGTTGCCCTTCTGCTCCAGGCCCTGCGGGTTGTTGAAGGTGGTCAGCGCAACCTGGCCGAGCGGCTTGTCGTCGCCATTGGAGTAGCGTGCGTAGACCACGCCGGTGTCCGACACCGTGATTTCGTTGAGCTTGCCCGCGGCGTAACCGTCCTGCTGGGTGTTGCGCAGGGCGAACTTCTCGCCGTACTGGGTCGAGCCGCTCACGTCCAGGGTCATGTTCAACTCGCCCGCGCCGGTGGTCGGGGTGAACGTGCCGAGGCTGATCCTGCCGTTGGCCGGTGCGGTCAGCTTGCCGCTGTTGTCGAAGGTGACCGGCGTCGGGGTACCTGCGGGTTCGCCGTCCACGAAGTTGTGCACGGTCCACTGGTTGACGCCGGCTTCCTTGACGAAGTACGACACCTGGATGTGGCTCACGCCCAGCGAGTCATACACGGTAATGCCGCCGCTGGAGTGGTTGTAGCTGTTGGAATTGGTGGCATCGAACGGCTGCACCGTCGGTTCCTTGGCGTTGGCCGGCAGGGTGAAACCAACCTTTACATCGCTGGTCTGCCGGGGCGGGCTGTCGGTGGTCAGCAGCTGCAGGTCGATCATGCGACCGGCGTCGAAGTTGGTGCCGTCGGCGTTGGGCGCGAACACCTGCAGGCGCGCGCCCTGCGGGTTGGTCACGTAGCCTGCGGCATCGGTCTGGAAGTTGCCGGCACGCGAGTACACCCGCTGGCCGTTCATGTTCATGGTGAAGAAGCCCTCACCGGAAATCGCCATGTCCAGGCTGCGGCCGGTCTGCTCGTTGTTGCCCTGGATGAACTGCTGGGCCACGTTGGAGACGCGCACGCCCGAGCCGACCGCGTTCTTCGACAGGCCGTAGCTGGTGGCGGCGAACAGGTCGGCGAACTCGGCGCGCGACTGCTTGAAGCCGGTGGTGTTGACGTTGGCGACGTTGTTGGCGGTGACGCTCAGGTCGGAGTTGGCGGCATTGATGCCGGACAGCGAGACATTGAAGCCCATGGGATGCTCCTGGTAGATGCGGGTAGGCGGCTCAGCTGACGCGGAGCACGTAGTCGATCGGGGCCGTGCCCAGGCCCTTGAGGTTCAGGTACAGGCCATCGGAACCGACGGTCACGCTTTCCACCGGTGCCTGCACATAGGTGGACAGCTTGGTGCTCTTGCCAGCGGTATCGACATGGTTGGCGACCACGCTGTACTTGCCCGGCTCCATGCGGTTGCCGGCGGCATCCTTGCCATCCCACTGGAATGCGGTTTCGCCCGCGGCCTTGGCCTCGACGCTGATCGAGGTGACCTTGGCGCCGTTGGCATCGGTGATGTCCACGGTGATGATGCCGGCGCCGGGCGCGGCCACCGTGCCCTCGACGCTGCCTTCGTTCTCCAGCACCAGCTTCTCGGACGGCACCAGCACCTGGTGCCCCACCAGCGCGGCGCCACGCAGCACCTGGTCGCTGGCCATCGACTGCTGGAAGCCCTGCACCGTGTTGTTCAGATCGGTGATGCCCTGCACGGTCGACATCTGCGCCATCTGCGCGACCATCTGCGTGTTGTCCATGGGCTTGAGCGGGTCCTGATGCTGCAGCTGCTCGGTCATCAGGCGCAGGAAGTCGGCCTGGTCCAGAGTGTTCTTCTTCTTGGTGGCGTTGCTGTTGGGAGCATTCAGGCCCAGTGCGGAGTAGACGTCCTGGCTGGTCTGGTTGTTGACGGCAGTGGTCATGGCGGTATCCGGTACTGCGGGCCTCAGCGGCCCATGGTCAGGGTGGCCAGGGCCAGTTCCTTGGCGGTGGTCAACATCTCCACGCCGGCCTGGTAGTTGCGTGAGGTCGAGATCAGATTGACCATCTGCGCGACAGGATCGACGTCGGGCTGGTAGATGTAACCGTCGGCGTCGGCAAGCGGGTGGCCGGGCTCGTAGCGCTTGATCGGCGCCGCCTCGCTGCGGGTGATTTCCTTCACCTGCACCGAGGTGATGTTCGGGTCGTCCTTGCTCGTGACCGCCTGGAAGATCGGCTCCAGCGGCTTGTAGACGGCCTCGGCCGAGCCGGCAACAGTGTCGGCGTTGGACAGGTTGGAGGCGATGGTGCTCATGCGCACCGACTGCGCCTGCAGCGCGGAGCCGGCGATGTCAAAGATCGGCAGGTTGCTCATGGCTTATTGCCCCGTGATCGCGGTCAGCATGGAACGGACCTTGCTCTCGACGAAGCTGAGCGATGCGCGGTACTCCAGCGCGGCGCGACCGTAGGCGGCGCGCTCTGCATCCGGATCGACGGTATTGCCGTCAAGGCTGGGCTGGACACCCTCGCGCGCGATCTGGAACGGATTCAGGCCGTTGTTGATCGCATAGTGCTGCTCGTGGGTGGTGGCCATCAGGCCGTTGCCATCCTGTCCCTGTGCGCTGCGCAGGGCGGCGTCGAAGTCCAGGTCCTGGGCCTTGTAGCCGGGGGTATCGGCATTGCCGAGATTGCTGGCGATCAGCTTCATCCGCTGTTCGCGCAACGGCATGGCCTGGGCATGTACGCCCAGGTAGTCGGTAATCAGGTTGCGCACGATGCACTCCCACGGGAACGTTGCCCGGGAAGCTGCAAGCGGTGTGCCAAAAGGTCGTGGGCGGGGCGGGGCGCCGCTACGCTCGCCGGGCACGGCCCGGCGCTACCCAAGGGGCGGCCAACATCCGGTAGCGCCGGGCCATGCCCGGCGGGGAACCCCGGCGGCCTCAGGCCGCCATCGCCACCTTGCGCAGGCGGTCCAGCACGAAATCGGCCAGCTCGTGCGGGGAGTACTTGGCGACGAAGGCATTGGCGCCCACGCGCTCGACCATCGCGTTGTTGAATACGCCCGACAGCGAGGTGTGCAGCAGCACGTACAGCCCCGCCAGCCCCGGATGGCGCCGGATTTCCGTCGTCAGCGTGTAGCCGTCCATCGCCGGCATCTCGATATCGGAGATGACCATGGCGTAGCGGTCGGCGGGATTCTCGCCCGAGGCGTGGATCTGCAGCAGGTGGTCCAGCGCCTGCCGGCCATCGGAGAGCAGGGTGGCGCCGACCCCCAGCTGGTCCAGCACGCTGCGGATCTGCTGGCGTGCCACCCGCGAGTCGTCCACCACCAGCACCTGCAGCTGCGGGCCGTCGGCGGGCATGGCCATCTGTGGATCGAGCACGGCCTCGCCCCGGATCTGCGCGATGTCGGCCAGCACGCTTTCCACGTCGATCACCTGGATCAGCTCGCCCTGGAAGCGGGTGACCGCCGTCAGATAGCTCGATTCAGCGCCCAGTTCCGGTGGCGGATGGATGTCCTCCACCGCGATGTTGACGATGCGCTCCACGCCGCTGACCAGGAAGCCCTGGATCGAGCGGTTGAATTCAGTGACGACCAGGTAGCCGGGCGAGGTATCGGCATCCGGCTCGCGCTCGGGATGACCGATCGCCAGGCCCAGGTCCAGGACCGGCACCGAGCGTCCGCGTACATCGGCCACGCCGGCGAACTGCCCGGGCAGGCCGGGCACCTGGAACAGCTCCGGGCGCCGCAGCACTTCCTGCACCTTGAATACATTGACGCCAAAAAGCTGACGTCCGCCGAGGCGGAACAGCAGCAGCGCCAGTCGGTTGTGGCCGGCCAGGCGGGTCCGCTGGTCGATCCGGTTGAGCAGGTCATGGGACATGGCTGCTGTATCGGCGTGCAGCGGCGGGAACTTGAGGGTCCGATCCAGCGGCGCCGAGTGTGGTGCCGCGCGTCGCACTGGCACGCCGCTTGCACGCGTCCGGGCCAGGTCCCATCGACAGGAGGCGCCATGCGCCCGATCTCCTCCATCCTGGCAGTCGCGCTGGCCATTGCCTCGCCCTGGGCAGTGGCCGCCGACTGGCAGCCGGTGGCCAGCATCCGTGCGGCGGCGTTGTCGAGCCTGCCCGCCGGCAGCGAAGGCGAGGCCCAGGTGGCTGACGCGCTGCGTCTTCCCCGGTGCGGGGGAGCGCTGCAGGTGCAGCCGACAGCGAACACCACGGTCGAGGTCAGCTGCCCCGATGCGGGCGGCTGGCGCCTGTTCGTACCGGTGAAGGTGCGGCGCAACCAGACGGTGCTGGTGCTTGCACGCGGCATCGCTGCTGGAGAAACGCTGACGGCTGCCGATATCAGTACCGCCCAACGCGATGCTGCACGCATTGCCGGGGCCGTGCTGGCCGATCCCAATGCAGCGATCGGCCGCATCGCCCGGCGTCCGCTGCAGGCTGGAACGCTGCTGTCGAGCAACGACCTGGTCACCCAGCGTCTCATCAAGCGCGGAGACAATGTGGCGCTGGTGTCGCGGCGCGGCTCGGTCGAGGTGCGCATCGCGGGCCGGGCGATGGGCGATGCCGGCGAGAACGAACGCATCTCGGTGGAGAACCTCTCCTCGCGGCGCATCGTGCAGGGCACGGTGGATGCCCGTGGTGACGTAATCGTGGCGCGTTGAATTCCCGCAAGATTTCCCTAAAGATCACGGCCCTGCGGCCGTTATCCCTTGTGAACGGCAACTCCAGGACACCCCATGAGCCAGAAAATCGACGGCAACCTGCAGGTCCCCCAGGCACTGCGCAGCGTGACGAGCCCGGCCAGCAAGCCCGGCGTCAGCAGCGACTCGCCGGCGCGTCCGGTGGAGGCGGCCGACAGCCTGCGCCTGACCGGCGAGGCCACCAATCTGCAGGCCATCGAACGCGAACTGACCACGGCGCCGGCGATCGACGCCCAGCGCGTGGCCGCCGTGCGCGAATCGCTGCAGAACGGCACCTATACGATCAATCCGGACGCGATCGCTTCGCGCATGCTTGAGCTGGACCAGCAGCTGCACGGATGACCGCGGCGATGAGCGAGCCGTTGCAGCGCCTGGCGCTGGCCCTGGACGTCGAACGCCAGGCCCTGGTCGAGCATGACGTGCACGCATTGATCCGCGCCACCGGCGCCAAGCTGGAGGCGCTGCGTGCGCTGGAAGGCGCACCGCCGGTGGGCGAGGGCGAACAGCTGCAGGAGCTGGCCGAGCGCAATCGCGCCAACGGCGTGCTGCTGTCGCGCAGGCGCCGCGAAGTGAACTGGGCGCTGCGCCAGCTGGGCCGCAGCGAAGAGGCCTCGGCCTACGATGCCAAGGGGCAGGCCCACGCAGTCACCGCTGGCCGTCCTCTGGCGGTGGCCTGACGCAATTTCGCGCGGACCTCCCGGCTCGCAGGCTGTCGCCTGCGGCACGACCGCGTATATTGGGCGCCTGTTCGAATGCCCCTGAGCCGCCGTGTCCGCTGCCAACGTCCTGGTTACCGCCCCCCTTCCACCACAGCCGGTGCTGCAGGCGTTGCTTGAACGCCTGCGCGAGGGCCTGCTGCTGTTCACCGAAGACGGTCAGGTCGCCTTGGCCAATCCGGCCGCGCAGAACCTGCTGGCCAGCGACGAAGGCCTGCTGCCGGCACCACAGCGCCTGCGTCAGCTGCTGCCGCCGGACGCGCTGGAGCACGCCCGCCAGAACGGTCACTGGAACGGCAGCCTGCCGCTGGGCGAGGGCGTGGTGATCGCGCATCTGTACCATCACGGTCCGCCCGGGCAGGGCCACTACCTGGCACTGTTCCGCCACATCGAGGGCCAGGAAGACTACGAGCGCGAGCTGCAGCAGCGCCATGCCGAACTGCGCCAGGCCTACCTTCGATTGAACGGCACGCAGGAAAAGCTGCTGCAGTCGGAGAAGATGGCGTCCATCGGCCAGCTTGCCGCCGGCGTCGCGCACGAGATCAACAACCCGATCGGCTACGTGCACTCCAATCTCGGCAGCCTGCAGGAGTACCTGCGCAGCCTGTTCACCGTGATCGAGGCCTACGAGCGCGCCCTGCGTGCGCCCGACCCGAAGGCGCTCATCCCGGAGATCGACGACATCCGTGACCGGCTGGACATCGACTTCATCAGCCGCGATCTGCCACAGCTGATGGCCGAGTCACGCGAGGGCATCGAGCGGGTGACGCGCATCGTGCGCGACCTCAAGGACTTCTCGTACTCCGGCCGCGATGAGTCGTGGAAGCTGGTCGACCTGCACGCCGGCCTCGAGTCCACCATCAACATCATCTGGAACGAGCTCAAGTACAAGGTCACCCTGGTGCGTGAGTTCGGCCAGCTGCCGCTGGTCGAGTGCCTGCCGTCCGAACTCAACCAGGTCTACATGAACCTGCTGCTCAACGCCGGCCATGCCATCGCCGAGCGTGGCACCATCACCGTGCGTACCGGCGTGGAGGGCGACCATGTCTGGGTCGAGTTCGAGGACACCGGTGGCGGCATCTCGCCCGAACTGCGCCAGCGCATCTTCGATCCGTTCTTCACCACCAAGCCGGTGGGCAGCGGAACCGGCCTGGGCCTGTCGATCTCCTACAGCATCATCAACAAGCACCACGGTCGCATCGATCTGGACAGCACCCCCGGCGTCGGCTCGCGCTTCCGCGTGGTGCTGCCGGTGAAGCAGCCGCGCTGAGCCGCCGCACGGCACAGGTGCACGGTAGCGCCGGGCCATGCCCGGCGGCCTCCATCACCGCAACGGCGGGCGATCCTCGCCACCGTCACCTGCGTCCATCGTCACCGGGCCGGCGTTGCTGCGGCGCTGTTCCTCGTAGGTACGGAAGGCCTGGTGGATGTGCTTGCGCAGCTCGTCGTCGTTCCATGGTTTGGTCAGGAAGCGGTAGATCGCGCCGCGGTTGATCGCGTCGGTCACCGTGTTCAGATCGGTGTAGCCGGACAGCACGAGGCGGATGGTGTCGGGGTACAGCATTTTCACCCGGCCCAGGAACTCGGTGCCGCTCATGTCGCTCATGCGCTGGTCGGACAGGATCACCTGCACATCGTTGATCGCCAGCAGATCGAAGGCGTCGCGCACGTTGCCGGCGGCAAGGATGCGGTAGCCGTCGCGACGGAACAGGCGCACCAGCGAGCGCAGCACGTTCTCTTCATCGTCCAGCAGCAGCAGGGTGCGGTCCGGTCGGGTCTCGGCGAATGCTTCCGGGCGCAGGTAGCGCCGGCGCAGGGTCATGCCCGCGGCATCGGCCGACATCGGTTCGCCGAACAGATAGCCCTGGAACACATCGCAGTCGTTGCGGCGCAGGAAGCCCAGCTGTGCCTGCGATTCCACACCGTTGGCGATCACCGTCATGCCCAGCTGGTGGCCCATGGCGATGATCGCACGGGCGATGGCGGCCTCGCGGTTGCCGGCGGGCGCGCTCTTGATGAAGCTGCGGTCGATCTTCAGCTTGTCCACCGGATAGCGCACCAGCGCGCTCAGGCTGGAGTCGCCGGTGCCGAAGTTGTCCAGGCTCAGGCTGATGCCTTCGTTGCGCAGGTTGGCCAGGGTCTCGTGCACGAAATTGACGTTGTTGGTCAGTGCGCTTTCGTTGATCTCCAGCGTCAGCATCTGCGCCGGCACGCCCGCTGCCTGCAGCAGCGACATCACTTCGGCGAAGAAATTCGGTCGCAGCAACTGCAGGGTGGAGACATTCACCGCAATGGTGAAGTCGTCGAAACCCTGGTCGCGCCACAGCCGGGCCTGCTTGAGCGCGCCCTCCAGCACCCAGGTACCGATCTGCACGATGATGCCGAGCCGCTCGGCCGTTCGCATGAAGCGCTCCGGTACCAGCATCCCCAGCGTCGGCGACTGCCAGCGCAGCAGGGCTTCCATGCCCACCACATGGCCATCGCGTGCGCTGACCAGGGGCTGGTAGCGCAGCTTCAGCTCGGCATTGGGGATGGCATCGACGATCTGGCGCGCGATGATGCTCTCGCTGTGCGCGCTGGGCGGTGTGTCCACGGCATGGATGCGCACCGCGTTGCCACCCTCGCGGGCGGCCTGGTACAGCGCATCTTCAGCATGATCGAGCAGGCGCGAGGTGCTGCTGGCATGCTCCGGGCACAGGCTGACGCCCAGCTTGCCGGTCATGAACAGGGTGTAGGGCAGCACCGACAGCGGCAGTTCCATCTGCTGGCGGATCTCTTCGGCGAAGTCCTCCGGCAGCGGCAGGTCGGCGTCGCGCGGCACGGCGATCAGGAACTCGTCGCTGCCATGGCGCCACAGCTTGCCGCGTCCGCGCAGGTAGGACTGCAGGCGTTGCGCCACCAGTACCAGCGCCTGGTCACCCACTTCCGCGCTCATGTTCTCGTTGACCGACGCGAAGTGGTCGATGTCCACATGCATCAGCATCAGCGGCGTGCCACCCGAAGCGGCTTCGGCCACCATCGCCTGCAGCTCGGGATTGCCGGCGCCAAGGCGGTCAGGGGCATCGTCGATGCTGACCAGCGGCAGATTGGGATTCCACATAGGCTCAGTAATCCGGTGTTTCGACGGCAGCCGCGCAGGCTGCCTGGTAGGGAAGATGGACATCGACCAGGGTGCCGGCGCCGTGCGCCGACTCGATCCGCACGTGGCCGCCCACGCTCTGCGCACGTTCGCGCATGACGATCAGGCCCAGGCCGCGCGGGCCGTCAGGGTCGAAACCCTCGCCGTCGTCGCGGATCTGCAGGTGCAGCCCGCGCTGGCCGACATCGCGCAGCTGCAGCTGCACCTGGCTGGCGCGGGCGTGGCGCAGTACGTTGGTCAGGCTTTCCTGGGCGATGCGGAAGCAGGCCTGCTCGATGCTGTTGTCGGGCCGATGCGGCAGGGGCTCGATTTCGGCCAGCAGTTCCACCGGTGAGGAGCGGAACAGTACCCGTGCCTGCCAGCTCAGTGCCGCCTCCAGGCCCAGCGCATCCAGCTGTGGAGGCCGCAGCAGGGTGGAGATGTCACGCAGCTTGGCCACCGTGGTGTCGGCCAGGCTGACGATCTGTGCCAGATCCTCGCTGCGGCGCTTCGGATCGTCTTCGTCCTGCGCGGCATAGGCGGAGAGCTTGATGGCGGTGATGGCCTGCCCGATGTCATCGTGCAGGTCGCGCGAGATCGCGCGGCGCTCGTCCTCCTGCAGCGAGAACAACCGGCCGGCCATCGCCTGCAGTTCGCGGTTGCTGGTCTCCAGCGCACTGCGGGTGCGCTCGGAGTCGCTCAGGTCACGCACGATCAGCAGCTTGCAGTCGCGACCGCCATACCGCACTTCGCCCACAGCCAGGCCGGCGTGGAAGCTGCGGCCATCGGCACGCTGCATCGCCACCACGCTGCTGTGGCCGGGGCCGTGCTGGGGCTGGCCGGCCCGGAGCTGCACGCGTACCCGCGCCAGATCGCTGTCGGCGACCAGAGCCGCCAGCGGCTCGCCGAGCAGGGCATGGCCGCCATAGCCGAACAGACTCGCGGCCCAGGCGTTGGCGTACAGCACGTGCTCCTCGAAGAGGATGACCACGCCGTCCGGCAGCACACGCACCAGTTCGCGGAACTGTTCCTCACGTTCGCGCAGCAGCCGCCGCGACTGCTCGCGCTCGGTCACGTCCTGCAGCGTGCCGAGCACGCGGTCGCGGCCGGCCTCGTCAACGCCGCTGGCCGCGCGCAGGTGCACCATCAACGCGCGGCCATCCATCGACAGCAGCGGCAGCAGCACGTCCACCTGCACCGGTTCGCCGGAACACAGTTCGGCCAGCAGCTGGTCCGCCTGCGCGGCAGTGGCCGGATCGGCCGCCACCAGCAGTTCGTCGAAGCGATGCCAGCGGCGCGCTTCCGGCGGGCGCCGGCCGAGCAGGCGATAGACCTGGCTGGAGTACCGGCCCAGCCCGCTGGAGGGGTCCAGTTCCCAGGCGCCGATCTTCGCCAGCTCATGCGCTTCCTCCACCCGTGCCAGTGCCTGGTCCCGGCGCAGCTGTGCAAGGTCCTCGGCGGTGCGATCGATGGCAATGAGCAGGCGTGCGTTGTGGCCGTCGTAACCGATTGCGTTCGAGCGCAGCTCCATCTGCCGCAGGCTGCCATCGCGCAGCTGCAGCTGCGCCCGCAGGATGCACAGCTGCTCGGGCGCCTCCCGGATGGCTTCGAGCTTGGTCTGCAGCGCCTGGTCCTGGCCGGGCGGCCAGAGCACGTCGATGGTGCGCTCAAGCAGTTCCTCACGCTCCCAGCCGAAGGCGCTGCAGGCCGCGGGATTGGCATCGAGAATGGCCAGGCTGTCCAGATCGTAGACCAGGATCGGCCCGGGATTGCCCTCGAACATCTGCCGCAGGCGCAGCTCGGAGGCCTGCAGGCGGGCATGGGTGAGCAGCACGTGCTCGGCCAGCGGCCGCAGCAGCAGGTACAGCAGCCCGGCGCTGGCCAGGGCGAAGAACGACCCTTTCAGGCTCTGCCACAGCGAGGCCTGGTACGGATCGGGTACCAGCAGCTGCACGGCGCTGTCGGTGGCGATCATCCAGGCCAGGGCCATCGCCAGGTAACTCAGCACGATCCGCCGACGATCGCGGCCCAGCGATTGGGCCATCCGCGGGTCGGGAACAGGGGCGGTGCCGGTCGGTTCTGCGGGCATGGACAGGGCGGCAGGTAGGGGCGCCGGCCATCTTACCGCGCAGGTGCCCCGTAGCCACTCAATTATCCGCCGCAGGCGCCGTTAACCACTGCGTGCCCCGCTGTCGGGCGTTTCATCCGGAGCAAGATCGCGTGGACCAAGGGATCATCGCCAGCCTGCTGCAGCATCCGCTCGCGTCGGCGCTGGTCATCGTCGACCGCACTGGCCGTCCGCTGGCGGCCAATCCGGCCGCGCGCGAGCATGGCCTGCCGGCGACGGTCGCGGCCTACGCGCCGATGCTGGAGGACCTGCGTCTGCTGGCGGCCGACGGTGGCATTGTTGCGTGCAGCCTGCCGGGAGGGCCGCGCGGGCATTACGACGGCCACCTGCGCGCCGTGCATGACGGCGCCGGCAATCTGCTGGCCTTCACCCTGAGCGTGCCGGAACCGGTGCCGCTTGCGGGTGGCGGACGCTGGGAACTGGCGCTGGACAGCGCTGGCCACAGCCTGTGGGACTGGGATATTCCCAGCGATCGCGTCACCCGCACCCCTGGCCTGGGCGAAGAGACCGCCAGCGGAATGCTGGCGCGCGTGCACGGCGAGGACATCGGCCACGTGCGCGCCGCGCTGGATCAGCACCTGCGTGGAACCAGCGACCAGTACAGCGCACAGTTCCGCTTCCGCCAGCCCGACGGGCAGTGGCGCTGGGTGCTTGATCGTGGCCGCGTGGTCGCGCGCACTGCCGACGGCCAGCCGCTGCGGATGGTCGGCACCCACACCGACATCGAACAGCAGAAGCAGCTGGAGGCGTTGCTGCACGAACAGCAGGTGCACCTGAGCGAGGCGCAGCGCATCGCCAGCATGGGCAGCTGGTCGTTCGATCCAGGCACGGGCTCCTTCTGGTGGTCGCCCGAACTGCGTTCGCTGCTCGCACTTGAGCCCGGCAACGTGCCCGGCCAGCGACGCTGGCTCAAGCAGCTGCATCCGCGTTCACGTGGAGCGCTGCGGGCAGCCTGGCGCCGCTTGTGGCGCGATGGCCGCTCCGCCAGCCTCGAACTGGAGCTGGCCCGCGGCAGCGGCGAACCATCGCTGCATCTGCGGCTATGGATGCAGCCGCTGCTGGACGGCGAGGGCCAGCCCAAGCGGCTGCTGGGCCAGGTGCAGAACATCACCGAACAGCACCAGACCGATGCGCTGATCCGCTGGCGTACCGAGCTGCTCAACCGCGTTTCGGCCCTGGGCCGCATCGGCGGGTGCGAGATCGAGGTGCAGACCCGGCACATGCAATGGACCGAAGAGTGCTATCGCATCCACGGACTGCGCAAGGAGCCGATCACCCTGGACCAGGCGTTGGCGCTGTACACCGAGGACTCGCGCAGTGCGTTCGAGGCGGCGCTGGGCCGGATTGCCGGTGGCGGACTGCCCGAGCAGCTGGATCTCTGCTTCTATCGTCAATCCGGCCTGCGCGTATGGGTGCAGGTGCTGATCGAGCTGGATCGACGCGATGGCCTGCCGCCACGCTTCGTGGTGCTGTTCCGTGACATCACGCGAGAGCGCGAGGCCAACGAGCGCATCGAGCTGCTGGCCCATTACGACCTGCTGACCGGCCTGCCGAACCGGGTGCTGCTGGGCGAGCAGACGGCTGAAGCAATCGAGGAAGCGCGTGATCGCGGCACCTCGCTGGCGATGCTGTTCATCGACCTGGATGGCTTCAAGACCATCAACGACAGCTTCGGCCATGCCACCGGTGATGCGCTGCTGAAGGCGGCGGCCACCCGACTGCACCAGAACCTGCGCAACAACGATCTGTTCGGCCGCTTCAGCGGTGACGAATTCATCGTGGTGCTGCGCGACCTGGCCGAACCGGAAGACGCTGGCCACGTGGCGCGCAAGCTGATCGGCTCGCTGGCCGAGCCGCTGCGCCGCGGCGATACCACGCTGAAGGTGGGGGCCAGCGTGGGCATCGCCATGCTGGGCGATACCCAGACCGATTTCGATTCACTGCTGCGCGCCGCCGATGCCGCGATGTATGCGGCCAAGGAAGCCGGTCGCAACACCTACCAGTACTACAGCCAGGATGCACTGGCCCGCATCCAGCGCCGGCTTGAGCTGGAGCATGCACTCCATGGCGCGATCGAGCGCGAGGAGTTCAGCCTGGCCTATCAGCCGCTGCTGCACGCCCACCTTGGCGAGCCACCGGCCATCGAAGCACTGCTGCGCTGGCATCGACCCGGCATCGGCTACTGCAGCCCGGCCGAGTTCATTCCCATCGCCGAGAAGTGCGGTGAAATCGTGCGCATCGGCGACTGGGTACTGAACGAAGCCTGCCGCCAGGCCACTGCCTGGGACAGAGCCGGTCTGCACTTCGACCGCATCGCGGTGAACGTCTCGGCCGTGCAGCTGCGTGATCGCGGCTTCGCCGAGCGGGTGATCGAGATCTGCCATGCCCATGGCTGGCCGCCACAGCGCCTGGAACTTGAGCTGACCGAGTCGGCGCTGATCCGTGACACCGACATCCTGCGTCATTGCTTCGACGTGCTGGAACGGCATGGTGTGCCGCTGGCGGTGGACGATTTCGGAACAGGATTCTCCAACCTCAACTACCTCAACCGGTTCCCGGTGGGCCGCCTGAAGATCGACCGCAGCTTCGTGCAGGGCATGCTGCACGACTCGGGTACGGCCGAGGTGACCCAGGCCATCGTGCACCTGGGTCACGCGCTGGGCATGAAGGTCGTGGCCGAAGGCGTGGAAACGCACCAGGAAGAAGACATGCTGCGCCGCCAGGGCTGCGACGAGATCCAGGGCTACCTGTACTCGCGGCCGCTGAGCCCGCGGGACCTGGCGCAGTGGCTGCGCCAGCAGCATCAGTCACCGTCGCGCACGGACGCCGGCAACGAAGCGCTGCTGGTGCGTTGACGATTTGTGACCGCGTACCCGCGGTCTCCAGGCCTGTCCGGTTGCGATGAACCTGCGGCGCATATGAGCCGAGCATGGGCTCGGCGGCGCTTTCTGGTCGGAGCGATGGACATCCCTGCGCCTCAGCCGAGCATGGGCCTGTTTCACCGTAGAGCCGAGCGGACGCTCGGCTCTTTCATGTTCGGGCCGCGATAGACCCGGCAGACGCCCCGGCGCTACTTCAGGGCATCTCCATCCAACCCCAGGTCCCAGGCCATGCCCAGCAGTTCGCCGGCGGTACCGGGCGAGGGCGGGCGCGCATCGGCGAGCTGCTGCAGCTCGCGGATCTCCTCATGCGCGACCTCTTCCAGCTGCTGCAGCTGTTCTCGCACGCTGGCGTTGCGCGGGCGTTCGATGTCGGTGAGGGAGGAGGGCGGGGCGCTGATCAGGGCCATGGGGCGCGTACAGGATGCTTTCGGCGGTGGATCACAGGCAAAGGCCCCGGTCGAGCCGGGGCCTTGCAGACTGCCGGAGAGGGCAGCGGACACGCGTGTCAGAACAGTTCGACGGTACCGGCGCCCATGTTCTGCTGGGCGACCGGCTTGTGCGGCGGGCGCTCCCATTCGTTGCGAAGTTCGCGCAGACGGTTGCCGGTGCGCTGCAGCGCGCTGGCGATCTCTTCGTCGAAGACGCCGCCATTGCGGTGCAGGAGTTCCTGCAGGGCCACCGCTTCGCGGTTGATCGCGGTCAGGCGGTCGAGATGGGTATGCACGCCACCCAGCGCCTGCGTGGCGATATCTTCGAACTGCAGCGCGCGCACGGCCTCGGCGACGCTGCCGTCGATGGCACGCGCGCACTCGGACACCTCGCGCATGCCTTCGCCCAGCGAAGCATTGATCTGTGCCACGTTGTCCAGCATGGCCGCTGCTTCCTGGCGTGCTTCGCGGGAGCGGTCCATGTCGCGCGAAGCCATGTGCGAGACCGTCTCGCGGACCTTGGCGATGGCGTCCTTGGAGCTGTGGGCCAGCTTTCGGATCTGTTCGTTGAAGGTGGTTGAGCGCTCGGACAGGTTGCGCACTTCGTCGGCGACCACCGCGAAGCCGCGGCCGGCCTCGCCGGCACGGGCCGCTTCGATGGCGGCATTCAGTGCCAGCAGGTTGGTCTGGTCGGCAATCGACTTGACGTCTTCCAGCAGCGCGAAGATGCCGTCCAGGTGCTGTGCCATCTGGTCGATGTGCTGCACGGTGGTCGAACTCTGCCCGCTGACCTGTTCCAGCGCTTCCACCAGCTGCTCCATGCGATGGCTGGCATGCTGGGCGAACCGCGCAACGTCGAGGCCCGCACTGCCTTCATCGCCGGCACGGTCGACGATGCGCGACAGCGCCTGGCTCTGCTGGCGCGACTTGCGGTTCATTGCATCGAAGCTGCCGCCCAGGCTCGATACCGCCTGGCGGATCAGGTCGCGGGCGCGTTCCACTTCACCACGCGAACCGTCGATTTCGTTGCCGACGAAGCTGCGCAGCTCGGTCAGCAGCTGGTCCTGCTCACGCAGGACGCGGGCCTGTTCCGGTGAGCGGTGCGCCTGGGCGCGCGCGGTCCACCACGCAAAGCCCAGCCAGCTCAGCGTCATCGTGGTCAGGATCGCCCAGCGCAGGGCGGCCGGCCATTCGAAACCGATGGCGAAGGGGAGCAGCAGGGTCAGGGCCAGGGGGGCGGCCAGACGAATGAAAATGCGTGAGTACATGGACGTTCTCGGGAGGTGCACGGAGGATGTATCGGCCGTGTGCCCTTTCTCTTTAACGTCGATGCGCTTTCTGAATGCGTCGGATTTCCGGCGCCGGACGCTCGCCGGGCATGGGCCGGCGCTACCCCGGCAGCGCTGCGCGACGGTCAGGCGATGCGGTAGCGCCGGGCCATGCCCGGCGGATGCAGCGGTCAGGCCAGCAGGCGGTCCACGGCCTCGACCATCGCCTTGCGACCAAACAGGAAGTCCCAGTAGCTGCCGCCCACCTGCCGCCACAGCACCGCGGCGCGGACGGCGGCCAGCAGCAGGGCACGGATCTCGGAGACCACACCGGCCTGGCCCAGGTAATGCGGGTTGCCCTGCACCATCACCCGCGGCTTGAGATGGCTGATGGTGTCCGCATAGACGCCGCCGAGGCTGGCCAGCACATCCGGGTGACCGCTGTCGCCCAGTTCGGCGGCCTTGCGCTGCGCCTGCTCGATGCCCGAGGCCACCTTGTTGACGGTTGCGCCGTCCTGCACGAAGCGGCGCTCCAGCTGCAGCACCGACAATGCCAGCTTGGGCAGGATCGGATCCTGGCCCTGGTTGCGGAAGTAGTTGTGCAGCAGGCGCAGGCCCGACTTCAGCGCGTGGCGGTCGCCGAACACCTCCTGCGGAGAGGACGCGTCGACGCGGAATACGCTGTCCACCGCGGTACGTACAGCGGCGGCATCGGAATGGCCGGTATCGGCGATGCGGCGCACCTGCTGCAGGGCCTGGGCAATGCCGGCCAGGGCCAGGACGCGGTCGTCGACAGTGAAACTCATGCAGCGATTACCTCAAAAGGAGAAGGGGTGGTGCGCAGGCGCTGTTCCAGCGGCGCATCGGTGGCGGCGATCACCGCACCGCCCAGGCAGATCTCGCCGTCATACAGCACCAGCGACTGGCCGGGCGTGACGGCCCGCTGCGGGCGGGCAAAGGTGACCAGCACGCTGCCATCGTCCAGCACATCGACCGTACACGGCTCGTCGGGCTGGCGGTAGCGGGTCTGGGCAGTGCATTCGAAACGCCGGGCCGGTGGTGCGCCGGCGATCCAGTGCGCGGTTTCCGAACGCAGGCGTTCGGAGAGCATCCACGGGCTGTCGCGGTCCTGATCGACATACAGCACGTTGCTGGCCACGTCCTTGCCGACCACGTACCACGGCGCGGCCGGGCGGCCACGCACGCCGCCGATGTTCAGGCCCTCGCGCTGGCCGAGCGTGAAATAGAACACGCCCGGATGCTCGGCAATCACGCTGCCGTCGGCCGGGTCGAGGATCTGTCCCGGCCGGGCCGGCAGATAGCGGCCCAGGAACTCGCGGAAGTCGCGCTCGCCGATGAAGCAGATGCCGGTGGAGTCCTTCTTGGCATGGGTCGGCAGGCTGACGTCACGGGCGATCCGGCGCAGGTCGCTCTTTTCCAGGTCGCCGATCGGGAACAGGGTGGCGGCCAGCTGCGCCTGCCCCAGCTGGTGCAGGAAATAGCTCTGGTCCTTGGAGCGGTCGGCGCCGCGCAGCAGCAGCCACTGGTGGCCGCGCTGGGTCACCCGCGCGTAATGGCCGGTGGCGATGCGCTCGGCGCCCAGTTCACGCGCCGCGTCCAGGAAGTGCTTGAACTTCACCTCGCGGTTGCACAGCACGTCCGGATTGGGGGTGCGGCCGGCGGCGTACTCGGCCAGGAAATGCTCGAACACGCCTTGCCAGTACTCGCTGGAGAAGTCGCGGAAATGGAAGGGAATGCCCAGCAGGCCGCAGACCGCCACCGCATCGCGGCGATCATCCTCGGCGCGGCAGTCGCCGCTGCCGTCGTCGGCCCAGTTCTGCATGAACAGGCCGGCCACGGCCTCGCCCTGCTGCACCAGCCGCCAGGCGGCGACCGACGAATCGACGCCACCGGAAACGCCTACCATCACGCGCGGGGTGCTCATGCGACCTCCCGGACCAGCGAAAGCGGGTGGCGCTGGCCACCCAGATAGTCCGCCACGACCTGCCATACCAGCGGGCTGCGCTGGCGCTGCCCGGCGGCCTGCAGCTCGGCCGGGGTCATCCACAGCGCGCGGTCGATGCCGGTGTCGAGCGGCTGCGCCGGATCATGCGAGACCGGGCGCGCCGCGTAGCAGAAGCGAAGGAACGTCGTACCGTCGCCCGCCGTCCATTGGTAACAGCCGATGAAGTCGGTCAGCTGAACCGTCCAGCCGGTCTCCTCGCGGGTCTCGCGCAGCGCCGCCTCGGCCAGGCTCTCGCCGGGCTCGAGGTGCCCGGCAGGCTGGTTGAGCACGGCGCGGCCATCGATGGTCTCCTCGACCAGCAGCACGCGGCCGCCGTCGACCACGATGGTGGCGACGGTGGCGTGCGGTGCCCAGCGCGGGTCCGGCGTGGCGTTCACCTCAGAGATCGTCCTTCTTGGTCAGTTCCAGTTCCATCGCGTCGGCGGTGCGGATCGCGGCATCGATGGCGTCGCTGAGCTGGTCGGCGGTGGCATCGGCGTCGATCTTCACCACGAACATCGCGGTCACCTCCTGTTTCACCCAGCCGCCCATCTTGGCGTCCTGCGAGTCCTCCAGCAGGCGGTTGGCGACCGCGACCGGGAACTGCTTGGTCTTGGACGTGTAGCCTGGCGACCAGATCTCACGGATGTTGTGGCTGCCGAAGTCTTCCACCGCCGAGCGCACGTACACCATCTGGGTGCGGTCGCCCTCGACGTCGAACACCAGGCGGTAGTCGCCATCCTCGTCGACCTCGTAGTTGTAGCCCAGCTTGTCCAGCTGGCGACCGACGGCAGCGTCGGCATCGGCTGCGCTCGCCGGACCGGCACAGGCCAGGGCGATCAACAGGGCAGGCAGAAGGGTCCTTTTCATGAAAATCCTGTGAAACCGGGGTGGGAAGGACAATTGTGACGGCGGCCGTCCGTGCCGTCCATTCCGGGAGGGCCGACGCGGGCGCGCGGCAACCTCTATAATGACCGGATGCCCCGCGAGTCTTCCCCCGATTCCCACCACGAGCACGGCATCGCCGTGGAGCCCGCGCGCCCGGAAGTGGCGCCGCCGCCGTTCTACCAGGTCATGCTGCTCAACGACGACTACACCCCGATGGATTTCGTGGTGGACGTGCTGCAGCAGTTCTTCAACATGGACCTGGACAAGGCGACGCAGGTGATGCTGCATGTCCATACCCGCGGTCGCGGCGTCTGCGGCGTGTTCACCCGCGAAGTGGCCGAGACCAAGGTCGGCCAGGTCAACGAGTATTCACGGATGAACCAGCATCCGCTGCTGTGCACGATGGAAAAGGCCTGACCGGCCTCTTGTAGAGCCGAGCCCATGCTCGGCTACAGCGGGATCACCCCTCCGCCAGCGCCTCCAGTGCCATCGCCGCCACTGTCTCGTCGATATCGGCCGGGTCGCCATCATTGCGGAACCATACGGCCGACAGCCCGGCGCTGGCAGCGATCCAGCGCAGCAGGCGCGTGCGATCCAGCTCCGCCAGGGCGCTGACCTCGGTCACCCGGGCCGCAAAGCGCTCCGGCCGGGTCGCGACGTGGATGCCGGGACCGCACAGGTCGGGATTGCTGAACAGCGTGGTGTAGTCGAACGCGCGATCACCGATCAGCCGTTTCGGGTCGATCGCCAGCCAGCCGCGCGTGCCGAAGTCGAGCACGTTGTCGTGGTGCAGGTCACCGTGCAGCGGCCGGACCTCCTGTTCGTCCTCCAGCAGCGCGACCGCCAGCGATCTGCACTGTTCCAGCAGTGGCGGCAGCGAGCCCCTTGGCTGCAGCAGGTCGGCGAACCATGTAGGCAGGCAGACCAGCTCCGCTGGCGGTGCGCTCCGTGGCCGGTGCAGCCGCTGCAGGACCTGGCACAGGATCGTGGTACAGGTGCTGTCATCGCCGCCGATCGAGCGCTCCCGCAGCGATTGGCCGCCGGCGCGCTCGATCAGGATGGCCGGCCCCTCGTGCGCCAGCAGGCGCGCGGCACCGTCGCCGTCCCACCAGCGCAGCAGGCGATGGCTGTTCTGTTCTTCGGTTTCACTGCTGATCTTCAGCATTGCCGGCTGGTCGTCGGCGGTCAGTACCGGCCAGAGCCGGGCGTGCGGTGTACGGATGGCGGGACCATCACGTCGCAATCGCCAGCGGCTCAGGTAGGGTTCGCTCATGGGTGGGCTGTCCGGGAGTGAATGAAGATCAAGCAATCCGCACTGCTAACGCCATCTGAACGCAGCAATCCGCTAGGGTGATGGAAATCGCGTAGTCAGGCCGCATATTGTCCCCATCTGCCGCCGGAGTAATCCATGTTCAGCAAAGACCTCGAACACACCATCGGCCAGTGCTACAAGCGCGCCCGTGAGGCCCGGCATGAGTTCATGACGGTCGAACACCTGCTGCTGGCACTGCTCGACAACCCGTCCGCCCAGGCCGTACTGAAGGCCTGTGGTGCCGATGCCGACCGCCTGCGCCAGGAGCTGGAGCAGGCCATCGAGGCCTCCGTGTCCCGCCTGGCGGAAGACGATGGCCGCGACACCCAGCCGACGCTGGGCTTCCAGCGCGTACTGCAGCGGGCCGTGTACCACGTGCAGTCCTCGGGCAAGAAGGAGGTCACCGGCGCCAATGTGCTGGTCGCCATCTTCGGCGAGAAGGACTCCCATGCCGTCTACTACCTCAACCAGCAGGACGTGACCCGCCTGGACGTGGTCAATTACCTGTCCCATGGCATCGCCAAGCTGGGCGAGGAGGGCGAACAGCCTTCCTCCGAAGGCGAGAGCCGGGCCGAGGGCGGGGAGGGCGAGCCGAAGGGGGATGCCCTGACCGAGTTCGCCAGCAACCTCAACGAGCAGGCCCGGGCCGGACGCATCGACCCGCTGGTCGGGCGTGCCGACGAGATCGAGCGGACCATCCAGGTCCTGTGCCGCCGTCGCAAGAACAACCCGCTCTACGTGGGCGAGGCCGGCGTCGGCAAGACCGCGATCGCCGAAGGCCTGGCCCGGCGCATCGTCGAGGGCTCGGTGCCGGAGGTGCTGGCCGATGCCGTCATCTATTCGCTCGACCTGGGCGCACTGGTGGCCGGCACCAAGTACCGTGGCGACTTCGAGAAGCGCCTGAAGAGCGTGCTGACGGCCCTGAAGAAGGTGCCCAATGCCGTGCTGTTCATCGACGAGATCCACACCATCATCGGTGCGGGTTCGGCGTCGGGCGGCACCATGGATGCGTCCAACCTGATCAAGCCGGCGCTGGCGTCGGGCGAGCTGCGCTGCATCGGCTCGACCACGTTCCAGGAGTACCGCGGCATCTTCGAGAAGGATCGTGCCCTGGCGCGCCGCTTCCAGAAGATCGACATCGTCGAGCCGACCGTGGGTGAGACCTACGAGATCCTGCAGGGCCTGAAGGGCAAGTACGAAGCCCACCACGGCGTGACGTACTCCGACGAGGCGCTGCAGGCCGCGGTGGACCTGTCGGTCAAGCATATCGGTGACCGCCTGCTGCCGGACAAGGCCATCGACGTGATCGACGAGGCAGGTGCGCGCCAGCGGCTGCTGCCGGAGGACCAGCGCAAGGAACTGATCGACGTGGAGGAGGTGGAGGCCATCATTGCCAAGATGGCGCGCATCCCGACCAAGCAGGTCAGCGCCACCGACAAGGATGTGCTGCAGCACCTGGAGCGCAACCTGAAGATGGTGATCTTCGGCCAGGACCCGGCCATCGAGACCCTGTCGTCGGCGATCAAGCTGGCGCGCTCGGGGCTGGGCAATCCGGAAAAGCCGATCGGCAACTTCCTGTTCGCCGGCCCGACCGGTGTCGGCAAGACCGAGGTGACCAAGCAGCTGGCCCTGCAGCTGGGCATCGAGCTGGTCCGCTTCGACATGTCCGAGTACATGGAGCCGCATTCGATCAGCCGTCTGATCGGTGCGCCCCCGGGATACGTCGGCTTCGACCAGGGCGGCCTGCTGACCGAGAAGATCGTCAAGACGCCGCATTGCGTGCTGCTGCTGGACGAAATCGAGAAGGCGCACCCGGACATCTTCAACATCCTGCTGCAGGTCATGGACCGGGGCGTGCTGACCGACACCAACGGACGTGAAGCGAACTTCAAGAACGTGGTGCTGGTGATGACCACCAATGCCGGCGCGGCCCAGGCCTCGCGGCGTTCGATCGGCTTCACCAAGCAGGACCACGCCACCGACGCGATGGAGACCATCCGCCGCAGCTTCACCCCGGAATTCCGCAACCGCCTCGATGCGGTGGTGCAGTTCCAGGCGCTGGGCTTCGAGCACATCCTGCGTGTGGTGGACAAGTTCCTGATCGAGCTGGAGATGTTGCTGCAGGAGAAGCATGTCAGCCTGTCGGCCACGCCGACCGCGCGCGACTGGCTGGCCCACCATGGCTTCGACCCGCTGATGGGTGCCCGTCCGATGGCGCGCGTGATCCAGGACAAGATCAAGCGTCCGCTGGCCGACGAGCTGTTGTTCGGCAAGCTGGTCAACGGCGGCAAGGTCAGCATCGATGTCCGCGACGACGAACTGGTGGTCGAGACCCAGGCCGAGCCGGAGCGGCTGCTGCCGGCCACGGTGGAGTGAGCTGACGCCACGGGCTGTGGCGTGAAGGACTGGAAAGGGCAAGGGCGGCTTCGGCCGCCCTTGTGCTGTCAGGTGTCAGCGGCTGCGACGGCGCGCTTCACGCGTGAACCGCTCGGCATCGATCGGCTCGATGCGCGCCACCTCGCAGGAGCCGCGACCGGTGTCCAGCTTGCTTCGGCCCTCGCTGCACAGCGTGTCAGCCTCCTTGCCGTCGGTCGTGAAGCCGAGGCGGGTGGCCAGCACGGCGGAAGGGCAGCTGTTGCGGAAGTGCACGACATAGTGCGCTTCGCCGGAGCGGAGCAGGATGTTCCTGTCGGCGCCGGCGCGAACGATCTGCTGTTCGCCGGACAGCGGCACGCACTGCGCCGCCGGGGTGTCGGCCGCATGGGCGGACGGGGCCAGCAGGGCGATGGCGGACAAGGCCAAGGGGGCGAGCAGGGAAGTGAGGTTCATGGCGGGGCAGGGGTGGCGATCCGGAGTGGATCGGATCCCAGAATGCTGCCGCTGTCGCAACTGCGAATCTGCCGCAAGCAGGGCTGACTGACGTCATGGTGAGATCGGTCACGATGACCTCCGGCAGGGCCGGAGAGCGGGCATGACAAAAGGCCAGCAACCCAGGCTGGCCTTGTCGAAGTGGCGCGACGCGCCGACCGCTTACTTCATGCGGTAGGTGATGCGACCCTTGGTCAGGTCGTACGGGGTCATTTCAACCTTGACCCGGTCACCGGTGAGGATGCGGATGTAGTTCTTGCGCATGCGGCCGGAGATGTGGGCGATGATCTCGTGCCCATTTTCCAGACGAACGCGGAAAGTGGTGTTCGGCAGCGTCTCGCTGACGGTGCCCTCGAACTCGATGGAATCGTCTTTCGACATGTAGTCCTGTGCGGTTCAGAAAACGGCCACGCTGGGCCTAAGGCGCAGTATTTTACGCGGGACGCGGCCGGCTTGCAAAGTTTATGTTAACCCCCCGCCAGGACGCGGGCCGGCAAGCGGCCCATGTGCCGGGTCCACGGGCCTTCACGCCCCGGGCAGCGCACGGCCTGCCGCACGTGGTCCAGAAACGCGGCGCGTGGCAGGTGCACCGCACCCATCCGCAGCAGATGCGGATTCTCCACCTGTGCATCGATCAGTTCCCAGCCCCAGCCATGCAGGGTGGCCGCCAGCGCGGCCAGCGCGATCTTGGAGCCGCCGCTGGCGCCGCTGAACATGCTTTCGCCGAAGAACACCGTACCGATGGCCACGCCATAGATGCCACCGACCAGGGTCTGCCGGTCCCAGACCTCGACGGAATGGGCGAACCCGAGGTCGTGCAGCCGGCTGTAGGCCTCGACCATTGCCGGGCTGATCCAGGTGCCGTCCTGTCCGGGGCGCGGCGCGGCAGCACAGGCGCGCATCACCTGGCTGAAGGCGGTGTCGGCAGTCACCTCCCAGTGGCTGCCGCGCAGCTGGCGGCGGAAGCGGCTGGACAGGTGTACGCCGGAGGTGCGGAACACCATGCGTGGGTCCGGTGACCACCACAGGATCGGCTCGCCGTCGCTGAACCACGGGAAGATGCCGCCGGCATAGGCATTCAACAGGCGTGCAGGATGCAGGTCGCCGCCTACGGCCAGCAGGCCGTCGGGACTGCGCAGCGCGGTTTCAGCGGGCGGGAAGGGGGCGTCCGGCGCATCGTCCAGGCGCCAGGGCAATTGACGGGTCATGCCGGGAGTGTAGCGATGCCGGCGCATCCATTCTGCGGCGGCGCTAGTCCTGCGTGCGGAACGGGCTGTGTTGCTGCAACGTCTGCTCATAGCGCCGCACGTCCCTGCGCTCCTGCCGGCACCAGTCCTGCAGAGCTTCTGCGAAATCCGCATCGGCCACCCAGTGCCGGCTGCGCACCCGCGTCGGCAGGAAGCCGCGCGCCAGCTTGTGTTCGCCCTGTGCGCCGGGCTCGAAGCGGGTCAGGCCTTCGCGCAGGCAGTACTCGATGCCCTGGTAGTAGCAGGCCTCAAAGTGCAGGCCAGGCAGGGTAGCGCCACCCCAGTAGCGGCCATACAGCGTGTCGCCCCCACGCAAGCACAGGGCGCCGGCAATCGGTTCGCCGTCCTGTTCGGCCAGGAACATCACCAGGCCGCGCCCGAGGCTGCTGGCCAGGTGGCGCAGGAAGGGCTCGGTGAGCGCCGGTGCATTGCCGTACTCGACGAAGGTCTGCAGGTAGAAACGGTACATCGCCTGCAGGTCGGCACGGCTGGCCTCATCGCCGTGCACGACGCGGAAGCCGATGCCCTGGCGGGTGACCCTGGCGCGCTCCTGGCGGATGTTCTTGCGGTGCTTGTGGTCCATGGCGCCAAGGAACTGATCGAACGTCGTCCAGTCGCCCGGGTTCTGCCACTGGAACTGGATGTCCTCGCGCAGCAGCCAGTCATCGCCGAACACCGCTTCATCCGCTGCGGTGTGGAAGTTGATATGCGCCGAGGACACGTCCAGCGCGGGCAGCGCCCCGCGCAGGGCCGACAGCACGCCCGCGCGGGCTGGATCGTCCCGGGCCAGCAGCCGCGGCCCGGTCACCGGCGAGTACGGCACGGCGCCGAGCCATTTCGGGTAGTAGTCGCGGCCATGCCGGGCATAGGCATTGGCCCAGGCGTGGTCGAACACGAATTCGCCGTGGGAGTTGGTCTTCAGGTAGCCGGGAATCGCCGCGACCAGGACGTCGCCCTCCCACAGGGTGAAATGCCGTGCCTGCCAGCCCCAGTCCCCGCGCAGGCAACCGTGGGCTTCGAGTCCGGCCAGGAACGCGTGGCTGACGAAGGGATTGCGGCCATCATGCAGCGCGTCCCAGTCGGTGGCGGTAACGGACTGCAGCGAGTCGAGGAAACGGGGGGAGGGCATGGGCCAAGGATAGGTCAGAAGAAAACAGAAAGGCCGGCGCTTCCGCGCCGGCCCCCAGGATCAGTCATGGCGTGGAGCAATCTTCAGCCGGCCTTGCCCTGTGCATCCAGATAGCGCTCGGCATCCAGTGCGGCCATGCAGCCGAAACCGGCGGAAGTGATGGCCTGCCGATAGTGCTGGTCGGCCACGTCGCCCGCGGCGAACACGCCTTCCACCGAGGTCTGGGTGGCGTTGCCGCCCAGGCCCGAGCGGATTTCCAGGTAGCCGTTGTTCATCGCCAGCTGGCCATCGAACAGGGTGGTGTTCGGGTGATGACCGATGGCCACGAAGAAGCCGTGCGCGTCGATGTCGCGGGTGCTGCCGTCCAGGGTGGACTTCACGCGCACACCGGTCACGCCGGCATCGTTGCCCAGCACTTCCTCGACCTGGTGGTGCCAGACGGTTTCGATCTTGCCGGCCGCGACCTTGGCGAACAGCTTGTCCTGCATGATCTTTTCCGCCTTGAGGGTGTCGCGGCGGTGGACCAGGTAGACCTTGCGGGCGATGTTGGACAGGTACAGGGCCTCTTCCACCGCAGTGTTGCCACCGCCGACCACGACCACGTCCTGGTCACGGTAGAAGAACCCGTCGCAGGTGGCGCAGGCGGACACGCCGCGGCCCTTGAAGGCCTCTTCGGTCGGGATGCCCAGGTACTTGGCGGTGGCGCCGGTGGCGATGATCAGGGCGTCACAGGTGTATTCGTGACTGTCGCCGATCAGCCGGAACGGACGCTGGGACAGGTCGGCGGTGTGGATGTGGTCGAAGATGACCTCGGTCTCGAAGCGCTCGGCGTGCGCCTGCATGCGCGCCATCAGGTCCGGGCCCATCAGGCCATGGGCGTCACCCGGCCAGTTGTCGACCTCGGTCGTGGTCATCAGCTGACCGCCCTGCTGCAGGCCGGTGATGACGACCGGCTTCAGGTTGGCGCGGGCGGCGTAGACCGCAGCGGTCCAGCCGGCCGGGCCGGAACCGAGGATGACAAGCCGTTGGTGGCGGGAGGGCAGGCTGGTGCTCATGTAAACTCGCGAAAAGGTAAGTGGGACAAGGCGCTGGCGATGTTTGCGCAGCATCCATGGCAGGTCATAGAGTGGCGGCTGGGGCAGGGCGATTCAAGCCGATGAACAGAACGCCGTCGCCCATCGACGGTTTCCGGCCCCGGAGGGCGCCTCGCAGCGTCGCATAACTGAAAACTGACGCCGTCTCATTTATTATCAATCACTAACAGCGCATTCCAAAGGTATGGTCTAAGGTGGCGAAGCAGGTCCCCGAACGCTCCAAGTCCGACGACAGCAAGGCGTCACGTCGCACGGCCGCGGCGGCAGCGACGACCGACAACCCCCGCCGCCAGCGCCTCTGGCGCGACCTGGGCCTGATCGCGATCGCGCCGGCCCTGCTGTACCTGGCGGCAAGTCTGTTCACCTACTCGGCGTCGGACCCCGGCTGGTCGCATACCGGCAGCGTGGTCGCGCCGGTGCACAACATGGGCGGCCGCGCCGGTGCCTGGATCGCTGACGTGCTGCTGCAGTTGTTCGGCTACATCGCGTTCCTGCTGCCGGTGGTGCTCGGCGCACTGGCCTGGATCGCCATGTTCGGCCTCAAGCGGGAAAGCAAGGGCGAGAACGACCTCGATCCGGCCCTGCGCCTGGTCGGTCTGGTCGGCTTCCTGATCGCCGGTACCGGCTTCCTGCATGTGCGCCTGTTCAATGGTGATGTGTCCAGTGCGGGCGGCATCCTTGGCAAGCTGGTGGGCAACTCGCTCACCGTCGGGTTCGGAGCGCTGGGCGCGAACCTGTTCGTGCTGGTGCTGCTGCTGGCCTCGATCACCCTGGCCACCGGCCTGTCGTGGTTCACGGTGATGGAGAAGATCGGCCGTGGGGTGATGTCGCTGGCGCCGCTGCTGGAGCGCAAGAAGGAACAGGCGACCGAGTGGAAGCAGACCCGTGCCCTGCGCGAGGAGCGCCAGGAAGTCCGCAAGGCGGACGCCGAGGTGCGCGCCAAGCGCGAGCCGGTGAAGATTGAACCGCGCCCGGAACCGGTGATCGAGAAGAGCGACCGGGCCAAGCGTGACAACCAGATACCGATGTTCCGCGGCGTCAACGGCGATGGTTCGGACCTGCCGCCGCTGGCCCTGCTGGATGATCCCAAGCCGCAGCCCAAGGGCTACGACGAGGAGACGCTGGAGACCCTGTCGCGGCAGATCGAGTTCAAACTGAAGGATTTCCGCATCGATGCGCAGGTGGTCGGCGCCTATCCGGGCCCGGTCATCACCCGCTTCGAGATCGAGCCGGCGCCGGGCATCAAGGTCAGCCAGATCAGCTCGCTGGACAAGGACATCGCCCGCGGCCTGTCGGTCAAGTCGGTGCGCGTGGTCGATGTGATTCCCGGCAAGTCGGTGATCGGCCTGGAGATTCCCAACGTCACCCGCGAGATGATCTTCCTGTCCGAGCTGCTGCGCTCGAAGGAGTACGACAAGGCCTCCAGCGTGCTGACCCTGGCGCTGGGCAAGGACATCGCCGGCCGCCCCACCGTGGCCGATCTGGCGCGCATGCCACACCTGCTGGTGGCCGGTACCACCGGCTCGGGCAAGTCCGTGGCCGTCAATGCGATGGTACTGAGCCTGCTGTACAAGGGCTCGCCGAAAGATCTGCGGATGCTGATGATCGACCCGAAGATGCTCGAACTGAGCGTCTACCAGGGCATCCCGCATCTGCTCGCGCCTGTGGTCACCGACATGAAGGAGGCCGCCAACGGCCTGCGCTGGTGCGTGGCGGAGATGGAGCGCCGCTACAAGCTGATGAGCGCGGTGGGCGTGCGCAACCTGGCCGGCTTCAACAAGAAGGTGAAGGACGCCGAGGACGCCGGCCAGCCGCTGATGGACCCGTTGTTCAAGCCGAACCCGGAGCTGGGCGAGGCGCCGCGCCCGCTGGAGACGCTGCCGTTCATCGTCATCTTCATCGACGAATTCGCCGACATGATGATGATCGTCGGCAAGAAGGTCGAAGAACTGATCGCACGTCTGGCACAGAAGGCACGTGCAGCCGGCATCCACCTGATCCTGGCCACCCAGCGTCCGTCGGTGGATGTGATCACCGGCCTGATCAAGGCCAACATTCCCACCCGCATCGCGTTCCAGGTGAGCTCGAAGATCGACTCGCGCACCATTCTCGACCAGTCCGGCGCGGAGACGCTGCTGGGTCACGGCGACATGCTGTACCTGCCTCCGGGCACCGCCATGCCCGAGCGTGTGCACGGCGCGTTCGTCTCCGACGATGAAGTGCATCGCGTGGTCGAGCATCTCAAGGCGATGGGTCCGGCCGATTACATCGAGGGCGTGCTGGACGAGGTTCAGACCCTGGGGGACGGCGTGGTGGTGGGTGCCACCGGCCTGCCGGAAACCAGTGCCGGCGGCGACGAGTCGGATCCGCTGTATGACGAGGCGCTGAGGGTGGTCACGGAGACCCGCCGCGCGTCGATTTCTGGCGTGCAGCGCCGGCTGAAGATCGGCTACAACCGTGCGGCGCGACTGATCGAGGCCATGGAAGCGGCCGGCGTTGTCAGTGCGCCCGAGCACAATGGCGACCGGACGGTGCTGGCACCGCCGCCGCCGAAGTAAGGCCCGACGTACCCCCACGACGTCCAAGGATCCGACGAATGCTTCATCCCGTACCACGCGCGCTGGCGCTGGCGCTGGCTGGCCTGATGGCCGCCAGCCCGGCCCTGGCGGAGACCGCCACCCCCGCGCCCGCTACGGCGCCGCCTTCCACCAGCGGCGATACCGAAGCCAGCAACAACTTCAGCATCGTCCGCTATCGCGCCGACTACCAGGTGCGGCCCGACGCAGGCAATGTGCAGACCGAGACCTACGAGGTCCTGCTCAAGACCAAGGCCTCGGTCGAGCAGTTCAGCCAGGTGCGGCTGAGCTACAGCGAGAAGATGGAGACGCTGGAGGTGCTCGACGCCTACACCATCACCGCCGATGGCCAGCGCCGTGACGTTCCGGCAGATCGCATCTACACCCAGGAAAGCTATTCCAGCGCCTCGGCAGCGATGTACGCCGACCGCAAGGTGCGGGTGATCGTGTTCCCGAACCTGGCGCCGGGCACGCGCCTGTATTACCAGGTGCGCCGCACCCAGGCCACGCCGTACTTCCCGGGCTACTTCGGCCTGTGGGAGACCTTCAATGTGTTCACCGAATACGAGGATGCCGAGGTGACGCTGAGCGCACCGGCCAACCTGCCGATGTTCGTCGACAGCCGCGGCGTGCAGGGCAGCGATCGCCCGGCGGTGAGGAACGGCCAGGCGCAGTGGCGCTGGCGCTACCAGCGCCGCGAGGCGATGCAGGCGCAGAACTGGTCGGCCGCCGGCTGGGAGTTCGGCCCGAACATCATGGCCAGCACCTATCGTGACTGGGCGCAGATGGGCCGGGCGTACCAGCTCAAGGCCGGTCCCGCCGCGCAGGTCACGGCGGAGATCCAGGCGCTGGCCGACCAGGTCACCGCAGGCATCGGCGACCGTCGCTCGCAGGCCGATGCGCTGTACCGCTGGGTCGCTCAGAACATCCGCTACGTCGCGGTGTACCTGGGCAATGGCGGGCTGGAGCCCAACAGCGCGCAGAGCATCCTCGACAACCACTATGGGGACTGCAAGGACCATGTGACCCTGCTGGAAGCCCTGCTGGCCGCCAAGGGAATTGCCAGTTCGCCGGTGCTGATCGGCGCCGGTGGCGGGCCGACGCTGCCGAAGATTCCGGTGCTGGGGCGCTTCAACCACGCCATCACCTACATTCCCGAGTTCGATCTGTACCTGGATTCGACCACCGCCTGGGCGCGCTTCGGCCAGTTGCCCGAGGGCGACCTGGGCGCGCCGGTGATGCGCACGGCCGACGCGAGCCTGGCACGCACGCCGGCCAATGGTCCGCAGCGCAACGCAACCTCGATGGAGGTGCGCTTCACGTTCGATGCCAACGGCAATCTGCGTGGCGAGACGATTCCGCAGCTGGGCGAGAATGCGGAGATCGGCATGCGCGCACAGTTCGCCCAGCTCAATGCGCAGAATCGGGCGCGCGCCGAGGAGTCGATCATGGCGGCGTCCGGTTTTGATGGCCGCGGCCAGCTGCAACTGCAGGGCGTCCCGGTCGATCTGACCCGGCCGTTCGGCTACCGCATGGCCTTCCAGGCGGAAGACTACGTGGACTTCAGCGTGGCCGGGGGCATGGCGGTGCCGGATCCGCCAGGCGGCGAGTCGGTGCGCGGGCTGTACGCTACCGCGTCTGCACCGGCCAACGAGACGCCGTTCTACTGCAACGCGAGCCTGCGTGAAGAAACCTATCGCCTGCAGTTCCCGGCCAACGCGCCGATCATCGCCGTTCCGGCCAGCCAGCGTTTTGCCAATGCCGCGGGCGAGTACCGGGTGGACTGGAGCCGGCAGGGCCAGGAGGTGATCGTCCACCATCGCCTGCAGCAGAATGCCGTGCGTGGACCGGAGGCACTGTGCCAGCCCCAGGACTACACCGCGTTCCGCGCGCTGTATCGCGAAGTGCGCCGCGGCTTCCGCGGACAGGTTCTGTATGGAAGGCTGCCTGCACCTGCCAACTGAATCGCCGGTGGACGTGTGGGGCGGCATAATGTCGCCCTGATCGCCCATTCATCTTTGCCCGGGCACACTGACATCCACCTTTCCTTGCGCCCGCGCCCACAGGATTCCCGCATGAACGTCCGCCTCCGCCGTATTCTTGCCGCCAGCACTCTCGCCATGGCCTGCGCCGCCGCGGGCAGCGCGTGGGCGGGTGCCCGCGATGACCTGAAGAACTTCACCAGCGGCCTGAAGGGCCTGGATGGCCAGTTCAGCCAGCAGGTGTTCGACAGCCGCGGCAAGGTCAAGGAGTCGACCAGTGGCCGCGTGGCACTCTCTGCCCCGCGCCTGTTCCGCTGGGAGTACGTGCGGCCGCACGAACAGCTGATCGTGGCCGACGGCAAGAAGGTCTGGATGTACGAGCCGGACCTGGAGCAGGCCACCGTGCGCGAGCAGGGCAAGGAAGAGCAGAACAGCCCATTGACCGCGCTGATCAACCCAGCGCTGCTGGAGCAGCAGTACGACCTCAGCGAGGAGGCGGCACAACGGGATGGCCTGCAGTGGCTGTCGCTGTCGCCGAAGCGCGATACCGAGGCCAGCTTCCAGTACGCCGCACTAGGCTTCAACGCCCAGGGGCTGGCGAGGATGGAGATCACCGACGCGGTCGGCCAGCGCACCGTGATCAATTTCAGCGGCTGGAAGCGCAACCCGACCTTCGCGGCCTCGACCTTCCGCTTCAGCCCGCCGGCCGGCACCGACGTCATCGGCAACTGATGGGTGACGCCGGGCATGGCCCGGCGCTACCGATGTGCGCATTTCGCCGATCCGCCGGGCATGGCCCGGCGCGACCGACGGGGGGCGCGGTACAATAAGCGGGTGCCAAGACAACGCTCCACTTCCTTCCCCGGCCCCGATCTGCTGAGTGTCGATCGGGATCATCTGCGCCCGCTCGCCGAGCGCATGCGTCCGCAGACGCTCGATGAAATGGTCGGGCAGAAGCGCCTGCTCGCTCCGGACAGCGCACTGCGCCGGGCGGTCGAGTCCGGTCGGGTGCATTCGATGATCCTGTGGGGCCCGCCGGGCTGTGGCAAGACCACGTTGTCGCTGCTGCTGGCCGAGTATTCCGATGCCGAGTTCCGCGCCATCTCCGCCGTGCTGTCCGGCCTGCCGGAGGTGCGCCAGGTCCTGGCAGAAGCGGCGCAGCGTTTCGCCGAAGGCCGGCGTACCGTGCTGTTCGTCGATGAGGTGCATCGCTTCAACAAGGCGCAGCAGGACGCGTTCCTGCCGCATATCGAGCGCGGCACCATCCTGTTCGTGGGTGCCACGACCGAGAACCCGTCCTTCGAGTTGAACTCGGCGTTGCTGTCACGCTGCCGTGTGCACGTGCTGGAGGCGGTCTCGCCCACCGACATCGTCGAGGCACTGCAGCGGGCGCTGGGCGATCGCGAGCGCGGCCTGGGCCAGGAGTCCATCGAGGTTGCGCCCGAGCTGCTGCTGGAGATCGCCACCGCTGCCGATGGCGACGTGCGCCGCGCATTGACCCTGCTGGAAATCGCTGCCGAACTGGCGGGGGGCGAGGGCGGGCACATCACCCCGCAGACGCTCACCCAGGTGCTGGCCGACCGTACCCGCCGTTTCGACAAGGGTGGCGAGCAGTTCTACGACCAGATCTCGGCGTTGCACAAGTCGGTGCGCAGTTCCAATCCCGATGCGGCGCTGTACTGGCTGACCCGCATGCTCGACGGCGGCTGTGATCCGTCGTACCTGGCGCGCCGGCTGACCCGCATGGCGATCGAGGACATCGGCCTGGCCGATCCGCGAGCACAGAGCATGGCGCTGGAAGCGTGGGACATCTACGAACGGCTGGGCAGCCCCGAAGGCGAGCTCGCGTTCGCCCAGCTGGTGCTGTACCTGGCCAGCACCGCCAAGTCGAATGCAGGCTACGCGGCGTTCAACCAGGCCAAGGCCGACGTGCGCCAGAGCGGTACCGAAGAGGTGCCGCTGCACCTGCGCAACGCGCCGACCAAGCTGATGAAGGAACTGGGCTACGGTGCCGAGTACCAGTATGACCACGATGCGGAAGGCGGGATCGCCCTGGATCAGACCGGCTTCCCCGATGCGATGGGCGAGCGCGTGTACTACAACCCGGTGCCGCGCGGACTGGAGATCAAGCTGAAGGAAAAGCTCGACCGGTTGCGCGCCGAGCGCGAGGCGGCGCGGGCGGCGAAGCGGCGTTGATCGCCGTTATGCAACCAATCCGATTGTCGGGTCCACGCTGATTCGAGAGAATCCCCGGTTCACTTCTCAAGGATGACGTTCATGCAGGACATGACTCTGGCGTTGAAGCGCTACGCCCAGTTCGAGGGTCGGGCCAATCGCCGCGAATACTGGATGTTCCAGCTGTTCCTGTTTCTGGTGGCCACGGCGGTGTCGCTGCTGGCCGGCGTGCTGGCGATCCTCATGCGCTCCAGTCCGGATGCACTGAGCGCCATCCTGATCGGCACGATGGTGCTGCTGGGCCTGATGTGGCTGGCGACGATCGTGCCGCTGATCGCCGTCACCGTGCGCCGTCTGCATGACTGCAACCAGTCCGGCTGGCTCTATCTTCTGGCATTGGTGCCGATGGGCGGCCTGGTGATCCTGGTGTTCGCTCTGCTGCCCGGCACGCCGCAGGAAAACCCGTACGGCCCCGTGCCTGCGGGCCCTTGACGCGGCACCCGCCGGGCAGCGCCCGGTCCTGGATCGGCCTTCCCGCCTTGGCGGGAACAATGATGATGCGTCCCATGACGCCGCGGTATCGCGCGCGTGATACACAGTGTGACGTTTGATCGTTGTGATAATCATTCGCGTTTAAGGTAGACTGCGGTCCCTTGTGAAACAGCGGCCCAGGCCGCTGACGTCGCCCGCCGATGAAGCATTTCGTCCTGCCTCCGCACCGTGGTCCGCTGGCCCGCGGCCTTGCCGTCCTGATGATGGGTCTGCTCCTGGCTACCCCGTATGCGTACGCGCAGCAGCGCAATCCGCTGCAGAAGATCGGCCACACCGTGCTGGATGAGCCGGCCGCCAGCTATCGCTTCGAGCATTTCGTGATCGACAGTGCCGACACGCAGCGCCGCTGGCGGGTGAATCTGGCGATTCCGGTCCGCGCCTCCAGTGCACCTTCGCCGGTGCTGTACGCGCTGGACGGCAATGCGGTGGCGATGGTGCTCGACCAGCCGCTGCTGGCTGAACTTGCAGCACTCAAGGCGCCTCCGGTGCTGGTGCTGATCGGCTACGACAATGATCTGCGCATCGACTCGAAGGCGCGGACCCGTGACTACACGGCATGGATCGACCGCGCCGACGATGAGAGCGGCGCAACCCAGGCGGTCGGCGGGGGCGCTGCGGCGTTCCTTGATGTGATCGAACGCCGCATCAAGCCCGAGGTGGAGCGTCGCGCCCGCGTCGACACCGGGCAGCAGGCGCTGTGGGGGCACTCGCTCGGTGGCCTGTTCGTGCTCAACGCGCTGTACACCCGGCCGGCCGCGTTCCAGGCCTATCTCGCCGCCAGTCCGTCACTGTGGTGGGCGCAGGGCGCGGCGCTGGGCGATCCCGAACAGCAGTTCGTGCAGAACGTGCACGGGCAGCCGGCCAGGGTCTGGTTGATGCTGGGAGGCGCCGAGCGCGTCGGCGACCGCGGCAAGCGTGACCTGAGCAACCCGCGGGTGGTCGCGCACCTGCGCCGCATCGGCGGCGCCACGCCTGACGCGGCGATGCAGTTGTCCGAGCGGCTGCGCCGGGTGCCGGGGCTGAGCGTGCAGTACAGCGAGTTTCCTGGCCTGGGCCATGGCCCGATGCTGCCGGCGTCCTTCCACGCGGCGCTGCATGAGCTGTACGGGGTGACCGATCGCAGTGCAGGCGATGGCGCCAGTGCAACGGATGGGCCGTCCAGCGAATGAATCCCTTCGCGCGGCGTGCCGTGCGACCCCACTACCCAGGCGAGGCTGCCCGCGTGCAGCGGCCCAGGCAACCGATGAATCCCGCGCCACGTGGCGCGGCCTACGTGTGCAAGGAGCCTGTCATGTCGTTCCGTTCCTCCCTTCGTCCTTCGCTTCGCTTCACCACTCTGGCCACCGGCCTGCTGCTGGCCGTCGCGGCCACCGCGCAGCCGGTATTCGATCAACCGGCCAACGCCAGGTTCAAGGGCCAGGTGGTCTCGCGCGGCGACAATGTGGTGCCGGGCAGCACCGCCGATGTGGTCGGTCGCGGCTTCGTGCCGGGCCAGAAGGTCAGCCTGCTGCGCGGCGACAGCGTGTTGAACGCCCAGCCGGTGGTGGTTGATGCCGATGGCAACTTCAAGACCCAGCTGGCCATTCCCGCCGATGCCGTGCCGGGCACCCATCCGGTCGTGGTGCGGGCGAGCCAGCCGGCCGCCGCGACGGTGCTGAAGCTGCGCGTCTCGCCGCAGCTGCCGCTGTCGGGCCAGGCGCAGTTCACCACCCAGTCCAACAAGCTGGTGCCGGGCCTGTACCAGTCCGCCTACAGCGCCGCCAGCAATGCGCTGTTCGTGACCTCCGCGGTCGGCCGGCCGCCGGTGACCCAGTCGCAGCTGCTGAAGATCGACCCGGCGTCGCTGAAGGTCAGCAAGGCGATCACGCCGGCGCAGGTGCCGGGCAGTACCAACGGCGCGGTCTATGCGGTGTACGGCGTGGGCGTGGATGATGCCAACGGCAACGTGTGGGTGACCAATACCCGTCAGAACAGCGTGGCCGTCTATCGCCAGAAGGATCTGTCGCTGGTGCACCAGTTCCCGGTCGATGCGGTGCCGCATGCGCGCGACGTGGTGATCGATGGTACCCGCGGCAAGGTGTTTGCCTCGGCCACCGGTGAGGATCACCTGTCGGTATTCGATGCGAAGACGTTCAAGGAGCTGCCCGCGGTGACGCTTGAATCGGGCGTGGATGACGGCAAGTTCACGCCGATGAGCCTGGTGCTGGACGAGAAGGGCGGCAAGCTGTTCACCGTCAGCATCGGCACGCCGGAGGCGGCGGTGATCGACGTGGCCAGCGGTGAGGTCGAGAAGGTGATCGATCTGGGCAACTCGATCAGCGCGTCGGGCGTGGCGTTCGACGCGGCGCGCAACCGGTTGTACGTGGCGTCGCAGGGCACCGACAACCTGCTGATCGTCGACGTCGCAGCCGGCAAGGTGCTGCACGATGTGCCGGTGGGCGCGGGTGCGCTGAACGTCGCCTTCGATGATGCATCCGGCCTGGCCTATGTCAGCAACCGTGGCGCCGGCACCGTGACCGTGGTCGACCGCGAGGGCAAGGTGGTCGCCAACCTCGACGGCGGCACTTTGCCGAACCACGTCCGTGCCGATGGCAAGGGCAACGTGTTCGCGGTGAACAAGTCGCGCGGCGCTGAAGACCCGAAGGGTGATCGCATCACCCGCATCACCCCGAAGCAGTAAGTCAGACGGCAGGGCGGCGCGCGCGTCGCCCTGCCAGCAAGGAGAACGTCCATGAACATCGTGCCCCGTCTGCGCCTGTGCGCACTTCCGTTGGCTGTTTCGCTGGCACTGGCTGCCTGTGGCGGCTCGTCGGCTCCCTCCGATGCCAAGAAGCCTTCCGAACCGCCGCCGGCGGCAATGGCGGCCGCCGCGGACACCGCGTTGCCGGCAGGCTGGAAACGCGTGGCCGGTGCCGAGATGCCGGCCGTGCATGACCAGAAGGCCGTGCTGCCGGCCAAGGTGCATTCCGATGACGGCGCCGATATCGCGGTGACCGACACCCGCCGGATCATCGCCGGTGGCGACGACGTCATCGCGGTGATCGAGGCGCTGGGGCTGGGCAAGCAGGTATTTGCCGCCCCGACCAACACCACCACCGAGGCTGGCCGGGCTGCGCCGCACCAGTTCCTGTTCAACCGCACCACGGGTGTGGAGGGTGTGCTGAGCCTGCGGGGTTCGCTGTTCCTGGGCAACAGCCTGCGCCGCCACACCGAGCTGGCGAAGAAGCTGCGCGAGGTGGGGGAGCCGGCGGTGGTCATCGACGATCTGCAGCCGGCGCCGGACAAGGTGCGCAAGGTCGCCGCCGCACTCGGGCTGGCCGAAGCAGGGCAGACGCTTGCCACGCAGGTGCAGCGTCAGCTGGATGAGGCCGCAGCGATCGGCCGGGGCCTGGGCCATGCGCCGCGTGTGATCCATGTGTCGGCCACCGGTGCCGGTGGCGCACCGACCGTTGCGGGCGCCGACAGCGCATCGGCGCAACTGATCGCGCTGGCCGGCGGCGTCAACATCGGCACCGAAGCGGGAGTGAAGAACTACTCGCAGCTGAGCAATGAGGGCGTGGTCGCCGCGGCACCGGAGGTGATTCTGGTGACCGAGCACGATCTGCAGCTGTTCGGCGGTGCCGAGGGCCTGTGGAAGTCGTACCCGACGCTGAAGCAGACACCGGCCGGGCAGGCCAACCGGGTCTGGGTGATGCCGGATGTGCAGCTCAAGTACACCAGCGTAGGTTCCGGGGCTGGCGCACTGGCGCTGGCGCGGGCGCTGGCGGCGCTGCCGAAGGCATGAGTCCGGCGGACCGGCGCCGTCGTCGCGGGCGGACGATGTTGATGGTGGCGATGCTGGCACTGCTGGCCGCCATTCTGGCCTCGTTTGCGGTCGGGCCACTGCGCTTGCCACCGCTGGAGGTGCTGCAGGCGCTGGCGGTGAAGATGGGGCTGCTCGATCCGCAGGCGGTGAGCAGCCGCGACCTGGCGGTGGTCTGGCAGCTGCGCATCCCGCGCGCCCTGTTGGGCGCGGTGGTGGGGGCATCGCTGGCGATGGCCGGTGCCAGCCTGCAGGGCCTGTTCGGCAATCCGTTGGCGGACCCGGGCATTGTCGGCGTCAGCCAGGGCGCCGCGCTGGGCGCGGTCGCCGCCATCGTGCTCGGTGCTGCAGGTGCGGCCGGCTGGTTGGTGCCGGTGGCCGCGTTTGCCGGCGGTGCGCTGGCGATCGGCCTGACCTACGCCCTTGCCCGGCCGGGCAAGGGCAGTGGCAATGCCACGCTGTTGCTGGTCGGCATCGCCATGGCGGCGTTCTGCTCGGCGCTGATCGGTTTCCTGACCTACATCGCCAGCGAGAGCGAACTGCAGTCGCTGGTGTTCTGGCAGATGGGTTCGCTGGCCCGCGCCAGCTGGAGTGATGTCGCCGCCGTGGTGCCGTTGTTCGCCATCGGCGTGTTCGCGCTGCAGCGCCTGGCAACGCCACTGGACATGCTGGCGCTGGGGGAACGCCAGGCCCAGCATCTGGGCCTGGACGTGGCACGGACCCGCCGCCGGCTGGTGGCGTTCAGTGCCCTGCTGGTGGGTGCGGCCGTCGCGTTTGCCGGTTCGATCAGCTTTGTCGGCCTGGTGGTGCCACACGTGGCGCGCATGCTGGTGGGGCCGGGGCACCGCTGGTTGCTGCCCCTTTCCGGCCTGCTGGGGGCGCTGCTGATCGTGGTGGCCGATACGGCCGCGCGCACGCTCGACCCGCCGGCGGAGATTCCACTCGGTCTGTTCTCGGCTGCACTGGGTGCACCGTTCTTCCTCTGGCTGGTGCTGCAGCAGCGCCGCAAGGCAGCCCCATGACGGCCCTGCTTCATCTGCGCGACGTCGTGGTGCGACGCGGGCAGCGCGAGATCCTGCACGGCATCAACCTGGCGTTCGAGCCGGCGACGGTCACTGCCTTGGTGGGGCCCAACGGCGCTGGCAAATCGACGCTGCTGGCTGTGGCTGCGGGCGATCTGCATGCCGATGCGGGTGAGGTGAGCCTGCTTGGCAGGCCGCTGGCCGGCTACAAGGCCGGTCCACTGGCGCGCGAGCGCGCGGTGATGCCGCAGGAGCACGGCGTGCGCTTCGCCTTCAGCGTGGAGGAGGTGGTGGCGATGGGGCGCCTGCCACACCCGCCCGATCCCGTACGCGATGACACGCAGGTGGAGGCCGCGATCGACGCAACCGAACTGCAGGCGCTGCGCCTGCGCGAGGTGCAGCACTTGTCCGGTGGCGAATCGGCCCGGACCACGTTCGCGCGCGTGCTGGCGCAGGATACGCCGCTGCTGCTGCTCGACGAGCCGACCGCTGCGCTGGATCTGCGCCACCAGGAGCGTACGCTACGCAGCGTGCGTGCCTGTGCCGAGGCCGGGGCCTGCGTGATCGTGGTGCTGCACGACCTGAATCTGGCCGCCGGCCATGCCGACCGCATCGTGCTGCTGGAACAGGGCAGGGTGGCCGCCGACGGCTCACCCGCGCAGGTGTTGACCGTGGACACGCTGCAGCGGGTCTACCAGCAGGACGTGGTCGTGCTGGAGCATCCGAAGCGGGGCGTGCCGCTGGTGGTGGTCACCTGATCCGGGCGGCGAAAGGAATCCTCATCGTTCCACTGGTGCGCGCAATCAGCACTTGCGCGCCAGATTGGCAGGTCTAGAATGCGCCCCATGAACCGGATGCCGCTCCTGAAGTTTTTCACCCTGACCCGCGCAAGCGCGGAACGGGCGTGTCTGCCTGGAGCTCGACGGGGCCGCTGAATCGGCCACCATTGGACCATCCACAGAGCGCCCTCCGGGGCGCTCTTTTCGTTTCCGCAGTCCCTCTCATCCACCCGCTGCACCGCAAGGAGAACGTGCCATGCACCAGATCGCCGAGACCGAACGCTAGCCGCGCACCCTGTCGCCAACCGGGGTGCGCGGCCCCCGAAGTTGGCTTGCAGGAACCCATCACATGAACACCCAGATCCTTTCCCGTCGTCGCAACCTCGGCATCATTGCCCACATCGACGCCGGCAAGACCACGCTCACCGAACGACTGCTGTGGAAGAGCGGCGAGATCCACCGCGTCGGTGAGGTCCATGACGGCAACGCCACCACCGATTTCTCGGCGATCGAGCGCGAGCGTGGCATCACCATCGGCGCAGCAGCCGTGCAGGCGCAGTGGGCGCCGCGCGATCTGCCGCCGCATCGGCTGACCCTGATCGACACCCCGGGCCACATCGATTTCGCCATTGAAGTCGAGCGTTCGCTGCGGGTGCTCGACGGTGCCGTCGCGGTGTTCTCTGCCGTGGATGGCGTGCAGCCGCAGTCGGAAACGGTGTGGCGCCAGGCGCGCCGGCACCGGGTGCCGTTGATCGCCTTCGTCAACAAGATGGATCGTGTCGGCGCCTCGTTCGAGCGCGTGCTGGAGCAGCTGCGGGACAAGCTGCAGGCGCGGCCGTGGGCGTTGGGTGTGCCGCTGGGCAGCGAAAGCGACTTCAGCGGCTGGGTCGATCTGGTGGATGAGCGCGTGCTGCAGTGGCGCGACGGCGGCGTGGTGACCATCACGCCGTGGGATGACGCTGCACGCAGCCAGTGGCAACCGCGGCGCGACGCGCTGGTGGAGGCCGTGGCCGACCATGACGAGGGTCTGGCCGATGCGTGGCTGGAAGGCCGGGTGATCGATGCGGAACTGCTGCGCGCGGCACTCCGGCGGGCGACGCTGGCCGGTGCGGGCGTGCCGGTGCTTGCGGGTGCGGCGTTCAAGGACAAAGGCATCGAGGCGCTGCTGGATGCGGTGGTCGATTACCTGCCTTCGCCGTTGGATCGGCCTGCCGTCACTGCCGAAGGCGAGGCCGGCGACGTGCTGCTGCCGCCGGATCCGGAGGGTCCGCTGGCGGGCCTGCTGTTCAAGATCACCCATCAGCAGCACGGTGCGCTGAGCTTCGTGAGGCTGTATTCGGGAACGCTGAAGGCAGGCGACGCTGTGGCCAGCTCGCAGCATCCGCAGGGTCGGCGCGTGAGCCGCCTGGTGCGGGTGCAGGCAGACCAGACCCATGACATCGAGCAGGCCGTGGCCGGTGACATCGTCGCGGTGCTGGGCTGGAAGGATGCAGTCAGCGGTGAAACGCTGAGCGCACGCGATCAGCCGTTGCGCCTGGAGAGCATCCAGGCACAGGCGCCGGTGCTGGCGTGGCGCCTGGAACCTGCGCGTGCAGCGGACCTGATCCGCATGGCGCAGGGGCTGGCCAGCCTCGCCCAGGAGGATCCGTCATTCCGCGTGGAGACCGATCGCGAGAGCGGCGAAACGCTGGTATGGGGCATGGGCGAACTGCACCTGGAGGTGATGGTCGAGCGCCTGCGCAGCGAATGGAAGGTCGATGTCGGCATCGGTTCGCCGCGCGTTGCCTACCAGGAAACGCCGTTGCGCGCGGTCTCCAGCGTGGTCGGCAGGGTCGTCAAGCAGAGCGGTGGCCAGGGCCAGTTCGCCCATGTGGTGCTGGACGTGGCGCCGCGCGAGGACGACCAGGTGGTGTTCAACGATCGCATCGTGGGAGGCGTGATCCCCCGTGGTTTCATCGCAGCGGTGGAGAAGGGTGCGCGTGCGGCGCTGTCGGAAGGACCGCAGGGGCATCCGGTCGTGGGCATCGAAGTGACCCTGGTGGACGGCCAGACTCATGCCAAGGATTCCTCGGACATGGCGTTCCACCGGGCCGGCAGTGAGGCCGTCAGGGCCGCGCTGGCCAGTGCCGGCACGCAGGTGCTGGAGCCGGTGATGGCGGTAACGGTGCATTCGCCCTCGGCGTCGGTGGGCGACGTGGTCGGCGACCTCAACCGTCGCCACGGTCGCGTCGCGCGCATCGAGGACCAGGAGGGCCGTGCCGAAGTGAGCGGCTTTGCACCGCTGGCGCAACTGGTGGGCTACACCACTGCGTTGCGCTCGCTCAGCCAGGGGCGCGCCAGCAGTGAAGCGCACCTGCACGGTTACGAGCCGGTACGCGCTGCCTGAAGTGTGCAAGGGGCCCGTTCGCGGGCCCCTCTTGCTGCCGGCGAGCGGCAGCAGGGCGCATTGCAGTGCAACAAAAGTGTAGAAAAAGCTGGATTAAAGTGATGCCTCACGATAAATTGCGCACCCGTCGTTGCTTGCCGCTGTCTGCCCCCACTCATGCGTGATGACAAAGACCCCGGAACCCTGGAGCTGACCCTGCCGCGCAAGCGCGGTCGTCCGCCCAAATTCGGGTACGCGATGAGCGATGCGCAGCGCGCCGCGCGTTACCGCGCACGCAGGTCGGGCCAGGCCAACCACGCCGATGTGCGCTCCTGCAGTGACATGGTCCTGCTGGACAAGATCCGCGCCGCGGTCAGTGCGCGCGACACCGAACTGGCGGGCTTCCTTGTCCACGTCCTGTGGCAGCGCTATCCGCTGCAGCTGAAATAAGTCAGTGCCGGGGTGGTGGTCGTCACCCGGCTTGTTGATAATGCGGGATTCAGGTTGTTCCCGCTGGCGCGCCCGGGATGGCAGGCGCGCATGATGAAACGGTTCCTACGATGACCACCAGCGACACCACCACCGAAGCGGCGCAGGCCGGCACCCCCCTGTTCTACACCCGTCCGGTGCCGCTGCAGGCTGATGTGCACGCCGACCTGCGCATCCTGCCGGGCAAGCTTGATTTCGCCGCCGGCAACAACGCCATTCCGCTGGTGCTCGGCGAGTTCTCGCTGGCACTGCATCATTTCCCGATCCTGTTCGCCGGCCCCGGCGCCGTTCCGATGGCTGCCGTCGGCGTGACCAACGAGAACCTGTTCATCAAGGACGGGCTGTGGGAAGACGAGGCCTACATTCCGGCCTATCTGCGTCGCCACCCCTTCATCTTCATCGACACCGGCGCGGACAACGATTTCCTGCTCGGCATCGATGAAGCGAGCCCGCGCGTGGTCAAGGGAGGCGAGGAAGGCCAGGCGCTGTTCGCCGACGGCAAGGCCACCGACATGGTGCAGCAGGCGCTGGAGTTCTGCGGGCAGTACACCCGCGAGCACGAACAGACCCAGGCCTTCTCCAAGGCGCTCATCGAAAAGGGGCTGCTGGTCGAGCGCAATGCGACCGTACGCGCTCCGAACGGTCAGGAGTTCAACCTCAACGGCTTCCAGGTGGTCGACGTCGAGAAGTTCGTCGCGCTGCCCGAGGAAACCGTGATCGAATGGCACCGCAGCGGCTGGCTGGCCCTGATCCATCAGCACCTGATGTCGCTGGGCCGCTTCAACGACCTGACCCGTCGCCAGGTCGAACGCCTGGCAGCCTGAGCGGGCTGAAGGGCCGGGCTCCCGCGCAGCGGGGCCCGGTCCGTGCGGGACGTCAGCGCAGTGACTGCGGAACGCGCCGCAGCTCGCGGGTGTCATATCCCATCGCGGCGATGCGTTTCACCGCATGCGCATAGTCCTCCGCAGAGACCTGCGGGGTGCGCGCCATGTACCACACGTAGTCGCGCTTGCTACGCGCCACGATGGTCTGCTGGTAGTCGCTATCGATCCAGGCAATGACGTACTCGGCCTGAATGGGCCATACGAACTGCATGCCCCAGATGGCGCCGTTGCCTTCCTTCTCGACCCTGCCGATCGGGTGCATCGATCGCTGTGGTGCGTCGAAACTGCCCTTGCGATACGTGAAGGTGGTCTGGATGCGGCCGTCCGGCCGCGGCGCGTAGCTTTCAATGGCGTCAAACGCTTCGCGTTCCGGCCAGGAAGGGATATGGGCGATGACGTACCAGTCGCCCATGAAGCGGGGAACGTCGACCGCCTGCGGTCGCGGCAGAGGGCGCAGGTCACTTGAACTGCAGCCGGTGCCGAACAGGGCGATCGCCAGGAACGAGAGCAGCGGAAGGGGGCGCATGGTGACCTCAACGTGGCCGGAACAGGTAATGGGCAACCAGCCACTGCTGGCCGTTGTCGTAGCCGAACAACTCGGCGCAGGCCATCCAGAACATGCGCCAGCGGTTCCACCACTGCCTTGCCGCCGACCTGCCATAGGTTGCCTCCAGGATCGGCATGATGCGTTCACGCGCGGCATCCTGGTTCGCCAGCCAGTGGTCAGCCGTACGCTGGTAATGCGTGCCATCCAGCAGCCAGCGCCGCTGCAGGCGCAGGTCCTGCTGGAAGTGCAGCAGAGTGTCGGCAGCGGGCATCAGCCCACCCGTGAAGAAGTGCCGCCCCATCCAGTTGTCGCCGCCTTCGGTTTCAAAGGGGTACATCAGGGTGCGGTGGGCGAAGATGTGCACGAACAGCGCGCCGTCGGGCTTCAGCCACTGCGCGATGCGTGACATCAGCTGCGCATGGTTGCGGACGTGCTCGAACATCTCCACCGAAACGCAGCGGTCGAAACGGCCGGCGGGCAGCTCCAGCCGGTTGACATCGCAGGTGATCACCTCGACATTGCCCAGCCCGCGCAGCCTGCACTGTTCAAGGATGTGCTGGCGCTGGCTGTGCGAATTGGACACCGCCGTGATGCGCGCGCCCGGGAAGCGCTCGGCCATCCACAGGGTCAGCGAGCCCCAGCCACACCCCAGTTCAAGGATGTGCTGCCCGTCAGCCAGGCTGGCACGCTCGCCGTAGAGCTCGAGCATGGCGACTTCGGCTTCGTCCAGGGTCTCGCGACCGCTCGGGTAGTAGCAGCTGCTGTATTTCAGGCGCTTGCCCAGGCAGGCCTGGAAGAATGCGGCGGGGACTTCATAGTGTTGCCGGTTGGCGGCATCGACATGAAGCGCGACCGGGCTGCCGGCCAACTGCTCAAGGCACTGGTTGAAGCGCGCGGACTGCGCCTCGATGCCCCCGGCACTCTCTTCCTGGAGGCGTTGGGCGCACAGCCGGCGGATACCGGAGCGCAGGGCCACATCCGGAATGAGGCCGCGCTCGGCCCAGGCGATCAGCCCGGTTTCCGGATCGGCAGGCGTTGCGAGTGATGTGGCGACAGTCATGGCAGGTGCTCCTTGGACGAACGCGGGAACCACGGGAAGAACATCGGCGTGCTGCGCTGGTAGTCGCGGTAGTCCTCACCACGGCTGCGCAACGCCTGCTTCTCGGTGAAGGGAATGCCGCTGAGATAGCGCAGGAACAGGTACATCAGCACCGGTCCTGTCCAGGCAAGCCAGCCCAATGGCGAGCCGACCGCGAGCAGGACGTAGGTGAACCAGTGCAGCCATTCGAAGAAGTAGTTGGGGTGCCGCGAGTACCGCCAGAGGCCGGTGCGGCAGGTGCGCCCCTTGTTGGCCGGGTCGGCGCGGAACCGTGCGAGCTGATGGTCGGCCAGCGCCTCGCCGCCGACGCTCAACAGCCAGACTACGGCAGCGGCGGCAACCCAGCCCGCCGCGGCGGGCGAGTCGTTGCTGGCGACGGCCACGAATGGCAGGGAGAACAGCACGATCAGCAGCGCCTGGGCGATGAAGAAGCCGAAGATCTTGCCCTGGTGGCTCTGCCAGTGATCTCGCAGGTATCGGTAACGCCCGTCCTCGGCCTCGCGCCGCACGCGGCCCCACAGGTGCAGCGCGAGTCGGCCGCCCCACAGGCCGCCCAGCACCGCAAGGGCCACACGCGGCAGCGCGGCGCCGTCACCGAGCAGGGCCAGTATCAGCGCTGACGCAGCGACGCCCTTCGCCCACAGCACATCGACGATGCCGATGTTGCGGTGACGGCGTTGCCATGCCCATCCCCAGGCCATGATGAGCAGGGCATACAGGGCAACCCAGGGCAGGGCGTTCATGGTTGGGCTCCGGCAAACGGTGGGCGGATGGCGGGCCTCGACCAGCGACGCGCAGCGATACACAGCAGCGGCAGGGCGATGCTCCAGCCGATACCGAGCGTCAGCAGGCCTTTCCAGGCCGGGGGCGAAAGCTGCACGGCGTCGAAGCCGCGGCTGGCGGACAGGTACGCCAGCGGGGCAAGCAGCAGGCCAAAGCACACGGGCAGCACCGTGTTCCGCTGCAGGAAGGCCATCGATGCATTGATCGTCATCGCGAAGGACGCCCAGAGTGCGAGGATCCAGGGCGGTGGTACCCAGCCCAGGGGCGCAGCGGCATAACGCACCACGCCCGCGGCGGCAGCGGCGCCATCGACTAGCCACGCACAGGCCAGGGCCAGGACCAGCAGGCGGAGCTCGACCCGGGGCAGGGGACTGGTGCTGAGCTGGCTGGCCACGAACAGTGTGGCGGCCAGCAGTGCTGGCCATTGCAGCCCGCGCCCGGCGCCAGCGACCGCGCACAGCCAGACCGCCTGGTTGCCGAGCAGATTGAGCCAGGTGCGGCGCATGTCAGTGTGCACCCGTGGCGTGCGCGCTGCCCCGATGGCCGGGGCGTGCCAGCAGCAGGTGTGAAACGCCGATCGAACGTTCCAGGAAGCCGCCCTCGCAGTAGGCCAGGTAGAACTCCCACAGACGGCAGAACCGCGCGTCGAACCCCTGCGCATGCACTGCGGGAAGCTGTGCGAGGAATCGCTGGCGCCACGCCCGCAGCGTGAGCGCATAGGAATGACCGAAGTCCTGCTGCGCCAGCAGCTGCAGATCGCTGGCACGGGTCTTGGCGGCCATGATCGCGTTGATGGAAGGGATGAAGCTGCCGGGGAACACGTGGCGTTTGATGTAGTCCACGCTTCGGCGCGCCTGCTCGTAGCGGTGGTCTTCAATGGTGATCGCCTGCAGCAGGGCCAGCCCGTCCGGCTTGAGCAGCCGTTGCAGGGTGGCCATGTAGGTGTCCAGATACTGGGCGCCGATCGCTTCGATCATCTCGATCGAGACCAGCTTGTCGTACTGCCCGTCGAGGTCGCGATAGTCCTTCATCAGCAGGGTGATGCGATCCTCCAGGCCCGCGGCGCGCACCCGCGCCGTGGCCAGCGCATGCTGCTCGGCGGAGATCGTGGTGGTAGTGACATGGCAGCCGTAATGCTGCGCGGCATGCAGTGCGAATCCGCCCCAGCCCGTGCCGATCTCGACCACCCGGTCTCCGGGTGCCAGGCGCAGCTGCTGGCAGATGCGATCGAGCTTGCGCCGCGAGGCGTCCTCGAGCGTGTCCTGCTCGCTGGCGAACAGCGCCGATGAATACATCAGGTCCGTTGACAGGAACAGGGCGAAGAAGTCGTTGCCGAGATCGTAGTGAGCCGCGATGTTGCGTCGGCTGCCTTCGCGGCTGTTGCGGCGCAGCCGGTTCCAGCCGCGCAGCAGCCAGCCGCCGATGCGCGCCGGGCCACGTTCCATGCCGTCCAGCAGATCGCGGTTGCGCACCAGCAGGCGTACCAGCGCAACCAGGTCGTCGCATTGCCAGTCGCCATGGATGTAGCTCTCGCCGGCGCCTACGCTGCCTTGTGCGGCGACTTTGCGGTAGAACGCCGGGTCATCGATGGTCACAGTGACATGCAGTTCCCCCGCAGCGTCGCCCAGCAGTGTTTCGCCGAGGGCATCCCGTACCCGCAGCTGGCCTTCGCGCAGCGGCGCAAGCTGGGACAGCAGGCGTTGGCGCAGGTATGCGTCGAGCGCGCCGGCCCGGGGCATGGCTGCCGATGGAGTCATCTCGTTCATCGCGGTTTTCCGGCAAGTGAGGGGTGGTCATGGACCGGGTTGCGCTTGAGCCACAACCGCAGCGCATGCCAGTGAATCGCCGCAACGACCTGCACGGTCATCAGGGGATACAGGGTGAGCACCTTCGCCAGGCCGCGCCCGTCCAGCGGTCGTCGCTGCATGTGCTGCGTGGCGTCGAACTGGCGCACGCCCTCCTGCAGAACCTGCATGTGGACCCTGAGGTCCTCGCCGGGCGTGCTGAACCGCCAGTCGTAGGTGCAGTCCATCGCCATGAAGGGCGACACATGGAAGCGCTTCTGGAACTGCCAGCGCAGTGAGCCCGGCTCGCTGGCCGCTTCTTCCACTGACAGGACGTAGGCGTGGCGCTCTTTCCAGGGCGTATTGGTGATGTCGGCCACGATGCAGTCCAGTGTGCTGCCGTCAGGCTGGTAGCAGTAATAGAAACTGACCGGGTTGAAGACGTGCCCGCCGAAGCGCAGATGGGTCAGCAGGCGGATGGGGCCCGCCGGGCGATGACCCCGCACGCCTGCGACATGGCGGCGGACCGCCTCGGGAAGCGGCATCGAGGGGTCACCGAAGTAGTCGCTGCGCCGGAACTCCGCCAGATTGCGGCGGTTCAAGGACCACAGCCATCGTCCGGCAAAGATCGTGTCCAGCTCGTCGAGATCAAGCAGCAGCTGCGCGACCGGGTAGCGGAAGGCGTGCGCGTGCGGCTGGTGCCTGCGGTGTATCACGTGGCCGAAGTAGAGGGCGCTGGCGCTCATGCGGCGGCCTCGTCCTGCGTCATGAGACGTGGCTGCGGCGAACAGGTGCGCATCGCGTCGACGACACGACGGGCACTGCGGATGCCATCTTCGTGGAAACCCCACCCCCAGTAGGCTCCGGCGAACCAGGTGTGGCGGCGGCCCTGTACGTCGGCCCAGCGCTGCTGGGCTCGGACCGCAGCATGATCGTGCACCGGGTGTGCATAGCTCATTCTACGCAGTATGCGGCGTGGGTCGATCGCCTCGGTGCGGTTGAGCGTCACGACCAGCGGGATGTCGCCGGGCAGTCCCTGCAGCAGGTTCATGCAGTAGCTCACGGTGCAGGGAGCGGCGGGATCGCGCGGCACATGCGCGTTCCATGCAGCCCATGCCTTGCGGTTACGGGGTAGCAGGGATGCATCGGTGTGCAGTACGACGTCGTTGGGCTGGTAGCGGATGGCACCGAGTACGTCACGCTCGATCGGATCGGCATCGGCCAGCAGTGCCAGCGCCTGGTTGCTGTGGCAGGCGAGGATCACTTCATCGAATCCTTCCACGCCCGCAGCGCTGTGCACGCGCGCGCCCCAGGGCATCCGCTCGACGGCGAGGACGGGACACTCCAGGCGCTCGTGCACCCGCCAGCGGCGGCGCAGGGCGTCCACGTAGCGCGCCGAACCACCTTCCACCACGCGCCACGGCGCGCGGCCGGTCATCTGCAGCATCTGGTGGTTGGCCATGAACTGGGCCAGGTAGCGTGCGGGGAAGTCCAGGACGGTCGCCGTCGGCGACGACCACAACGCCGACGCCATCGGCAGCAGATGCTCGTCGACGAAGGCCTTGCCATAGCGCTGGCTGCGCAGATAGTCGCCCAGCGTTGGGCCTTCCCGCTCGGCCAGCAGCAGCGGCGCATCGCGATAGAAGCGCCGCAGGTCGGAGAGCATTCCCCAGAAGCGCGGCGAAACGAGGTTGCGTCGCTGGCAGAACAGGCCGTCCAGCGAGGTGGCGTTGTACTCCACGCCCGAACGCTCGCTGTGCATGGAGAAACTCATGGTGGTGGGCCGCGAGGTGACGCCCAGCTCGTCGAACAGCGCGCTCAGCAGCGGATAGTGCAGCGGATTGAACACGATGAACCCGGTGTCCACAGCCATCCGCGTCCCGCCCAGCTCGATGTCGTGGGTGTGGGTGTGTCCGCCGAGATAGTCGTTGGCCTCGAACAACGTGACGTCATGTTCGCCGTCCAGCCACCATGCACTGGCCAGACCAGAGATTCCCGAGCCGATGACTGCGATGCGCATGTCAGTATCTCGCCTTGTCCAGGACCCACGCTGGGATGGGTTTGAGTCCGCTGACCAGCCGCAGGGCGGCCATTGCGCGCAGCCCGTACCAGGTCATGTCCACCTCCCACCAGCGGAAGCCCTGCCTGACCGAGCCGGGAAAGAAGTGATGATTGTTGTGCCAACCCTCGCCGAAGGTCAGCAGTGCCAGCCACAGATTGTTGCGGCTGTCGTCACGGGTATCGAAGCGGCGCCGGCCGAAGCGATGCGCCAGCGAGTTGATGGTGACCGTGGCATGGAACAGGACGACGGTGGAAACGAAGAAGCCCCAGACCAGAAGCTGTGGCCCGGACGTGTGCAGGCCGGGCGCTGCCCGTTCGAGCAGTTCGCCCAGTACATAAAGGCCTGCCGCCAGCAGTACCGGCACCGCGATGTCGAAGCGGTCCAGCCAGCGCAGTTCCGGGAACCGGGCCAGATCAGGCACCCGGGCAAGGTCGGTGGTGAACGCCTCGCGGGTCAGGAACCAGCCCATGTGACTGCGCCAGAATCCGCGCTGGCGTGGGGAATGGGGGTCCTGCGGCTGGTCGGCGTGGCGGTGGTGATGCCGGTGGTGCGCGGCCCACCACAGCGGGCCGCGCTGCACGCTGGAGGCGCCGATCACCGCGAATACGAACTGCACCCAGCGCGGCGCCTGGAAGGTTCGATGCGAGAAGTAGCGGTGATAGAACGCGGTGATCGCAAACATCCTGATCGCGTAGAGCGCAGCTGCCACGGCCACGGCGATCCAGGACACCCCCACCCAGATCACGCCGAGGCAGGCCAGGTGCATCAGTGCGAATGGCACCGCGCGCAGCCAGTCGATCCGATCCGCACGCCCACTGTCGGTGTCCATTGCAGTGCCGGCGTCGAACCAGCGCCGGATGGTGCTCAGAAGGCGTTCGCGTCGGCTGCGGAGGGGCGCTGCGGAAGCCATGGGGCGGATCTCGAGAGAGGCGTGTGTTTCTCTACGCAGCAGGGCGGGAAATGGATGCGCCTCGTTGCAGATTCTTCGTCTTCCTGTTTGTCTTCACTTCGCCGTAACGGCGCACCCGGCGACCAGAGGCCGCGCCCACGCCTGCTGCCACTGGCTGTCCGGCTGGGGCGCAGGCGGGCTGTCGAAGCGCACCACCACGGCGGGGTAAGTGCCACGTGCATCGCGCAGGTTGCTGGTGCCGCGGAACTCCAGCAGGCGACGATCGGCCTCGGCGTAGACCAGTGACAGGCGTGGGGCCACGCCGCCATACCAGGTGTCCAGCTGGACCTCGAATGACTGTGCAGCCAGCCCGCGCCAGCGGTTCGCACCACGCCAGCTGACCTTGACCGGATAGAAGCGCTGGCGCCCGGGGACGAGAAAGGGCAGGGTCACCTCGGCTCCCTGCAGCAGCGGTGTCCAGTGCTGGCGCACGGCCGCATCGAAGCCGGCATCGACGACTGCACCGGCAGGCGCTGGCAGGCGTGCCTGCCGCGATGTGGACGAGGCACTCTCCTTCCACGAGATGCGGACTGCATCGCTGGACATCTCCACGTCAGCCTGCTGACCGGAGCGCTGGTCGAGCAGCCGGTAGCCGCGCGCCAGCGGTCGATCCGTGGCCGCCATGTGTTTTCTTGCAAAGGGCTGGCCGTCCGGGCACAGGTACTGGACCCAGCGCTCGGCGCCTTCCGTGGCGCCCCGCTGCCAGTGCATCTCGCGGTAGGCCACCCGGCCATCCGGCAGGGTGGCGATGCCCTCGTTGTGCAGCAGGGTGGCCGCGAGGGCGGGGCAGGGCAGGTACAGCAGCAGGAAGGTGAGGCGCATCGAAGGCGCTCCGGCGGGATGTGTTCTGGCATACGCGGCAGGGCCGTTGCTGGATGCAGGTCGGTGCTGCATCCAAACGGGCCCATGGCCCGTACTCAGGACAGACCTTCACCAGCCCGCCGCGACCGCAGATGTACCCTGACGCCGCCAGCCCTCCCGTTCCCTTCGACACCGCCCGCCTCGTGTCCAGTTCCCAGCAGCCCAGCACTGACGCACTGAACTGGACCGGTGACATGGACGCGGTGGCGCGGTTGCGCGACCGCGACTGCTTCATGCGCATCTATGACCACTTCATGCCCAGGTTGTGCGTCTATCTGCGCGGACTCGGCGTGCCGGATGCCGTGGCTGAAGAGCTTGCGCAGGAATGCCTGTTGAAGGTGTGGCTGCGCGCTGGAGACTACGATCCGGCGCAGGCGGCACTGAGTACATGGCTCTACCGGATCGCCCGCAACCTGCATATCGACCGGGTCCGGCGCGAGCGCAGCTGGATGCAGGTCCAGGCGGCCGTCGAAGAGGCCGCTGCCGCGGACCTGGTCGAGCGCAGCAGCGCCGAGCAGTTTGCCGACCATGCACGGCTGCGCCAGCGCATCAACGAACTGCCGGCCGTGCAGGCGCGCATGGTCCGGATGTCGTACTTCGAGGCCAAGAGCCACGGTGAGATCGCCTCCATTCTGGGCATGCCGCTGGGGACCGTGAAGTCGCATCTCCGCCGCGCATTCCTGCGCCTGCAGTCGCGGATCGGAGGTGCGCAATGAGCCCGCACCACCATCTGCACGAATCGACGTTGATGAGTTATGCGGCCGGCGCACTGCCGGCGCCACTGAGTATCGTCGCCGGCACGCATCTCGAGCGCTGCCCGGTGTGCCGGCAGCGCCTGCGGGAGGCTGAGGCGATCGGTTCGGCGCTGCTGGAATACACCCAGCCTGCGCTTGCCGAAGACCGCCGGGACGCCCTGCGCGAGGCCATGCTGGCCCATCTGTCCTCGCAGGCGGTCTCAGCAGCGGCCGAGCCATCATCGCCGCGGGAGGTGCCGCATGAACGGCCTGAGGCTGATCCGGACTACCTGCCGGCATCGCTGCACCCGTATTTCGGCAGGTCACTGGCAGCGCTGCGTTGGCGCTGGATCGCGCCTGGCGTGCACTGCATCCGGGCCGAACAGATGCCATCGTTGATCATGCTGAAGATCGCCCCCGGAAAGTGCCTGCCGATGCACAGCCACGGACAGAGCGAACTGACGCAGATCCTGCGCGGTTCCTACAACGATGCGTTGGGCCTGTTCGCGCCTGGCGATGTCGCGGATCTTGACGAGGACGTTGAGCACCAGCCGGTGACGGCGCCGGGCGTGCCCTGCATCTGTGTGTCCGCGCTGGATGCCCCGCTGGTGTTCAGTGGTTGGCTGGCGCGCCGCATCCAGCGTTTCGTGAAACTCTGAGCCCCGTGGACAGTCACGCCGCCCCTGGTCGCATGAAGCTGCTCGTTGCCGGTGCAACAGGGCTGGTGGGGCAGGGCGTTGTCCTGGCCTGCCTGGAATCGCCCCGGGTGCAGCGTGTCACGGCACTGGTCCGCAGGCCGGGCAGCCGGCCGGGGCAGCAGGTCGCCGAACTGCTGCTCGCCGATTTCCGGCAGGCCGCCGGCAGTGTTGACCTGTTTTCGGGATTCGACGCCTGCCTTTACTGCGCCGGAGCGCCGCCGGTGGGAACCCGCGAAGCCGAGTACCGCGCGGTGACCTTCGATGCCACGCTTGCCGTGGCTTCGGCGTTCGCCCAGGCATGTCCGCAGGGGCGCTTTCTGTACGTGTCCGGGGCTCATGCTGATCCGCAGAGCCGCATCATGCCATTGCGGGTGAAGGGGCAGACCGAACAGGCGCTGGCCCGCTTGCCGATCCGTACGGTGATGTTGCGACCAGGCGGTGTCCAGCCTGTTGCAGGTACAGGCACGGTGCATTCGTGGATGAAGCCACTCTATGGTGTCGGCGCCCCGGTGCTGGGGCTGGTCGCACGCATGGCCCCTTCCATCGCGACCAGCAATCTGGCCCTGGGGCGGGCGATGGTTGCACTGGCCGACATGCCACAGCCGCCGGGCGTCGTTGAGTGCGCGCAGATCAACCGGCTCGGAACCAGGCAAGGCCCCTGAGCCGGCGCGCGCCCCGGTCCGTCAGCTGGAGGACGCCAGCACGCCGCGGATCGATTCGGCCAGATCGGCGCGCGTGAATGGCTTGCTCAGCAGCGCCGCAGAGCGGCCCGCGCCCCCGGGGGCGTCATGATCGCGCGGATAGCCGGATGTGAACAGAATCGCCACCTCAGGCCAGCGCTCCCGGACTTCGCGACCCAGTTCCCAGCCGGACATGCCGGGCATCACGATATCGGAGAACAGCAGATCGATGCGCGCGTCCGGGCGTTCCAGCAGGCGCAGCGCGGACGGCCCGTCATGTGCCTCCAGCACGCGGTAGCCCAGCTGGCGCAGGGCGTCGACGGTGTATGCGCGGACATCGTCATTGTCTTCAGCGACCAGGATGGTCTCGCCGCGCTGTTCATAGCCGGCCAGGCCCGCTGCCGGCGCGGGAGATTCACAGGGCAGTGGCAGCGGCGAGCGCGGGAACATCATGGTGATGCTGGTTCCTCCGCCCTCCACGGAGTCGATCAGGACGTGGCCGCCGGACTGCTTGACGAAACCATGCACCATGGAGAGCCCCAGGCCCGTGCCACGCCCCACCTGTTTCGTGGTGAAGAACGGCTCGAACACCCGCGCCAGCGTATCGGCCGGCATGCCGTGGCCGTTGTCGCGGACGCGCAGCATCACGTACTCGCCCGGAGCCGCATCGGGGAACAGGGCGGCATAGTCGCCGTCGAGATGGCTGTTGTCGATCTCGACCTTCAGCCTGCCGCCGCTGGGCATCGCATCGCGTGCATTCACCGCGAGGTTGAGCACGGAGGCCTCCAGCTGCGCGACGTCCAGTTCCACGCACCAGATGCCGGCAGCCGTGCTGATCTCCAGTCGCACCAGCTCGCCCAGCGCCCGCTGCAGCATGTCCTGCATTCCGAGCATGCAGTCGTTGAGATTGACGGCCTGGCTGCGCAGCGGCTGGCGGCGCGCGAAGGCCAGCAGCCGCTGGGTCAGGCTTGCCGCGCGCGAGACGCCCTTCAGGGCGTTGTCCAGTGCGCGTGTGGTCGCCTCGGCCGACGCTCCAGGATGGCCGCTCAACAGCATCGCGTGCTCGACGTTGCCGGAGATGACCGTCAGGATATTGTTGAAGTCATGGGCGATGCCGCCGGTCAGCTGCCCGACGGCCTCGATCTTCTGCGCCTGCCGAAGTGCATGCTCTGCCTGTAGTCGTGCGGTGGTCTCCACGGCTTCGGACACCACCGCGGTGACCTCGCCTGCGCCGTCCTGCAACGGACGGAATGAAACGTCGAAACTTCGCCGGCCGGTGGGCAGCTCCAGTTCGAGCGAGTGCAGGGAGCTGCGCCCACTTACGGCATCGGCAACCGCCTTGTCGATCACCTCGCTCATTCCGGGCGTGGTGGTGAACCAGGGCGTCTGCCAGTAGGGGGTATCCACAACCTGCGCCTTCTCGGCCAGCACCGCGGCCAGCGAGGCGACGTTGGCGTCGACGACACGCCCGGACAGGTCAAGCAGCACCTGATGCTGGAAGCTGGACTCGAAGATGGACTGCAGACGTCGCTTGCTGGCCCGGAGCTCGGCGGTGCGCGCCTGAACCTGCCGCTCCAGCGACTGGTTGTCCTCGCGCAGGGCCAGTTCGGCGCGCTTGAGCTGGGAAACGTCGCCGCCCACGCAGATGTAGCCGACCACGCGGCCATCGGCTGCGCGCTCCGGTACGCAGTCCATCTGTACGAAGCGTGTCTCACCGCTGCGATGGGCAAGACGTGCCTGGAAGTTGGCGCGCTCTCCCTGGAGGACCTGCTGCAGGCTGGGCAGCGCCTCCTCGAAGGCTGAAATCCCGCTGATCTCGCGCGCAGTCCGTCCCTGCAGCTCGGCCAGGCTTACCCCGTGCCAGTCGAGAAACGCACGGTTGGCGAAGCGGAAGCGGTGTTCGTGATCGAACTGCGCGATCAGCGCCGGAACCACGTCGGTGATCTGCTGCAACTGCGCCTGGCTGTCATTCAGTGCCGCCTGGGCCTGGGCCAGCTCGCCACGCTCGTGGGCCTCCTGCCGTGCACGCCGTATCGCGTCCGGCAGTCGTTGCAGCCGCTGCTTCACCACGTAGTCGCGCGCGCCACGGGTCAGGGCCTGCACCGCCAGTTCTTCGGTAAGCGTGCCGGAAACAAAAATGAATGGCGTATGGGGGACGCGTTCGCGCGCCAGGGCCAGGGCCGCATCGCCATCGAAGCCGGGCAATACATGATCGGCGAGGATGACGTCATGCGTGCCGCTGTCGATGGCATCGAGGAAGCCCCGACGCGTCCATACGCGCTCCGCCTCGAAATCCAGGCCGGCCCGCAGCAGCTGGGCGGAGATTAGCTCCGCATCGAGTGCGCTGTCCTCCAGCATGAGGATGCGCAGGCGCTCGCCGCGGTCGGTGATATCACCCATGGTGGTGTCCCGAGCCGTTCGGGCGATGCGGCGGTGGTTGATTGGTGATTCCCCAGAACATGCCAAGACCCTGGATCGCGTCGAAGAATTCCTTGAAATCCACGGGCTTGACCACGAACGCGTTGACCCCTAGTTCATAGCTGCGGATCAGATCCTGCTCCTCCCGCGACGAGGTCAGCATCACGATCGGGGTGCTGCTGAGAACGGGATCGCCACGAACCTGCTCGAGCACCTCCAGTCCATTGACCTTCGGCAGCTTGAGATCGAGCAGCACGACCACGGGGCCGCCATGGCGGGCACCGGAAAAGGCGCCCTCGCATCGCAGATAGTCCAGCGCCTCGGCGCCGTCACGCACATGGATGACATCATTGAGCAGCTGGCAACGCGACAGCGCGGCCAGGGTCAACTCAGCATCCTTGGGGCTGTCCTCGACAAGCAGGATCGGCCGCAGGTCCCTCATTGAACATCTCCAGAATGCAGGGGCAGGGTGAAATGGAGGGTGGCGCCTTTGCCCGGCTCGCCCTCGGCCCAGGTGCGGCCGCCATGGCGGCCGATGATGCGGCGCACGTTGGCCAGGCCGATGCCGGTACCTTCGAATTCCTCGACATGGTGCAGCCGCTGGAACACGCCGAACAGCTTGTCCACATAGCGCATGTCGAAGCCGCAGCCGTTGTCGCGCACAGTGAAGACATCCTCGCTTTCCGAGCGCTCGTGCGCCACTGCGATCACCGCGTGCGTGCGCTCGCGGGTGAACTTCACTGCATTGGACAGCAGGTTCTGCCAGACCAGGCGCATCATGGTGGGGTCGGCCTCAACCTGGGGCAGGTCCCCGATCTGCCAGTGGACGTCGCGTCCGTGGTATTCGAACTCCAGCATCTTCCGCACATCCTCCACCATGGCTGCCATGTCGATGCGTGCGCGACCCAGCGTCGAGCGGCCCATCTGGGAGAAGCTCAGAAGATCATCCACCAGCGTGCCGGCCGATTTGGCCGAATCAACGATGGTGTCGAGGAAACGCCGCTCGGTCTCGTTCAAGCGCTCGGCTGCCGAGCTGCCCAGCAGTTCGGAATAGCCCACGATATGCCGGAACGGGGCGCGCAGATCATGGCTGATGGAATACGAGAACGCTTCCAGCTCCTTGTTGCTGCGCATCAGCTGCTCGTTCAGTTCGGCCATCTCTTCCGCCTTGCGCAGCACGATGTCGACGATGGCGTTGCGCATCTCGAGCGCCGCATCGCAGTCGGCCTCGTTCCACGGCAGGCTGCGCTGCTGCACGGTCTCTTTCCATGCCTCGAATGAATGCCGTGGCGACAGGGCGTCGCTGCCGCCTGCGCTCTTGCGTGGATCGCCACCCCATCTGACCGTGCGTACCACCTCTGGGCGGAACCACATCAGGTAGCTGTCATGCAGCTGGGAGATGGATACGGCGATCACGCCGCTGGCAACATCGCTGAACTGCTCCGCAGGCGGCCAGGCCGCGGTCAGATGATCGGTGACGTACATTTCCTCGCCCACGTGCGCGGTCGCGAGCCACTGTGCCAGCGCAAGTACCTCCGGATTCCCGGGGCATTGGCCCAGGCGCACGCAGTCGTTCCTGTGCACGATGGCCGCGCCCTGCGCGCCGGTCAGTGAAAGCAGGCTGTCGGGGTCGCGGCGGAGCGCGGCCATGAAGTCCTCGTCGCCGGCCATGCGGCCCAGCAGCTTGACCAGCAAGGACCGGCGCCCGACCCGTTCCTCCACGGCGCGTGCGCGCTGCTTCAGTGCGATCTGCAGCGACAGGATCTGCCCCATGAACTCGCAGGCCGTGCGCACGTGATAGGGCAGCCGGCGCGGCTGTGCGCTGTGGCACGACACCAGCCCCCACAGCTGTCCCTCGTGGATCAGCGAGACCGACATCGATGCCGCCGTGCCCATGTTGCGCATGTACTGCAGGTGCACCGGCGAGACGCTGCGGAGCGTGGAAAGGCTCAGGTCGGTGGGCGGGGCCTGGCGATGATGCCCGGCCCGCACCAGGGGCACGGGCGTGTAATCGCAATCGGCGATCAGCCGCACCCGGTTATGCAGATACAGGGCGCGCGCCTGCGCCGGAATATCCGATTCCGGGAAGCGCAGATCAAGATACGAAGGCAGGATGCCGTTGCCATCTTCGGCCACGACGGTTCCATTCCAGCCGGCGTCGAACTGGTAGACGAGGGTACGGTCGAATCCGGCGATCCTGCGTATGTGCGCAGCCGCCAGCTGGCAGAGATCCTCGACCGTCGCGGCCCCCTCGATGGCGAGCATCAGTTCGCGGATCGCGGGGTACAGCTCCTCCAGCGAGGCGGGTTGACCGGCAACGGGGGCTTCCAGTTCGATCAGAAGATCGTCATCTGAACGATGCGCGAGCAACTGGTGGCGCCCCAGCCCATCCAGGTGGACCGCGCCCAGGTGCAGCGTGCCGCCGGGTGCGATGTGCCGCAGGCGATGTACGAAGGGGCCGATCACACCGCCCAGTGCGTTCTCGACATGCTGCATCAACGGATCACCGTACTGGCGCAGCGCGATGGGCTGGCTAACGGCACATTCCCGCACCAGCAGCGTCAGCGGATCCAGCACCAGCAGCACGCCGTAGGGCTGGATGGCGCCCGGTGTGTGGATGGGTTCCCGCGCACAGTCCGACAGTGCATCGTTCCAGGTGCGATCAGCGGAAGGCATCAAGGGCGGTACTCATGATTCGTGACGGGCCGGGCGGAATGGAATGGTGACGGAAAATGCTGCTGCCGCATACCGTCCGGACGATGTGAATGCCTGTTCACGCATTGCTGAACACTTCAGCTGCGCAACGCCGCACGAATGCAAACGCCTGTTGAGCCGCGCTGCAGGCCTGCTGGCGTTGCTGCTGCGTGAGGGGTTCCGCATCCAGATGCGCGCGGGTGATCCGCCATTGCTCGGCCACGCCTGCAGGCGAAGGTGCAAGGTGACGGGCGCCATGGCCGGCACCCAGCCCCAGCGCGGCGGCGTACTTGAGCAGGACGGCCGAACCCAGGGCAGAACCCTCGACGGTATACAGCCAACCCAATGCCGACGCACGGGATGCGTGCTGCAGCCTGGGACGCCAGGCATGCGCGCGTGGCAGCGGGGCGCCCATATCCAGCAGATCCTGTTCAACCAGCTGCAGTCGTGCCGTTGCCGGAAGCATCAGCCCGTCCATGTACAGCGGCGCGGCGGCGTGGTGGAAATGCCATTGGACCTGGAGAAAGCGCCCGTAGCGCAATGTGGATTCGAACAGGCGTTGCCCGATCAGGAACGCATCGAGGCTGCCGTGCACCGACCGCGTGGCGTCCCTCAGGTACACGCTCAACGGACTACCGGCAGACTGCTGGCAGCGGGCGGGTGGATCGGAGGACGGCAATGGACTTTGCATCTGCGGCACCCTAGCAGAATCGGTCCGCGGCCCGCACAAGATTTCGCGGTCACTGCATGTGCACTGCACACCCGCTGCACGCCGGTTTCCATAACGTACGCAGGACACTTCCACTGGCGCTCCGTCGTGAACCTGCACACACCCCCGAACACGTCCCACTCCATGCGCGCGATGCCGGACAGCTGCCAGTTCCAGCTGCTGGATGTGGATCTTCTGCAGGACCCCGGCACCCGCCGCATCGTTCACCTGTATTCCATGGTGGCACGCTGCCTGCGCTGCGAGACGGTGTTCAAGGCGGTGGAGGGGCAGGGCCTGGTCAGTATGTCGGCCATCCGCGTGCTGCGCTGCCCGACCGGCTGCGGGCAGCAGTCGCTGAAGGGCGCGACCCTGCGCAGCTGGCAGCCTGCGCCTGAAGCAACCGCCTGAAGCGCGCACCGCCTTACAGGGCCCCGGGGTTGGCCTGCCACACCGCGTAGTTGAGTACGGCGGCGAACCCTACCCACAGCAGATAGGGCAGTAGCAGGATCGCCGCCAGCGTCCGGACGCGCGCGAAGGCAATCACGGTGGCGATGATGAGCGCCAGCAGGGCCAGGATATCCACGAAGGCGAGCGCACCCTGTTTCCATCCAAAGAACAACCAGCTCCATGCGGTGTTGGCTGCCAGCTGCACGACGTAGAGCGCCAATGCCACCGTGTTGGGGCGCCGTTCCTTCTCGCGCCAGACCAGCCACGCGGCCACTGCCATCAGCGCGTACAACACCGTCCAGACCGGTCCGAACAGCCCGGCGGGAGGCGCCCACGCGGGCAGCGACAGGGTGGAGTAGAAGTCCGATGCCGAGATCGAGGCCCGTGCGCCAAGCGCCGCTGCCACGAAGGTCAGCGTAAGCCAGCCGGCCAGTCCAAGGGCCTGCGTTGTTCGTTTCATCGGGCATCCTCGCGTGGGTCTCGAACCAATACGAACGAGTGGCACGTTTGGATGCAGCGCCGGCCGTCAGTCCCCAGGCGCTTGTTGCGCAGGTGCCGCCGAGGCGGGCAGCAGGGAGGGGCGCTCATCAAACCACTCGCGGGCCTTTGCCAGGTGCCAGCGGCGCTGCTCGCCGTCGAGCTCGAGGCCGGCGCCGAGCACGCCCCAGCGCAGATAGAGATCGCCGCGCTTGTGCTGACCGGGAAGATCGAGGCGGGCGCGGACGGACCACCGGTCATTCTCCGCAGTCAGCTCGTCCAGGGTGAGATGCCCCGGCCGCCAGCGCAGTGCGGTCTGCGCATCGACCTGGCCAGCGTCGAGCAGCGACAGCACCCAGCGCGGATAGTCGCCGCGCTCGGCAAACACCGCCAGCAGGGGCGAGGCATCGCTCATTGCCACGGCGCCACGTGCGTCCACCTGGAACGGCGACTGTGCATCGATGCGCCCGGACTGGATGTCGATACGTCCGCGCCACGGCGTCTTGCGTGCGACACCGGCGATCTGGATGTTGCGCAGCTCGACGGTGCTGCCGGAGACGTCGAAATGGCGGTCAGTGAAGTTGCCGCGGCGCAGGGCTGCATCCAGCTGCACGTCGCCGGCCAGTGACAGCCCGGCGACCTGCGCACGTGCCTGCCGGCCCAGCAGGCGGGCGCTGCCCTGGCCGATGCGACCATTGGTGTCCAGCCGCATCTCGCCGCTCACCTGGCCGGTGCCGCCGAGCAGCCGTACCTGGTCCGTGCCCAGATAGCGGTTGTAGGCCGCCAGGTCCGGAATGGTGGCGTCACTGAAACGCAGGTGCGCGCGCACACCGTTGCGCAGCTCGCGGATACGGCCGTCACCGCTCAGCGTCACCTGCAGATCGCGGCCATCGAACAGCCGTGTGCGCGGCGCGTCCGTCGGGTTGGCAGTGAAGCGGGGCAGGCGTACCGACAGCTCGGCGCGGGTGGGCGATCCGTCCTTGAGCTCACCATGCGCGCTGGCCGTGCCCGCCATCGTCACGCCGGCAATACCGGCAACCGCTTTGGCGGAGGGAATGTCGACCGTGCTGCCCGCCACCAGTTCACCGTTGCGGAGCTTCAGATCCGCCTGCAGGACGCCGCCGCCATCGAGCTGCAGCCAGGGTTTGCGAACGAACAGCGCGGGGATCCAGTTGAGTGAGGTGAAGGTCCACTCGCCGCGCACCGTTCCCGAGGTCCGTTCGATCAACTGGTCGATCTGGCGGAAAGGAATCTCACGGCCAGCAATCCGCAGATCGGCGTCCAGCGCTGCGCCCGTTCCTTCCTTGGGAGGCAGCCGGGCCTGCAGCCGAATGTCGTCGGCGGTGTTGAGCTGCAGGGCCAGAACGCCACGGCCGGGAGCGCCGTCACCGAGCAGCAGGGGCACGTGCCACAGCGCGTGGCTGCCGGGCTGCAGGCGTCCATGGTCCATGCGGATGTCCATCTGCAGTCGCCCCGGCACCGGGGCACTGGCGATCCGCGGCTGCGCCAGGCCGGTATCCAGGCGCAGCCCCTGGCTTCGTGCGTTGACCTTGAGCGCAGCCCGCAACAGGCCCAGTTTGGCCAGGCCGGGCGCCTGGTCGCGGAAATGGCGGGGATAGCTGAAGCGGGACGTGAGTTCTGTGTCCCCCAGCAGCTGGACGCCGTCATAGCTGACGTCGGCGGCATCGAAGCGGACCTGGGAATCGAACAGTTCCGACGGACCGCCGCGCAGTTGCTTGAGGAAACCGACCGTTCCGGCTCCCTTGCCGATGATCAGCAGCTTGCCCAGCCGGGCACTGCGGATGCTGTCGCTATGGATGGCGTTGAAGCGCAGCGTCCACCCGCGGGTGCCGCGGGGGGGCGAGGGGACGACCTGATCGACGCGACTGACGTCGGCCGAAACACCGGTCGCCTGCAGCCGCGGCACCCGGACTTCGCGCCGGAACAGGGGGAGGAGGGCAAGGCGCGCACTGGCACGTTCCGCATGCAGCACATAGACCGTGTGGTTGACGTGGCCGCGCATGTGCACGTTCCAGGCGATCACGTGGCCCGGCACCAGTGTGATCGCCGGGCCCGTGGTCATCACGAACTTCTGCGGCTTGCGGTTGGTGACGTTGTCGAACAGCGGCGTGTTGAGGAAGACGTTGCCCGCCAACAGATAGGCTGCGTAGAGGCCGAGCAGGATGTAGAGCGCTGTGCGCCACCGGCGAGGCAAATGCTTGAGGTGCGCGCGGACTGCTGCCATGAACGCTCAACATGATGACGAACTACGGCCACTATGGCCGAGTACCGTGGTTCACCATGTGAAGTGACTGGCGGCGCTGGTGCAGCATGGCCCAGTGCGGAAACCGCATGAAGGTGGCGGCGTTCCGCTCGCGCAGGCAGCCGCACTGAACCCTGTGCCGGGCCAGCGATGGCTCAGAGCAGCAGCAATGCCCCAAGCAGCGCGGGCGGCATCACCAGTACGCCGATGCGCAGGAAGTCGAGCCCGCTGACATGTTCGCCTTCGCGACGCAGGGCCACCAACCACAGCAGGGTCGCCAGCGAACCGGTCACCGACAGGTTCGGGCCGAGGTCTACACCAATCAGCAGTGCCGCGCGCGTCTGCGCCGGCAGGTCGGCCATCTGCCCCAGTGAGCCTGCGGCCAGGCCCACCGGCAGATTGTTGGCGAGGTTGCTGAGCAGGGCTGCGGCCGAGCCGGCCAGCCACCCGGCCTGCTGCGGTGAGGTGCGGGCAAGGGACTCCAGCGCACTGGCCGCCATCTGTATCACGCCGGTCTGTGCCACGCCTTCGACCAGCACGAACAGACCTGCCACCAACGGCAGCACGCCCCAGGACACGTTGCGCAGCAGCGGCAGTGGGCTCTGGCGCTGGCGAAGGGCGACGGCGACGACGCTCGCGCTGCCTGCGCAGAAGGTCACCAGACCCAGCGGGCCGTTCAACGCCGACGTCACCAGCAGCGCTGAGCCGGTGAACAGCACGCCGTAAGCACTCAGGCGACCGCCAGCAGACAGGGGGCGATGTTCCGGCGCCGGGGCCAGTGGCTGCGCGATCTCGCGGCGGTGCACCCAGCGCAGGACCAGGTAGGTCGCACCGATCGCCGCCAGCGACGGCAACGCGAACTGCGCCAGCCACTGCTGCAGCGGTGGCATGTGCCTGCCATACACCACCAGATTGGCCGGATTGGAGATGGGCAGCACGAAGCTTGCCGCATTGGCGATGAACGCACAGACGAACAGGTAGGGCAGGGGATTGGCGCGGGCCGCCCTGCACGCGGCATAGACCGCGGGGGTCAGCACGACCGCGGTCGCGTCGTTGGAGAGGAATACCGTCACCAGCGTGCCCACCAGGAACACCAGGTCGAACAGCCGCCGCCCGGAGCCCCCCGCGTGCCGCACCGCGTACAGCGCCAGCCAGTCGAACAGGCCCTCCCGCCGCGCGAGCTCTGCCAGAACCATCATCCCAACCAGGAACAGATAGACATCACCGCCTTCGGCGACCGCGCCCAGGACCGTGCCGACCTGCATCACACCGGTCAGCGGCAGCAGCGCCGCCGCCACGACGGCCCAGACATACTCGGGCAGGCGGAAAGGACGGAACAGCAGACCCACGGTGGCGAGCGCCACCGCCGACCAGATGATGGCGGAGGAGTAGGAAGCGAGCATGGGGAGGGGGAGCAGGAAACGCGGCATCATACCGTGTGGGTCGCGCCGCGGCCGCGTGTGCGATGCGCACAAGGGGACTGCCGCGGGAATGATTTGCTGCGCTGCACGGTGACAAGCGGGAACCAGGGTGATTAGTCTGCGCCTCAACGCGATGGTAGCGCTACCAATAGATTCGGGGTTTTGGGTCCAGGGGCTGCCTTCTTTACCGCGTGTTCGTCCTGGCAGGCTTGAAAGCGAGTTTGAGTCGCGGCGCGTCCGGCGCCCGCGATGTTCGGTTTGGAATACGGGCCTCGCCCGTGCGTGCCCCTGGGAGGGGGCGGTACATCCATTCGATCGTATGTCATAGGGGACTTTCATGAGCGCTCGCAGTTTCCGTGCTACTCCAGACCCGAGGACCCGTCCATGAGCCGGACCTTGGCGAAGTTCCGCTCCAGGGCCATGTTCACGTTCGTCGGCGGCGTCCTGGTGATCAATCCCGCCTTCGCACAGGAGGCCTCCACGACCACCGCACAACCGCCTACGGCGCAGACGCAGCCCACGCAGCCTACTCAGCTGGACGCGGTGCAGGTGACCGGTATCCGCAACAGCCTCAGCCAGGCCATGGACATCAAGCGTGATTCGGCTGGCGTGGTGGACGCGATCAGTGCCGAGGATATCGGCAAGTTCCCCGATACCAACCTGGCGGAGTCGCTGCAGCGCATCACCGGCATCTCCATCGAGCGTCGTGACGGCGAAGGTGCACAGGTCACTGCACGTGGCTTCGGTCCGCAGTTCAACATGGTGACCCTCAACGGACGCCAGATGCCCGGTGCCGATGCATTCGGTGCGTCCGGGCAGGTCGCCATCGGTGGCGTCGACGGTGGCACCCGCGCCTTCAACTTCGCGCAGCTGGCCGCCGAGGCCATCAACGGCATCGAGGTCTACAAGACCAGCCAGGCGCAGGTACCCAGCGGCGGCATCGGCGCGACGATCAACATCCTGACCGCGCGGCCGCTGGATCACGAAGGGATCATCGCCAATGCCGGCGCGAAGCTCGTCTCGGACCGCAGCCAGCCGTTCGACAATGATCTGACGCCGGAGCTGTCGGGCATCTTCAGTTACAGCAACCCGGAAAAGACCTTCGGTGTGAGCCTGAGCGCGAGCCAGCAGAAGCGCAAGGGCGGCTCGGTGCAGGCCACGGAGAACTACTGGAACGTGCAGCCGTGGACGGGCTCGATGCCCGGCAACCCGACGGTGGTCAACGCGCCGGAGATCGGCCAGCTCTATGCACGCCCGAACGACCTGCGCTATGCATTCTCGGAGTTCGAGCGGGAACGCGTGAACGGCCAGGCGGTTCTGCAGTTCGCGCCCACGGACAGCCTGACCCTGACCGTGGACTACACCTACTCGACCAACGAGATCACCGAGAACCGTGGCGAGCAGGGCATGTGGCTGCAGAACAGCAACTACACCAACGTCCAGTTCGATACCAGTGGTGCAGTGGCCACCCCAGTCTACATCCGTGAGATCGCCGGCACCAAGGATTTCGGGTTGGAACAGCAGCGCAGCATGCAGGAGTACAAGCTGGGATCGCTTGGCTTCAATGCCGTGTGGAATGTCACCGACCGCTTCAAGCTGAGCTTCGACGCACACAATTCGAAGAACGAGAGTCGTCCGAATGATCCGCTCACCGGCGGCGGCTCGATCTTCATGAGCATTGCCGGCACCAACAACTGTACCCGTGGCCCCCATTGCGGTGGTTCCTGGGTGCAGGAACTGGAGTTCAACAATGGTCTGCCGGTCGGCACCCAGACCTGGTATCCCAGCACGGCAGATGCGATCGCCGGCACCAACGGCGTGGTCAACCCGGGCTTCCAGGAGGGCGAGATCGGCACCCAGGTGCTGCGTGTCAACGCACAGTCGCAGGTGAGCGAGATCAAGCAGGCCCGCGTGGACGGCGAATGGAACTTCGACCAGGGGCGGTTCCAGTTCGGCGTGGACACCAACAAGTCGACCACGCACCGCATCCAGGCAGCCGAGGCCTACTCGACCCTCGGTGACTGGGGCGTGGCCAACGTGAACCGGGATACCGATGCCGGGCTCATGGATCTGCTGCGTCCGGTCAACATCGTCGGCCTGTTCGACGACTACAGCGCCAGCAGCTGGCCCGCATGGCGCGGCAACGCCGGCCAGCTCGCACAGTGGGCGGCGGACGAATATGGCGTGGGACTGGGAGTCAGCCCGCAACGCGCGGCCGACAACTTCGTGGAAGAGAAGACCAAGGCGGCCTACTTCCAGGTGGAACTGGATGGCCAGCTGGGCAGCATGCGCACCAATACCCGGCTGGGCGTGCGCTACGAAACCACCGACGTGGTCTCGACCTCGGTCATCGCCGTTCCCGAGTCCATCGAGTGGCAGGCCAACAACGATTTCCGCATCGTGCTGTCCGACGAGCAGCAGCCCTTCACCGAGAAGGCAAGGTACAGCTACATCCTGCCCAATCTCGATTTCAGCATCGATTTCACCGATGAGCTGAAAGGCCGTGCCTCGTTCGGCAAGAGCATCGCCCGCGCGCCCTACGGCAATCTCTATGCGGGCCCGGGCGCACAGCAGCCGTTCGGATCGGTGCTGATCGATCCGTCGTCGCGCGCCAGCGGCAACGCGCAGAATCCCAGCCTGAAGCCGCTGGAATCGGACAACCTCGACCTCGGGCTGGAGTGGTATTTCGCCGACGCCAGCTATGTGTCGTTGACCTACTGGAACAAGTCGGTCGACAACTTCATCGGCAATACCGTTGTCCAGGAGAGCCTGTACGGGCTGACCGATCCCACGTCCGGCCCGGATGCGCGTGCGGCTCTGGACTTCCTCACCAGTGCAGCCTGCGTCTCCCAGGTCGGTGCCGCCAATGCGGCCGCCTGCTCGGCCAACGACACCTCGCTGTTCACCGCGCTGGCGTTGCTGCGCAACAACCCCGCCGGGCTGGCGGCCTACAACGGAACCGACGCACAGGTGCTGGCCACCGAAGCGGCCTACGATCTGTATGGCCAGGCGGACGATCCGCTTTACCAGTTCAATGTCAACCGCCCGATCAACCAGAACAAGTCCAAGCTGCACGGCTGGGAGCTCGGCGGGCAGTACTTCTTCGGCGACACCGGTTTCGGCGTGCTGGCCAACTACACGATCGTCAGCGGCGACGTCGGCTACAACAATGGCGGCGATCCGGGCATCGACCAGTTCTCGCTCACCGGTCTGAGTGATACCGCCAACGCCATGCTCATGTACGAGAAGTACGGCTGGTCGGTCCGCCTGGCGTGGAACTGGCGCGACCAGTACCTGATCCTGGCCAACCAGGGCGCCAGCCGCAATCCCTACTATGTGGAGGCTTACGAGCAGTGGGATCTGAGCGTGAACTACACGCTGGACGACCACTGGTCGTTCGGACTGGAAGCGATCAACCTGACCGGCGAGGACGTACGCTGGCGCTCGCGCACGTCGCAGATGATCGTGAAGCTGGCTGACCAGAGCCCACGCTACATGCTGGGTGTCCGTTACAAGTTCTGAGTCTGGCGACGGACCCGTCCGGCGCGGTACCGTTGTCCCGGCAACGGTACCGCACGGGCCTGTCCTGACGCAGCACCTGTCGCACGTGCCGGCGGTACCCTGCCGGCCACTGGCCCCGCACCGGACTGGACACCCTGATGGCCCGCTATGAAATGCTCAACAACATCGCCCATCGGGACCTGAGGGTCGCCACCGGCTTCGGCCCCGAGTTCGGCGACGCCGTGGGCATGGTGCCGGCCTATCCCAGCGAGTTCGCCGAACTGCAGCGGGAATATCCCATCTTCCTGCGCAAACAAGCCGGATCGGGCGAATGGCAGGCCGTCGCCCTGCTCGGGTTTGAACAGCACGAGAACCTCTTCCTGCAGGACGGCCGCTGGAACGCCTCCTATCTTCCGGGAGCCGCAGCGAAGGGGCCGTTCCTGATCGGATTCCAGGAGCATTACATCGACGGTGTGCTCACCCGGGAGGCGGTGATGCATGTCGATCTGGACCATCCCCGGGTCAACACCGACGCCGGCGAGCCGCTGTTCCTGCCGCAGGGTGGCAACACCCCCTACCTCGACCACATTGCCGGCGTGCTGCGTGGTATCCATGATGGCAGCGCGTTCGGCGCCGCGATGTTTGCAATGCTCGACGAAAGCGGACTGATCCAGCCGGTCACGCTCGATGTGCAGATCACGCAGCATCACCGGGTGAGCGTGAACGGATTGCACGGCATCGACCGTGAGCGCCTGGCGCTGCTGGACGACTCGACGCTGGCCGCGCTGAATCGCGCTGGCTGCCTTGAGGGCGCCTACCTGATGCTGGCGTCGCTGCACAACATGCGCCGCCTGATCGCCGAGAAGCAGCGGCGCCTGCGCGCGCAGGATGCAGCAGCGTCCACGGCCAGGAACTGAGGGCGGGCGATGGGGGCGGCGATGCGGATACTGGAGGGCATCGATCCTGCTGCGCTGCCCCTGGCCTCGCTGGTCGAGGCCGGAGAGCCGGTGGTGCTGCGAGGCATTGCGTCACACTGGGCGTTGGTCGAGGCTGGACAGCGCTCCACGCTGGACGCGCTGGCCTACCTGGGCGGCGTCGACGCGGGCGTGCCCATCCAGTACTCGTTCGGCGGGCCGGACATCGACGGGCGCCCGTTCTACGCCGCCGACTTCAGCCGGCTGAACTTCGAGGTCCGTCGGGCATCGCTCAGCGAGGTGCTGGACGGGATCGCCTCGACGCTGCATGAGCCAAGACCGCCCACCTACTACGTGGCGTCGCTGCCGGTGGAGCGGGCATTGCTGCCGGCATTCGCACAGGCCAACCAGGCAGGGTTGGCAGGGCAGGGCATCGACGCGTTGGCCAGCATCTGGATCGGCAACCGCGTCACCGCATCGTGCCATTTCGATACCCCCGACAACCTTGCGTGCTGCGCGGTGGGCCGGCGCGAGTTCACGCTGTTCCCGCCCGAACAGATCGACAATCTCTACCCAGGCCCGCTGGATCCCACGCCAGGCGGCCAGGTGGTGAGCGTGGTGGACTTCGAACGTCCCGACTTCGACCGGTATCCCCGCTTCAGGGAGGCCCTGGCGAGTGCACGCAGCGCAGTGCTGGAGCCAGGGGATGCCATCTTCATTCCCAGCATGTGGTGGCACCATGTGCGCAGCCTGGCGCCGTTCAATGTGCTGGTGAACTACTGGTGGCGTAGCTCGCCGGCCTTCCTCGGCTCGCCCCTGCCGGCGCTGCACCATGCGATGTGGGCCCTGCGCGATCTGCCCGCGCGTGAAAAGAAAGCGTGGGAAGCGCTCTTCCAGTATTACGTATTCGGCCCCGGCGAGCGCGCGGGGCAGCACCTGCCCGACGATGCGCGGGGGGATCTTGCACCGTTCGACGAGCAGCGCGCGCGCCGCATGCGCGCGATGCTGCTGGGCAGACTCAACCGCTGAGGGGCACCGTGATCGATACCGCGAGCACAGCAGAAGGGCGCATCCGCAAGGTGGTCATTGCCGGCGGTGGCACCGCCGGTTGGCTGGCCGGATGTGCGCTGTCCCATCAATTCCGCGACCAGCTGGACATCACCCTGGTCGAGTCCGAGCAGATCGGTACGGTCGGTGTCGGCGAGTCCACCGTACCGCCCATCCGCACTTTCCATCACTTTCTGCAGATCGACGAGCAGGAGTTCCTGCGCGCGGTGGCCGGCACGTTCAAGCTGTCGATCTCGTTCGAGAACTGGCGCCTGCCGGGCGAGCGCTTCTTCCATCCGTTCGGCACCATCGGACATGGCACCTGGGCCACGCCGTTCCACCATTTCTGGCTGGACAGCCTCCGCCGCGGGATGCCATCGGACCTGGGCGATTTCTGCCTGGAGAGCGTCGCCTCGCGCGACGACCGCTTCTCGCTGCAGACCCAGCCGCAGCCCAGCTACGCCTATCACTTCGATGCCGGTCTCTACGCCCGGTTCCTGCGCCGCAGAGCCGAGGCGCACGGCCTGCGACGGGTGGAGGGCAGGATCGCCGAGGTCAGACAGCATGCGCATGATGGTTCGGTGCAGTCGCTGGTGCTGGACGACGGGCAGGTCATCGAGGGCGATCTGTTCATCGACTGCACCGGCTTCCGTGGCCTTCTGATCGAGCAGACATTGAAGACCGGCTATGAGGACTGGCACGAATGGCTGCCGTGCGATCGTGCCGTCGCGGTACAGACCGAATCGGTCGCTCCACCGGTGCCGTACACCCGGGCCATCGCCCATGAAGCCGGATGGCGTTGGCATATCGCGCTGCAGCACCGCGTCGGATGCGGGCTGGTCTACTCCAGCCGGCACATGTCCGATGATGAGGCGAGGGCGAAGCTGCTGCGCGACGTGGGCGCACCGCCGCTGCGCGAACCCTGGCAGGTGCCCTTCCGCAGTGGACGCCGTCTGCAGGCCTGGAACAGGAACGTGGTTGCGCTGGGGCTGGCCAGTGGCTTCATCGAACCGTTGGAATCCACCAGCATCCATCTGACGATCAGCGCCGTGGTGCGGCTGATCCAGTTGTTTCCGTTCGATGGGATCGCGGCCTCACTGGTGCAGCTCTACAACGAGGTCAGTCGCCAGGAGATGGAACACGTGCGCGATTTCATCATCCTGCATTACCACGCCACCCAGCGCGAAGAGCCGTTGTGGAAGGCGTGCCGCGAGATGGCGTTGCCCGAGTCGTTGCAGCAGCGGCTGCGCGCGTGGCGTGAGCGCGCGCACGCGTGGCAGGACCCCGGCGAGCTGTTCCGGGTCGAGTCGTGGACCAGTGTGCTGCTTGGCCAGGGCATCCAACCGGGCCGCCCGCACCCGCTTGCGCGGGCACTGAGTGACGCCGACCTGCGCACGCTGCTGAAACGCATCCAGCAGCCGGTGCGGCAGGCGGCCGCGCAGATGCCGTCGCAGGCGGAATTCATCGACCGTTATTGCCGGTCGGGGCCCGAGGTATGGCACGCGAACAGGGCGGCGTCGTAACAGGTCTGCCTGCAGATGCCGCGACGGCGAGCAGGGTTTTGCGTTGCAGCACGCTTTTTCCGCCGGGGCTGGTTACAGTGCGGCATCACGGCGGGCGGCACGCACGCCGTGCAAACGAGGAGGCAGTGCAACAAGGCCTCCTTTTTTGAATGTCAGAAATGGTAGCGCTAACTTTTCGGTGTTCGGAGGCGGTTTCGATGGGTCTGGTTGCCGGTGTCGACGCAGGAACGCAGAGTTTGAAGGTGCTGGTCTACGACCCGGAGGCGCGTGCCGTTGTCGCCCGCACCAGCGCGGCGCTGGAGATGAGCAGCGCCGCCGATGGCAGCCGGGAACAAGTGCCGGCCGACTGGGTGGCAGCGCTGCGCACCTGCTTCGACGGGATTGATCCATCGCTCCGGTCACGCATTGCAGGTCTGGCCGTATCGGGCCAGCAGCACGGCTTCGTGCCGCTGGATGCGGCGGGCGACGTGCTGGCGCCGGCCAAGCTCTGGTGCGATACCAGCACGTCGGCCGAATGCACCCGGATCATGGATGCCGCCGGCGGAATTGACCGGACCATTGCACTGGCCGGCAATCCGATCCTTGCCGGCTATACGGCCTCCAAGCTGCCGTGGACGAAAACGCATCGCCCGGCAGCCTATGCGCGGCTGGCGACCATCCTGCTGCCGCACGACTATCTCAATTTCGTGTTGACCGGGCAGCGGTTCTGCGAGCACGGAGATGCCTCCGGCACGGGCTGGCTCGATGTGCGCACGCGCACGTGGTCGCAGGCGCTGCTGCGCGCCACGGATCCGGACCGCGATCTTGCTGCCTGCCTTCCGCCCATCGCCCCACCCGACGCGCTGTTCGATATCGACCCTGCGGCGGCCAGCATGCTCGGACTGCCGGTGACGGTGAAGGTGGCGGTCGGCGGTGGCGACAACATGATGGCGGCCATCGGCACCGGCTGCGTCACGGAAGGGCGACTGGCGATGAGCCTGGGAACGTCGGGCACGTTGTTTGCCTACTCCGATTCACCGGTGATCGATCCGGACGGGGCCTGGGCCGCCTTCTGCTCTTCCACCGGCGGCTGGCTGCCGCTGATCTGCACGATGAACTGCACCGTCGCGACCGAGCAGGTAGCGAGTACCTTCGGTTTCAGTACGCGTGACGGCGATGCCCACCTCGACGCGACGTCGCCCGGCGCTGGCGGATTGGTCATGCTGCCGTTCCTCAATGGCGAGCGCACTCCCGACCTGCCGCTGGGCAAGGGCGTGCTGGCCGGCCTGGACACCCACAACTTCACGCCGGCGCACATCTACCGCGCTGCCATGGAAGGGGCGACCTACAGCCTGAAGTTCGGCTACGACGCGTTCAGACGCGCCGGCATGCAGTTCGACCGCATCGTGCTTACCGGGGGTGGCAGCAACAGTGCCGCGTGGCGGCAGCTGGTGGCCGATGTGTTCGGACTGCCGGTCGACGTGCCGGTGCAGGCCGAAGGCGCGGCATTCGGTGCGGCGCTGCAGGCCCTGTGGGCCATCGGGCGGTCGCAGGGTGATGCCGCGCCGATCAGCGAGGTCACCGCGCAGCATGTCCGCGTGGACCCGACACTGTCCGCGCGTCCGGATTCCGGCCGCAGTGCGGCCTATGCCTCCGCCTACTCGCGTTTTCTCCGCCATCTCGAGGCCGTCACGCCGCTGCAGCGCGGCTGAGGTCCGCCTCCCTCCAACATCCCGCACAACGACAGGAGCACGTACCATGACCACGCAGCCCTTCATCGGCGCCAAAGAGTACTTCCCGGGCGTCGGCCGCATTCCGTTCGAGGGCAGGGACTCGGACAATCCGCTCGCCTTCAAGGTCTACGACGCGAACCGGGTCATCGGCGGCAAGACCATGCAGGAGCACCTGCGCTTCGCCGTGTGCTACTGGCACACCTTCTGCAACGCCGGCCACGATCCGTTCGGACCGGGAACCCGGCAGTTTCCGTGGGAGGCCGGTTCGCCGCTGGCCACTGCAGAGGCGAAGGTCGATGCAGCCTTCGAGTTCTTCACCAAGCTGGGCGTGCCGTACTGGTGCTTCCATGACATCGACCTGGCGCCGGATGCAGACGACATTGGCCAGTACCAGAAGAATCTCACGCACATGGTGCGCCTGGCCAAGGCCCGCCAGGACGCCACGGGGGTCAAGCTGCTGTGGGGTACGGCCAATCTGTTCTCGCACCCGCGCTACATGAACGGCGCATCGACCAATCCTGATTTCGCCGTGGTTGCCCGTGCCGCGGTGCAGGTGAAGGCCGCGCTGGATGCCACCGTCGAGCTGGGGGGCGAGCACTACGTGTTCTGGGGTGGGCGCGAAGGCTACGCGTCGCTGGCCAATACGCAGATGAAGCGCGAGATCGAACATTTCGCGCGGTTCCTGACGATGGCCCGCGACTACGGCCGCAGCATCGGCCTGAAAGGCAACTTCCTCATCGAGCCCAAGCCGATGGAGCCGATGAAGCACCAGTACGATTTCGACAGCGCGACCGTGGTGGGCTTCCTGAAGGAGCACGGGCTGGACAAGGACTTCAAGCTCAACATCGAAGCGAACCACGCCACGCTCTCGGGGCACACCTTCGAGCATGACCTGCAGGTGGCCTCCGACCATGGCCTGCTTGGCAGCATCGATGCCAACCGTGGCAATGCGCAGAACGGGTGGGACACCGATCAGTTCCCGAGCGATCTGTACGACACCGTAGGCGCGATGCTGGTCGTGCTGCGGCAGGGTGGCCTGGAGGGCGGGCTGAATTTCGACGCCAAGGTGCGCCGGGAGTCGACTGACCTGGAAGACCTGTTCATTGCCCACATCGGCGGCATGGACGCGTTCGCACGAGGTCTGGAAGTGGCACACGCACTGCTCACCGAGTCGCCGTGGGAGCAGTGGCGCAGGGAGCGCTACGCCAGCTTCGACACGGGAGCCGGCAAGGATTTCGAGCGCGGCACGCTGAGCCTTGCCGACCTGGCCACGCTGGCCGCCGATATCGGCGAGCCGCGCCAGACCAGCGGCAAGCAGGAACGCTACGAGAACCTGCTCAACCAGTATCTGCTGCGCTGAGCACGGCAGCGTCAAGGCGGCAATGGAGCGATCGAGGGGATGTCGATGAACCAGGCAGCAGATGGCGGAGAGAACACACGGCTGATCGTTCTGATCAGCGTGGTGGCAACGATTGGCGGGTTCCTGTTCGGGTTTGACAGTGGCGTCATCAACGGCACTCAGGACGGCCTGCACCAGGCGTTCCGCTCCGGGGAATGGATGCAGGGCTTCGAGATCGCCTCGATGTTGCTGGGCTGCGCCGTGGGCGCTTTCAGCGCCGGCAGGTTGGCCGACCGGCTGGGGCGGCGCAACGTGCTGATCCTGTCGGCGGTGATGTTCCTGCTGTCGGCGCTGGGGGCCGGCGCTGCGGGTTCTTCCGCGTGGTTCATCGTCGCGCGGGTGATAGGGGGATTTGCAGTCGGCGCGGCGAGCGTGATTTCACCGGCCTACATCGCCGAGGTGGCACCCGCCCGTTACCGTGGCCGACTGGCTACGGTGCAGCAGATCGCGATCATCAGCGGGCTGACCGCAGCGTTCCTGTCCAACTACCTGCTGGCCGCCGCCGCCGGGGCATCGACGGAGCCTCTGTGGGCAGGGCAGGCCGCCTGGCGCTGGATGTTCTGGATGCAGGCGGTGCCCTCGCTGATGTTCCTGCTGCTGTTGCTGACCATCCCCGAGAGCCCCCGCTACCTGGTGGTGAAGCGGCGCAAGGAGGACGCACTGCGGGTTCTCACCCGGCTGCTGGGCCGCGACAAGGCACAGCTCACGCTCGACGAGATCGAGGCCTCCCTGTCCACCGACCATCATCGTCCGCGGCTGTCCGACCTGAGGAGCAGGGCGACCGGGCGGATCCGTCCCATCGTCTGGGTGGGTGTCGGCCTGGCCTGTTTCCAGCAGCTGGTCGGCATCAACGTGGTCTTCTACTACGGCGCCGTGCTGTGGCAGGCGGTCGGGTTCTCGGAGAACGACGCGCTGCTGATCAATGTGCTGTCCGGCGCACTGAGCATCGGCGCATGCCTCGTCACCGTGCTGCTGATCGACCGTATCGGTCGCAAGCCGCTGCTGTGGATCGGCTCGGTGGGCATGTCCGTCTCCCTGGCGCTGGTGGTGGTGGCCTTCGCCAGCGGCTCGCTGGCCGACGGGCACCTGCAGCTGCCGGGCCGCATGGGCACCCTGGCGCTGGTCGCCGCCAATGCCTACGTCGTGTTCTTCAATCTGTCCTGGGGACCGGTGATGTGGGTGATGCTGGGCGAGATGTTCCCCAACCAGATCCGGGGCTCGGCACTGGCCGTCGCCGGTGCAGCGCAGTGGACGTCGAACTTCGCGGTCACGGTGACGTTTCCGATGCTGCTGGCCGCGGCCGGGCTGGCGGCAACCTACAGCATCTACCTGGTGGCCGCGGTGGTCTCGGTCGTGTTCGTGCTGCGCCATGTGCACGAGACCAAGGGCAAGGAACTGGAGCAGATGGAAGGATGAGCGCCATGACATCGCAGGATTCCATGCGCCGTGCCGGCGCGCTGATCGCCGGACTGATGCTGGCGCTGGTCGGTTGCAAGGGGGGAGACCGGCCAGCGCAGGCCACCGCTACCGAGGCTGATCCATGGCCACAGGTGGCCTGGCCCCTGGCCGAGGATGCCGCACTGGAGAAACGCATCACCGACCTGATGGCCGGCATGACCGTGGAGGAAAAGGTCGGCCAGCTGGTGCAGGGAGACATCGCCAGCATCACCCCCGACGACGTGCGCAGATACCGGCTCGGCTCGATCCTGGCCGGAGGCAACTCCGATCCTGGCGGTCGCTACGATGCATCGCCCGCCGAGTGGCTGGCGCTGGCGGACGCGTTCTACGACGCCTCCATGGACACCTCGCAGGGTGGAAAGGCAATTCCGCTGCTGTTCGGCATCGACGCGGTGCACGGGCAGAGCAACATCATCGGCGCCACGCTGTTCCCACATAACATCGGGCTCGGCGCTGCTCGCAATCCCGAGCTGCTGCGCAGGATCGGCGAGATCACCGCGCTGGAGACACGCGTCACCGGCATGGAATGGACGTTCGCGCCAACGGTCGCGGTTCCGCAGGATGACCGCTGGGGGCGCACCTACGAGGGCTATTCGGAGTCTCCCACCGTAGTGGCCAGTTATGCGGGTGCCATGGTGGAGGGCCTGCAGGGCAGGATAGGGTCGCCTGACTTTCTTGATGGCCGCCATGTGATCGCGTCGGTGAAGCACTTCCTGGGCGATGGTGGCACGACCGGCGGGAAGGACCAGGGCGACACCCGCATCAGCGAGGCCGAGCTGGTGCGCATCCATGCGGCCGGCTATCCGCCGGCGATCGCTGCCGGAGCACAGACCGCCATGGCGTCGTTCAACAGCGTCAACGGCGAGAAGATGCACGGCCACCGGCACTACCTCACCGACGTGCTGAAAGGGCGGATGAACTTCGGCGGCTTCGTGGTCGGCGACTGGAATGGCCATGGACAGATCAAGGGCTGCACGACCACCGACTGTCCCGCCACCATCAATGCGGGCCTGGACATGGCCATGGCGTCGGACAGCTGGAAGGGCTTCTACGAAACCACCCTGGCAGCCGTGAAGGACGGCAGGATCACTGCTGAGCGGCTGGATGATGCGGTGCGCAGGATCCTGCGGGTGAAGTTCCGCCTGGGCCTGTTCGAGGCGGGCAGGCCTTCCACCCGGGCGGTCGGCGGCCAGTTCGCGCTGATCGGCGCCCCTGAGCATCGCGCGGTGGCGCGGCAGGCGGTGCGCGAGTCGCTGGTGCTGCTGAAGAACCAGAACGGCATCCTGCCGCTGTCGCCAAAGCAGCGGATCCTCGTGGCCGGCGACGGTGCCGATGATGTCGGCAAGCAGGCCGGCGGCTGGACGCTGAACTGGCAGGGCACCGGCACCACCCGCAAGGACTTCCCCAATGCGGATACGATCTTCGAGGGCATTGCGCAGCAGGCCAGGGCCGCGGGTGGCGAGGCCACGCTTGCCATCGATGGCAGATACACAGTGAAGCCGGATGTGGCGGTGGTGGTGTTCGGTGAAGATCCGTATGCCGAGTTCCAGGGCGACCTGCCCACGCTGGCCTACAAGCCCGGCGATGAAACGGATCTGGGATTGATTCGCCGGCTCAAGGAAGACGGCATTCCAGTGGTGGCGGTCTTCCTGAGCGGGCGACCTCTCTGGGTGAACCGGGAAATCAATGCCGCGGACGCCTTCGTGGCGGCGTGGCTGCCGGGATCGGAAGGCGGTGGCGTTGCCGACGTACTGCTGCGTGGTCCGGATGGCCGCATGCAGCACGACTTCAAGGGCAGACTCAGCTTCAGCTGGCCACGTACGGCCACGCAGTACGCCAACAACGTCGGCCAGAAGGACTACGCCCCGCTGTTCCCGTTCGGCTTCGGTCTGAGCTATGCCGACAAGGGCGATCTGGCGGCACTGCCGGAAGTTTCGGGCGTCACCGGCAACGAGGGGGCAACCGGTGTCTTCTTTGCCCGCGGCGATGCAGGTGCCGGCATGGCGCTGCGGCTGGAGGATGGTGCCGGGCAGGGCATGACCGTGATCAGCGTGCCGGATGCACTGGCAGATGACCGTCTGAAGATCACCGGTGTGGACCATCTGGCCCAGGAGGACGGCCGACGTCTTGCCTGGTCGGGTCAGGGGGAAGCCGTGGTCGCACTGCAGTCGCACACGCCGCTGGACCTGCAGCGGGAAGCCAATGGTGATCTGATGCTGTTGACCACGCTGCGTGTCGACGTGGCACCACGTGGCGAGGCGTGGCTGTCGGTGGGCTGTGGTGCCGGGTGCTCGGCGCGCATCGCCATCGGGCCCACGCTGGCGGCGCTTCCGGTCGGCCAGTGGACGCGCGTGGGCATTCCCCTGAAATGCCTGGCTGCGGCCGGAGCGAAGGTGGGTGCGCTGGATCGGCCGTGGTCGGTGGGGACGGCTGATGCAATGACGATCTCCGTGTCCCGCGTGGCGCTGGGCGCGCTGAACGAAGCCGAGACCACCCTCGGATGCGGTGCGTGATGGCATCCTGCCTGAAGGCCAGCGCGCTGGACACAGGCACCGTGCGGGTGCCGGCATGACACGGGCCTGTGCGCTACCGGTGCGTAGGCGGGGCCGCCACCGAATCGCGTGCGATCAGGCGATGCGGCACGACATGATCCCGCAGTACGGGGGCGTTTCCGGCCGGGCGACGGATGGTGCGCAGCAGGATATCGATGGCAGCATTGGCCATCGAGGCGATCGGCTGATGGATCGTCGTCAGTTCCGGCCACACGGTGGTCGCGGCCGATGTGTCATCGAAGCCCACCACCGACAGGTCGCGGGGAACCTCCAGGCCGCGTCGGTGCGCCACGGAGATGGCGGCTGCCGCCATGTCATCGTTGCTGGCGAAGATGGCCGTCGGTGGCCGACGCTGGGACAGCAGCTTCTCGGCGGCGGCCAGTCCGGACCGGTAGGTGTAGTCGCCGTGCTGGACCAGGCCGGGTTCCACCGACAGTCCGGCTTCCTGCAACGCGGTGACGAAACCATCGTAGCGACGCGCACTCGCGCTCAGATCCCGGCGCCCGCGGATGAAGCCGATGCGGCTGTGGCCCTGCCGGATCAGGTGCTCGGTCATTTCCTTACCTGCGTTGAAGTCGTCGATGCGGACGCAGGACAGGGCCTCGCTCAGGCGCCCCGATGCGATGGCCACCACCGGGATGCCGGCCTTCACCAGTTCACTCACGGCCGCCTGCGATTCGCACAGCGGCGGCGGCAGGATCACCCCGTCGACGCGGCTGGCCAGGGCACGCGCTGCGGTGCGCTCGGACTCATCGTCAAGGTTGTCCCAGTAGTCGATGACCAGTTGGATGGCAGAGCTGGACGCGACGCGCAGCAGCCCGACCAGCAGTTCGCGCAGGTAGGCACCGCTGGGATTGGTATAGATCAACGCAATGCGCGTGTGCTGCGCAGCGGCCAGCGAACTGGCCGCCAGATTGGGCGTATAGCCCAGCTCACGCACGGCACGCATCACCCGCTCGCGGGTGACGTCCCGCACCTTGCCCTGGTTGATCACCCGCGACACGGTCATCGGCGAAACGCCGGCAAGGGCCGCAACCTCGTCGATCGTCACGCCAGCGGTTCTGCGGCGAACCGATTTCTTCGGCTTGTCCAATGCACGATCCCTTTGTTCTTGGTGGCGTTGCCGCGCAGGTGCGAGGGCAGATGATGAACCGTTCCGGCGCCGGTCGTAGTCTACAAAGTCGAATGTTAACGCCGTTGTTCCGTGCTGTCGGCGGACGGCTGTGCGCCGCCCTTGCCTTGCTGGCATGCGCCGGTGGCGCACACGCGGAGGATGGCTACGCATTGTGGATGCGCTACGTGCCGGCGGCCGTGGAGGTCGCTGCCGGCTATCGGCTGCAACTGGGCGAGGTGGTCGCCCCTGACCAGACGCCTACCCAGCGCGCCGCGCGTGATGAACTGGCGCGCGGCCTTCCCGGGTTACTGGGAACGGCACCGCCCATCCGCACGGACCTCGCCGGTGATCACGCACTGGTGCTGGGCACGCCGCAGTCCTCGATGCTGGTCGCGCCGTTCCGCGAAGACATTGCCACCTTGGGCGAGGATGGCTACCTGATCAGGAAGGTCCGCAGCGGAGGACGCGATCTTCTGCTGGTGGCGGCACGGCAGGACATCGGTGTGCTGTACGGCGTGTTCCACCTGCTGCGGCTGCTGCAGCGTGGCGCATCGCTGCAGTCGCTGGACGTGCGGGAATCGCCCCGGGTTGCGCTGCGGGTGCTCGATCACTGGGACAACCTGGATCGCTACGTCGAACGCGGCTACGCGGGCAGCTCCCTATGGGACTGGCAGACCCTGCCGCAGTGGCGTGACCCGCGCTATACCGACTACGCCCGCGCCAACGCGTCGCTGGGCATCAATGGCACCGTACTGAACAACGTCAATGCCAGCGCCCTGAGCCTGTCGCCGGCCTATCTCGCCAAGGCCGCCGCGCTGGCGGACCTGTTCCGCCCCTACGGCATCCGTGTGTACCTGAGCGCACGCTTCAGCGCGCCCATCGAGCTCGGCGGCCTGGCCACGGCCGATCCGCTGGATACGGAGGTGCAGCGATGGTGGCGGAGAAAGGTCGAAGAGATCTACGCCCTCATCCCGGATTTCGGCGGCTTCCTGGTCAAGGCGAACTCGGAGGGCCAACCGGGCCCGCAGGATTACGGCCGCTCCCATGCCGACGGTGCCAACCTGCTGGGCGATGCCCTGGCGCCGCACAACGGCGTGGTGATGTGGCGTGCCTTCGTCTACTCGCACGAGGTACCCGAAGATCGCGCCAAGCAGGCCTACGGTGAGTTCATCGGCCTGGACGGTGCCTTCCGCCGCAACGTGATCGTGCAGGTGAAGAACGGGCCGATCGATTTCCAGCCCCGCGAGCCGTTCCATCCGCTGTTCGGCGCAATGCCACGCACGCCGTTGATGATGGAGTTCCAGATCACCAAGGAGTATCTGGGCTTTGCGACGCACCTGGTGTACCTGGGCACGCTGTACGAGGAAGTGCTGCGGGCCGACACCCGGGTACGCGGACCGGGCTCCACGGTCGCGCGCGTGGTCGACGGTTCGCTGCACGGCCACGCGCTGACCGGCATCGCCGGCGTCGCCAACATCGGCGTGGACCGGACCTGGAGCGGCTCGCACTTCGATCAGGCCAACTGGTATGCCTTCGGGCGGCTGGCCTGGAATCCGCAGCAGTCTGCCCGCGCCATCGCTGAAGACTGGGCCGCGCTGACGTTCTCGCCGGACCCGCAGGTGACCGGCCCGATCGTGCGGATGATGATGGCCTCGCGCGAAGCGGCGGTGGACTACATGACCCCGCTGGGCCTGCATCACCTCATGGCCCGTGGGCATCACTACGGCCCCGGTCCCTGGGTGGATGGAGGGCCACGCGCCGACTGGACGTCCGTGTACTACCACCGCGCGGACCGGCACGGCGTGGGCTTCGACCGCACATCGGCCGGAAGCAACGCGGTGTCCCAGTACGCCCCGGCGGTCGCCGCGGAGTACGGCGACCTGGCGCGGGTGCCGGAGTCGCTGCTGCTGTGGTTCCATCATGTGCCGTGGGATCACCGCATGCGTTCGGGGCAGGTGCTGTGGGACGAACTGGTGGGACGCTACTCGCGTGGCGTGCGCCAGGTGCAGTCCCTGCAGGCTGCCTGGGTAACCCTGCAGGGCCGGATCGATCCACAACGCTATCAGCACGTGGCCGCGTTCCTGCAGATCCAGCAGGAGGAGGCGCAATGGTGGCGCGATGCCAGCGTGGCGTACTTCCAGTCGCTCAGCGGCCGGCCGTTGCCGCCCGGCGAACCGCCACCGCCGCACCCGCTGTCGTATTACCAGGCATTGCAGTTTCCTTTCGCACCGGGGGATGGACGATGAGCATGATCGGACGGGCCGGGAGGGCGGCCTTGCTGCTGGCCCTGGCTGCAATGGCCGGGTCCGTCGCGGCACGGGAGCCGGCGGCGTTGCTGCATCCGCTGTTCCAGGATCATGCCGTCCTGCAGCGTGATCGGCCGATCGCGGTCTGGGGCCAGGCGCCTGCGGGGCAGGAAGTTTCCGTGACCTTCGCCGGGCAGGCGGTGACCACGCAGGCGGATGCCACGGGCCGATGGCACGCCACGCTGCAGCCGACTCCGGCAGGCGGCCCCCACATGCTGCAGGCAACGTCCGGCAAGGACATCCAGATCGCCCGCGACATCCTGGTCGGCGATGTCTGGCTGTGCTCCGGACAGTCGAACATGGAGCTGCCCGTGTGGCGCGCGCTCAATGCAGGCAGCGAGATCGCCTCCGCCACGCTGCCGACGATCCGCCTGTTCACCGTGCCACAGGCCGCGGCGGTGCAGGCGCAGACGACATTCCAGAGCGCGGTTGCCTGGACGCCGGCATCGCCCGCCACGGTGCGTGACTTCTCCGCGACCTGCCTCTACTTCGCACGCGAGCTGCGGCGCACGGTCGCCGTGCCGATGGGATTGATCCAGGCCGCCTGGGGCGGCTCGCGGATCGAGGCATGGACCAGCGTCGAGGCGCTGCGCGCGCAGCGGGGCATGGCAGAGCCCCTGGATGTCCTCGCGCTGTATGCCGATGATCCCCTGGCGGCACGCGCACGCTGGGGGCGGTACTGGCAGCAGTGGTGGGCGACGCGCGATGAGGCTGTGCCCGGCGCAGCGCCGTGGCGCGCGGAGGCCAGCGACATCGGATGGCAACCGGCGCCGGCAGCGCTGGGCGCATGGGAGCGGTGGAACGTCCCGGCGCTTGCCGATTACAACGGCATGGTGTGGTATCGCACGCAGGTCATGCTGAGTGCGGAACAGGCGGCGCAGGGCGCGACGCTCGAACTGGCATCCGTTGACGAGACGGACATGACCTGGGTGAACGGTGTCGCCGTGGGCAGCCAGTATGGCGCCGGTGAGCGGCGCTATCCGCTGCCGAAGGGGCTGTTGAAGGCCGGGTCCAACAGTGTCGTGGTCAACGTGCTGGACACCTACGGTGAAGGTGGCCTGGCCGGCCCTGCCACCGCACATGCGGTGATCCTGGAGGACGGTCAGCGGGTGGTGCTGGATGCGTCCTGGCAGTACCGGATGGCACCTGGCGGACAAGCGCCCCCGTTCGCTCCCTGGCAGGCGGCGACGGGTCTGTCGACGTTGTACAACGGCATGATCGCGCCGCTGGGCGCGTTCGGACTGCGCGGCATGCTGTGGTACCAGGGGGAGTCGAACACCGGCGACGGCGCCGGATATGCGGCACTGCTGCGCTCGCTGCGGGATGACTGGCGACGCCAGTTCGGTGCAGGCACGCCGTTGCTGCTGGTGCAACTGGCTGGCTATGGCCAACCGCCCGTCGCCCCTGCGGACAGCGGATGGGCGCAGGTGCGCGACGCACAGCGCCGGGTCGCGGCCGAAGATCCCCGCAGTGGCCTCGCCGTGGCCATCGACATCGGCGATGCCTACGACATCCACCCACCGAACAAGCAGGAACTGGGTCGCCGTCTGGCCCGGGTCGCGCGCCACGTCATCTACGGCGAGCACACAGTGGCCCCGTCAGGGCCGGATGCGGCCAGGGCCCTGCGTGTGCCGGCAGGCGTGGCCGTCGAATTCGAGGATGTCGACGGCGCCCTGGCAGCAATCGGTTCGAAGCACCCCATCGGCTTTGAACTCTGCGATGCCGCTGCCCCGCGCTGTGAGTACAGCGACGCCGAACTGGATGGACGCCGGGTGGTGTTGCGCAGCCTGCCTTCCCTGCGCCCGACGCATGTCCGCTACTGCTGGGCCGATGGCCCGGTGTGCACGCTGCGTGACAGCAGCGGGGCGCCGGCCGGTCCGTTCGAACTTCCCATTGCCGACGCCGAGGCCCGACGATGAAGATGTTGTCCCTGCAGCACCCTTCTGCCCGGCGCGCCCGGGTGTCACTGGCGCGCCGGATGCTGGCAGCGATGTTCGCGCTGTCGGCGGCGACCGCCCATGCCGCCTCGCCAGAGGCCGCGCCGCCGGTGTACTTCGACTGGTTCGAGTACCGCGGTCATGACACCGCGTTTGAGGCGCCGCTGCCGGCGGGCCACTACCGCAACCCGATCCTGGCCGGCTTCCACGCCGATCCGAGCATCGTGGGCGCGAACGGGAAGTTCTATCTGGTCAACTCCAGCTTCACCTACTACCCGGGCATTCCGGTGTTCGAGAGCGTCGACCTGGTCCACTGGAAGCAGATCGGCAACGTGATCGACCGTCCGACACAGCTGGATTTCGACGGTCTGAGCGTCTCCCGCGGCATCTTCGCGCCCACCATAGAGTTCCACGAGGGAACCTTCTACGTCGTCACCACCGCGACCGACAGTGGTGGCAATTTCATCGCCACCGCGCGGGATCCGGCGGGACCGTGGTCCGATCCGCACTGGTTGCCCAGCATCGATGGCATCGATCCGTCACTGTTCTTCGACGAGGATGGCAAGGTCTATCTGATCAACAACGATGTGCCGCCTGGTCCGGCGCGCTACGACGGCCACCGCGCCATCTGGATGCAGCAGATCGATCTGTCGGCCTTCAAGCCGGTCGGCCCGCGCAGGGTGCTGGTCGATGGTGGCGTGGAGCCGGCGAAGAACCCCATCTGGATCGAAGGGCCGCACATCTACAAGCGTGAGGGCTGGTACTACCTGTCCGACGCCGAAGGCGGCACAGGGCCGCAGCATTCACAGGTGGTGCTGCGCAGCCGTGATGTGTGGGGGCCTTACATCCCCTATCCGGGCAATCCCATCCTGACCCAGCGCGAGCTGCCGGACGACCGGCCGCTGCCGATCACCAATGCAGGGCACGCCGATCTGATCGAGGGCCCGGACGGCTCGTGGTGGGCAGTGTTCCTTGCCAGCCGCAATTACCAGAAGCGGCACTACAACACCGGGCGCGAAACATATCTGCTGCCGGTTCGCTGGCAGGATGGCTGGCCGCAGATCCTGCCGACCGACCAGGCCATTCCCTATATGGTCAAGGCACCGTCCTGGATGCAGGGGCAGGCGTCCCAGGCGCCGCTGACCGGCAACTTCGTCGACCGCGACACCTTTGATGGGCCGACGCTTGCCGCCCACTGGCTGCGCGTTCGGGTGCCCAAACAGGCCTGGGCCGTCCTGGGTGACCGGCCGGGCATGCTGGCCGTGCACCCGCTTGCGGAGAATCTGGACACGCTGCGCAATCCGGCGTTCCTCGGTCGCCGCCAGCAGCATCTGCGCTTCGAGGCGAGTACCGAGATGTCCCGTCCGGCCATCGGTGTCGCGGCGGGCCTGGCTGCATTCCAGAGCGAGGCCTACTGGTACTTCCTTGGCGTCCGCAGCGTGCGCGGTGATCGTCTGTCGGTCTTCCTCGAGGGTCGCGACGGCAGCGGCAGCACGCGAACGCTGGCCAGCCGCGAGGTCCCCGCATCCGCGGTCCTGCGCCTGAAGATCGCCGGGGATGAGGCCGACTACGCGTTCTCGTTCGATACCGGTGACGGGCAGGGCTGGCAGACGCTGGCAGGGGATGTGGATGGCACGGTTCTGAGTACTGATCGCGCAGGCGGCTTCGTAGGCGCACTGCTGGGACCATTCGCGCGCGATGAGCGCGCCGGGAGGAGCAAGTGATGATATCGACTTCGTCCAACAACGCTGGCCACCGCAGCATGCGGCATGGCCGGCGGGTGCTTTACGCTGCGCTGCTGTGCATGGCGACCGCCGCGTCGGCCGCTGCACCGCGGCCATGGCTGGATGCGTCGGCCAGCTTCGAGCAGCGGGCCGCATCGCTGGTCGCACAGATGACGCTGGAGGAGAAAGCCGCGCAGATGCAGAATGCCGCGCCGGCGATCGAGCGCCTCGGCGTGCCGGCCTACGACTGGTGGAACGAGGGGCTGCATGGCGTGGCGCGGGCAGGGCAGGCCACTGTCTTTCCACAGGCCATCGGCTTGGCGGCAACGTTCGACGTGCCGCTGATGGGCGAGGTGGCGACGACCATCAGCGACGAGGCCCGTGCCAAGCATCACCAGTTTCTCCGCGAGGGCTCACACGGGCGTTACCAGGGGCTCACGTTCTGGTCCCCGAACGTCAACATCTTCCGTGACCCGCGCTGGGGCCGTGGCCAGGAAACCTACGGCGAGGATCCCTACCTGACTGCCCGCATGGGCGTCGCCTTCGTACGTGGCCTGCAGGGCGATGACCCGGTGTACCGCAAGCTCGATGCCACGGCCAAGCATCTGGCCGTGCACAGCGGGCCGGAGGCCGACCGTCACCACTTCGACGCGCGGCCCAGCCGGCGCGACCTGTACGACACCTACCTGCCGGCGTTCGAGGCGCTGGTGAAGGAGGGCGATGTCGATGCGGTGATGGGCGCATACAACCGGGTGTACGGTGAGTCAGCCAGTGCCAGCCGGTTCCTGCTGCGCGACGTGCTGCGGCGTGACTGGGGCTTCAAGGGCTACGTCGTCTCGGACTGCTGGGCGATCGTCGATATCTGGAAACATCACCGGATCGTTGCCACCCGTGAAGCCGCCGCAGCGCTGGCGGTCAGGAATGGCACCGAGCTGGAGTGCGGACAGGAGTACGCCACGCTGCCCGCAGCCGTGCGCCAGGGCCTGATCACCGAAGCGGAGATCGACAACGCGGTGACACGCCTGTTCGCCGCACGGATGCGCCTGGGCATGTTCGATCCACCGGAGCGGGTGCGTTGGGCGCGGATTCCCGCCTCGGTCAACCAGGCGCCCGCGCACGACACCCTGGCGCTGAAGGCCGCCCAGGAATCGCTGGTCCTGCTGAAGAACGAGGGGGTACTGCCGTTGTCGCGTGACCTCAAGCGCATTGCCGTGGTCGGTCCCACGGCTGACGACACCATGGCGCTGCTCGGCAACTACTTCGGCACACCGGCCGCGCCGGTCACGATACTGCAGGGTATCCGCGATGCGGCGAAGGGTATCGACGTGCGCTACGCCCGTGGCGTGGACTTGGTCGAGGGGCGTGATGATCCCAGCGCGACGCCGCTGATCGAGCCGACCTTCCTGCGGCCGTCGGCGGCGTCGACCGAGCGTGGCCTGCGTGGCGAGTACTTCCGCACGGCCGACCTGTCGGGCACGCCGGCACTGGTCCGCACCGACGCGCAGATCGGCTTCCGCTGGGACCGCGGCTCGCCAACCGACAATCTGCTTGCCCGTGGCGAGGCGGCGCCGGGGCAGGGCATTCCGAGCGATGGTTTCAGCATCCGCTGGACCGGACAGCTGCTGCCGCCGGTATCCGGGCGCTATCGGCTGGAGGTGGCCGGCGACGACGGCTTCCGCCTGTATCTGGACGGCAAGCGCGTGCTGGACCACTGGGTGAACACGGATCGTCTGCACGCCGAAGGTATCGACGTCGATCTGCAGGCGGGCCGCGCCTATGAGCTGAAACTGGAGTACTACGACGACGAGCGCGATGCGGGCGTGCGGCTGGGCTGGCGCATGCCGGGCGCCAAGGCACCCTTCGACGAAGCCCTTGATGCGGCCCGCGACGCCGATGTCGTGGTGTTTGTCGGCGGCCTGACCGGCGACGTCGAGGGCGAGGAGATGACCGTCAACTATCCGGGCTTCGCGGGTGGGGACCGGACCGATCTGCGGCTGCCGGCACCCCAGCGCACCCTGCTGGAGGCACTGCATGCCACCGGCAAGCCGGTGGTGATGGTGCTGACCGGCGGATCGGCAATGGCCGTTGACTGGGCCCAGGACCATCTGCCGGCGATCCTGATGAGCTGGTACCCGGGGCAGCGCGGCGGCACTGCCGTGGGCCAGGCGCTGTTCGGCGACGTCAACCCCGCGGGTCGCCTGCCGGTGACCTTGTACAAGGCCGGTGAAGCGCTGCCGGCGTTCGACGACTACAGCATGGAGGGCCGTACCTACCGGTACTTCCGCGGCACCCCCCTGTATCCGTTCGGCCACGGGCTCTCGTACACCCGCTTCGATTACGCAGCGCTGCGCGTTGATGCGGACAGGATCAATGCCGATGGCCGGCTGGGTGTGCACGTGGACGTGACCAACACCGGCACACGCAGCGGTGACGAGGTCGTGCAGCTCTATGTGCGACGCCAGCAGGCCGGCAGCGACGAGGCCGTGCAGGAACTGCGTGGCTTCCAGCGTGTCCATCTGGCCCCCGGCGAACGGCGCACCGTGACGTTCTCGCTTGAGGCACCGCGGGACCTGCGCCGTTATGACCAAGCGGGCGGTGCCTATGCGGTGCCACCCGGGGCCTACGAGGTGCGGGTCGGCGCCTCGAGTGCCGATATCCGCGCGCGGGCCGGGTTCTCGGTGGAGGCCGTGCATGGCAAGCACTGAACACACCCTCACGGTGCGCGAGAAGCTGGGCTACAGCCTGGGCGATCTCGCGGCGAACCTGATCTTCCAGACCCTGATCACCTATCTGGCGTTCTTCTACACCGATGTCTACCGGCTGCCGCCGGCAACGGCGGCTACGATCATCTTCGTGGTCGGCATGCTCGGCGCGTTCGTTTTCACCCCGCTGATCGGCATCGCCGCAGACCGCACCTCGACGCGGTGGGGGCGGTTCCGTCCGTGGATCCTGTGGACGGCGATCCCGTTCGGCGTGCTGTCGCTGCTGGCGTTCAGCACGCCAGAACTGGGCGAGCGCGGCAAGGTCATCTATGCGCTGGGCACCTACGCTCTGCTGGTCTTCGTCTATGCAGCGAACAATCTGCCGTACTCCGCACTGAGTGGTGTGCTGACCGGCAGCATGGCACAGCGCAACAGCCTGTCGGCCTACCGTTTCGTGGCCGTGATGATCGCGCAGTTCATCATCCAGGTCCTGCTGATGCCGCTGGTGCTGATCCTGGGTGACGGTGACCGCGTGCGTGGCTTCGAACAGGTGATGACCGTGTTCGCCATCGTCGGGACGGTGTTCTTCCTGATCACCTTCGCCACCACGCGCGAGCGCATCGTCCCCACCCGCGAGCAGACCGGAGGCGTGCTGCAGGATCTGTCTGACCTGCTGCACAACCGGCCGTGGCAGGTGATGCTGGCCCTGACCGTCCTGGTGTTCATCAACCTGGCGCTGAAGGGCGGCACGTACATCTACTACTTCCAGTACTACATGAGCGACGCTGCGCTGGTCGACTTTCTGGAAAACTCAGGATTCAACGGCCTGATCGGCGCGCTGAACGCAGGTCTGGGTAGTGCCGGATTCGCCGGCTTCAGCTGGCCCAAGGACGCGGCAACCTCGGCCTTCAGCCTGTTCAATGCCTGCGGAATCATCTGCATGATCCTGGGCATCGGCGTATCGCGACGGCTGGCAGACCGCTTCGGCAAGCGTGACGTCTTCGGTGGCGCACTGTTCATCTCCACCCTGTTCCTGCTGGCCTTCTACCTGTTTCCGCCGACGGCGGTCGGCGTCGCCTTTGCTGCCTTCATGCTGCATGGATTCTGCTACGGCATCACCATCCCGCTGCTGTGGGCGATGATCGCCGACGTTGCCGACTATTCGGAATGGAAGAACCATCGCCGGGCCACCGCGATCATCTTCTCGGCGATGCTGTGCGGCCTGAAGATCGGCCTCAGCGTGGGAGGCGCCCTGGTCGCCGGCATTCTTGCCCACTACGGCTACCAGGCGGGCGTGGCGACACAGCCCGAGGGCGTGGTCGAGGGCATCCGCCTGACCGTGAGCGTCTACTGCTCCCTACCTTTCCTGCTCGCCGTGGCGCTGCTGTTCGCGTACGAAATCGACAAGCGCGCGGAAGCCCGCATCGAACAGGACCTCCAACTGCGTCGCCGCACGGCCGACGCGTCCGCGTAACCCAACGATGACGACCATGATCGACCTCTCTCCAGGCGACGACGGCCGAGCCGACGACGCCCGCCTCGCGCAGCTCACCCGGCACGCCATCTCGCAGCCGCTGGTGACCCATATCTACACCGCCGATCCGTCGGCCCATGTCTTCGAGGGACGGCTCTACATCTATCCCTCGCACGACATCGACGGCGGCCAGCCGTTCGACGACGAGGGTGGGCACTTCGGCATGCAGGACTACCACGTACTGCGGATGGACACGCCCGACGGCGACGCCATCGATTGCGGCCGGGCGCTGCACCTTGACGACGTGCCGTGGGCGCACAAGCAGATGTGGGCGCCCGACGCCGCCTGCCGCGACGGGCGCTACTACTTCTATTTCCCGGCCAAGGATGCGCAGGGCCTGTTCCGCATCGGCGTGGCGGTCGGCGAACGGCCAGAGGGACCATTCATTCCCCGGCCCGAACCGATGCAGGGCGCGTACTCGATCGACCCGGCCGTATTCGAGGACGAGGACGGCAGCCACTATCTGTACTTCGGTGGGATCTGGGGCGGGCAGCTGCAGCACTATCGTGACAATCGGTACGACGCCGCGCACGAAGAGCCGACAGGCAGTGCGCCGGCGCTGGGGCCGAGGGTGGGCCGGCTCGATGCCGGCATGACCGAACTGGCCGAACCCACGCGCGAGGTGCAGATCCTGGACGAGCACGGCCAGCCGCTGCGCGCGGACGATCATGCGCGCCGCTTCTTTGAAGGGCCGTGGGTGCACAAGTATCAGGGCCGGTACTACCTGTCCTATTCCACGGGCAACACGCACCTGCTGTGCTACGCGATCGGCGACAGCCCCTATGGCCCGTTCACCTATGCCGGCGTACTGCTGACGCCCGTGGTGGGCTGGACCACGCACCACTCCATCTGCAGCTTCAAGGGACAGTGGTATCTGTTCTACCACGATGCGCTGATGTCCGGCGGCGTGACACATCTGCGCTCGGCCAAGTGCACGCCGCTGCACATGGAGGCCGATGGCCGCATCCGGACCATCGATCCCTATGGTGCATGAGCGCAGGCTGCCGGTGGACGACGCGCTCGCCCCGCTGCCGGCCGGTGAGCTGCACTGGCTTCAGGCAGGCGATCTCGAAGTGGCGCTGGCGGCCGGGGCAGGGGGGCGCCTGGCACAGATGCGTTACCGGGGCGTGGACTGGCTGGTGGACGCAGAGGAGGGCGGAGCGGCGACGATCGCCTGGGGCTGCTATCCGATGGTGCCGTGGGCTGGGCGCATCCGGCGTGGACACTTCAGCTTCGACGGTGCACCCCATGAATTGCCGGTCAACTTCGGCGGGCACGCCATTCACGGGGTCGGCTTCTCCAGGCCCTGGCAGATCGACAGCCTCGACGCGACGAGTGCCACGCTGACGCTTGATCTGCCGCGTGACAGGTACTGGCCCTTCGGTGGCGTTGCCCGACAGGTCATACGCCTGCAGGCACACTGCCTGCAGCTGCACCTCTCGGTGCAGGCTGCGCAGCAGGCCATGCCGGCAGTACTGGGCTGGCACCCGTGGTTCCGCAAGCCGGACCGGCTGCTGTTCAACCCTGGCGCGATGTACCCGCGTGACGAGGAGGGTATTGCCGTTCTGCCGTGCGTGCCGCCCACGCCAGGTCCATGGGATGACTGTTTCATCACCGACCGTGATCGTGACATCGCGCTGGTGCGCGGGGGGCAGCGCCTGCGGCTGCGATCGGACGGCGACCACTGGGTTGTCTACGACGGTGCCCCCCACGCCACCTGCGTCGAACCGCAGAGCGGGCCACCTGATGGCTTCACGCTTGCGCCGCGCCGGCTGCAGCCCGGTCAGCAGCTGGCGCAGACGTTCGAGCTGGTCTGGGAGCAGGACGCCCCCTGAACTGCGGCGCGGTTCAGCGCAGGGCGGGAACTGCGACGGAACGGGCCATCACAGGCTCCAATCGATGCGCAGGCCTGCAATCAGCGCATCCGGCAGGTCACGCTGGCGCGCAGGTTCGTTGAACTGGTCGGGATGGACGATGTAGTGCAGGTTCGGCGCAATCCGCAGCTGTGGGGTGAGCTGGATGCCGTAGCTCAGCTCCATCATCACCTGGCTGCCATGCGGGGTGCCGCTGCCACCGGCTGCGGCTCGCGCCAGGCGCAGGTTCTCCAGAGCGATGCCGCTGTACTTCTGCTGGGTCACAACGAAGGCGATGCTGTCCTGTGGACGGCGGGCGAAGGTGCCTTTCTGCACCAGGCCGGCCTGCAGAAAGTGATCCTCGATCAACTGGCCGGAGGTGCCCTTGAGCACGGCGCCGAAGACCGTCAGGCCGCGACCGCTGCCATCACCGGTCAGCTGCTGCTCGAAACGGGCAAATGCACCGGAGCGACCGTGGCGGTTCGCGTAGTCCTGGCCACTGAGCACGGCGGGCATTCCGTTGATGTCGCGCAACGGATCACGATAGGTCGAGTTGTCCTGCCAGCCACCCAGTTCATACCGGGCCCGCAATCGCGCCGAAGCCGGGCTGCGCCAGCCGATCGTGTACGGCACGATCCAGCCGGTGGCCTGGTGCGTGCTCCATTTCAGGCCATGCTGGCCGTCTTCGGCCTGACTCGGATCGACCTGGTAGGCGCCGACGCGCAGATAGACATCCGGCGTCAACCAGGTGGTGGCATCGGCCATCCAGCTCGACACCGGCCACCAGGTGAAGTTGCTGGTGCGGAACACGTAGGTCGGGTTGCCGCAGGCCGAATTGCCCTGGAAGTACTGGCACAGTTCGGAGCCGAGGAAGTGGATGTTGGCGACGCTGCGTCCGGCTTCGAGCACCAGGCGGTCGTCGAGCAGTTTCTGTTCGAGGGTCAGATTGGCCAGACGCGTCCCCTGGCCACCGTAGATTTCCTGCACCGAGGTGCTGTTGCCGGTGCTGCTGGCAGCCAGGTTGGTGCCATGGCGGTTGATGCCGTAGGCCTTGATCGTTGCCCCCTGCCACCCGAACGCGGCCTCCAGGTTCACGTCCGCGCCGAACATCAGCTGGCCGGCGTAGGCGGTACCGCTGTTCTTGCCGCCGTCGAGCGTGGCCGCGGCTTCGCCGGTGTAGGAAAGCTTGGGTGAAACGACCTCGCCCCGGTCGGCGGCCGCGGCCAGCGAGGGCAGCGTCAGCAGGAGTGCGGCCAGCAGCAGGCGGCGGGAGGAGCGGGGCATGGGCGGAAGTCCTGTAGATGGGCAACGACGCCGCCCCGGAGAGCCGGGACAGCCGAGTGATCGAGGCAGGGAGAACGGTCAGGCCGCGGCGGTGACCGGCTTCTTGAGGAGACGCAGCGCGAGCGCCGTCACGGTGACGCCGGCCAGCAGCGCCAGCAGGTAGACGCCCAGATGGGTGACCGCGTTCGGGATCGGCAGCACGAACACGCCACCATGGGGGACCTTCAGTTCGACACCGGCGGCCATCGAGATCGCGCCGGCCACGGCCGAGCCAAGGATCAGCGCCGGAATGGTGCGCAGCGGATCGCGCGCGGCGTAGGGGATCGCACCTTCAGTGACGAAACTGAGACCGAGCACGCCGGCGGCTCCGGCAGTGCCGCGTTCCTCGGCCGTGAAGCGGTTGCTGAACAACCACGTCGCCAATGCGATGCCCAATGGCGGCGTCATGCCGCCGATCATCGTCGCTGCCATCGGCGTGTAGACCTGGCTGGAGATCAATGCAGTGGAGAACGCATAGGAAGCCTTGTTGACCGGGCCGCCCATGTCCACCGCCATCATTCCGCCCAGCAGCAGACCGAGCAGGATCGCGCTGCTGCCCTGCATGCCGCGCAGCCATTCGGTCAGCCAGGCCAGCAGCCCTGCGACCGGCGTGCCGATCACGTACATCATCAACAGGCCCACCAGCAGGGTGCCCAGCACCGGCAGGATCAATACCGGCTTGAGGCCCTCCAGGCTGCGCGGCAGGCGCAGCGCTCGGTTGATCCAGTGCACGCCATAGCCGGCAATGAAGCCGGCCAGGATGCCGCCGATGAAGCCCGCGTCCATGTTGACCGCGACCAGCCCGCCGATCATGCCGGGCGCGATGCCGGGGCGGTCGGCGATGGAATAGGCGATGTAGCCGGCAAGTGCCGGCACCATCAAAGTGAAGCCGGCCTTGGCGCCGATCTGGAACAGGGACCAGGCCAGCGTGCCCTTGTGTGCATCGTCGAAGGCATAGATGCCGCCGAGGGCGAATGCCAACGCGATCAGCAGGCCACCTGCCGTCACGAACGGCAGCATGAACGATACGCCGGTCATCAGGTGCTTGTAGGGGCCGGTGCCCTTGCTCTTCTCGGGTGCGCGGCCCGGGGCAGACGCGCCGGCGTGGACATTGGCCTCGGCCAGCGCCTTGCGGAGCAGGTTCTGGCCATCGTTGATCGCGGGCTTGGTGCCACTCTTGAACAGGCGCTTGCCGGCGAAGCGTGACAGATCCACTTCACGGTCTGCGGCGATCAGCACCAGGTCGGCGGCAGCGATTTCCTCGTCGCTCAACGCATCCTGCGCACCGACCGAGCCCTGCGTTTCGACCCGGATTGCGTGACCAAGCGCCTTGCCGGCCTGCTGCAGGCCTTCGGCCGCCATGAACGTGTGGGCGATGCCGGTCGGGCAGGAGGTGACAGCGACGATGCGCTTGCGAGGGTCCGCCGCATCGGCCTTGGGCACAGCAGTTTCCAGTGATGCCAATGCAGCGAGTGGATCGTCCAGCACTTCGCCGAGGCCGGCGCGCACCACCGTCGCAGTGTCGAAGCGGGTCAGATCGGCCTCGCCGTCGCCCACCAGCAGGAGCGTCGTCGCGGTGGCGTGTGCGGCATCAAGTGCGCCGGTCACGCCCTGTTCGCTGCGGATCTCGATCACCAGTTCGAGGCCACGCTGGCGGGCGGCGCGGCGCAGCGCTTCGGCAGCGAGAACGGCCTCGATGCTGCGCGCGCCAGCGGCGATGATGACGGGGAAAGGGTGCATGGGAACTCCTGGAATTCTTCGGGTTCTGTTCTGCGTGAGGCGCTGGAGCGGGCCGTGGGGCCTGCAGCGCCGCCTGCAGGGTTTCAATCCAATCGTTCGATCAGTACATCGTCCGTCCACCCGCGGACCTGCGCCGGATCCAGCCGTCGCGCGTCGCCGCTGTGCAGGCGACTCATCGAAAAGGCCGTTGCCAGGCGCGCGCAGCTGGCCAGGTCGAAGGCCGGCTCAAGCAGTGCGGCGGCGATACCGGCCACCATGGCGTCGCCCGCACCGACCGTGCTGCCCTGCGACAGACGCGGGGGACGCGCGATCAGGGCGCCGTTGCGATCCATGAACAGCGCGCCGTCGACGCCCATCGAAATCACCACCAGCGCAACCCCGCGTTCAAGCAGGCGCAGGCCGGCAGCGCGCAGGGCGCTCCGATCCGGCAGCGGCGTTCCGGCCCACGACTCCAGTTCGTGGCGGTTGGGCTTGACCGCATAGGGCACTGACGCGTGTGCGCTGCTCAGGGCGGCGGCGAGCGCATCGCCGCTGGTGTCGAGCAGTACCCGCGCGCCCGCGCCGCCCGCCTGCGCCTGCAGTCGCGTCCATGAATCGGCCGGCAGGCCGGAGGGCAGGCTGCCGGACAACACCACCGGCAGCTGTGGCTGGAGCACGGCGGCGAGTCGTCGGCACACCGCATCCAGATCGGCGCCGTTCAAGGGCAGGCCGGGCAGGTTGATATCAGTGGTCTCGCCGTGGGTCTCATCCACAAGCTTGATGTTGGTGCGGGTCCGGCCCGGCACGCGCAGGCAGCCGTCGGTGATGCCGCGCGCCGAGAACAGCGCACTGAACACGCCCGGGTTGTCCTCGCCGATCACACCCAGTGCGGCTGTTGGCACGCCCCAGTCGGCCAGGCAGGCGGCAACATTGATGCCCTTGCCCCCCGCGTCGTCGCGGCTGCTGAAGGCGCGATGCACATGCCCCGGCTGCAGGCCCGCCAGGCGCACGGTCTGGTCGATCGCCGGGTTCAGGGTGACGGTGACGGCGCGGGGGTTCATGCGCGTGCTCCCTCAAGGGCACGCACCTGTTCGGTGGTTTCGCAGTCCAGTGCCTTGCCGGCCAGCGCCTGCAGATCGGCCAACCGGGTACTGCGCAGGCGGGCCTTCACCGCCGGAATATCGTTCGGGGTCATCGACAGCTCGTCCACGCCGAGACCGGCCAGCAGCATGGCGCCGAACGGGTCGCCCGCCAGGCCACCGCAGACGCCGACCCAGCGCCCATGCGTGCGTGCGCCGTCGACCGTGGCGCGGATCGCGCGCAGCACGGCGGGATGCAGGCTGTCGGCCTCGACGGCGAGTTCCGGATTCTGGCGATCGATCGCCAGCACGTACTGGGTCAGGTCATTGGTGCCGATCGAGAAGAAATCGGCATGGCGCGCCAGCACATCGCTCTGGGCTGCGGCTGCGGGCACTTCGATCATGATGCCGATCGGCACTTCGGGCGCCTCCAGCCCGATGCGCAACCGTTCGCAGATGGCACGCAGCGCGATCAGTTCCGGTACGGACGTGATCATCGGGAACATGATCGACAGGCGCGCACCGTCCTTCGCCGCGCGATACAGCGCCCGCAGCTGCGGCTCCAGAAGATCGGGACGGCGCAGCAGCAGGCGCGCGCCGCGCACGCCGAGGAACGGGTTGTCCTCATGCGGCAGCTCCAGGTGCGCAACCTGCTTGTCGCCGCCGATGTCGAGCGCGCGCACGATCAGCGGGCGGCCATCCAGGGCGCTGGCCATCGCCCGATAGGTGGCGTACTGCTCATCCTCGCTGGGCGTGCTGCCGCGCTCGAGGAACAGGAACTCGGTCCGCATCAGGCCAACGCCTTCGGCGCCCTGTTCCAGTGCCAACGGCACCTGTTCGGGCAGGTTGACGTTGGCACCGATGTCGATGCGGTGGCCGTCGGTCGTCTGCGCCGGCTGCGCGCGTTGCGCGGCCTCGCGTTCGCGGATGTGCTGCTGCTCGGCGATCCAGGCGCGGGCCGAAGCGAGATCGGCATCGGACGGAGACAGATAGAGCCGCCCGCTGCTGCCGTCGATGATGGCCTCCACACCCGCTTCAATCGTCAGCAGATCCGCGCCACCGGCAACCAGCGCCGGCAACCCGAGCGTGCGCGAGAGGATCGCGGTATGTGAGGTTGGCCCGCCCTGTGCGGTGGCCAGACCGAGCACGCGACGGGTGTCGAGGTTGGCGGTGTCTGACGGTGACAGGTCGGCCGCGAGCAGGATGCAGGGGTAGGCGGGCAGGTCGGCGAGACCACCGCCGGCCGCAGACGGATCAAGCTGTGCCAGCACACGCCGACCAACATCACGCAGGTCGGCTGCGCGCCCGGCGAGCACCGGATTGCCCAGCGCCGCCAGCCCGGAGGCAATCTGTTCGATGGCCTGGTGCCATGACCACGCGACGCCATGACCTTCCACCATCAGCTGACAGGTACGGGTGATCAGGTCTGTGTCGTCGAGCAGCGCGGCCTGGGCCCCGAAGATCGCCGCATCGGACGCGCCGAGCCGGCGCTGGGTGTCGTCCTGCAGCGCCGCCAGCTGCTGGCGGGTGCGGCCGAGCGCGTCCTGCAGGCGTGCACCGCCTTCCCCGAGCGGGGCGGGGTGGTCGGCGACGTTGGTCTGCCTGCTGGCGAGCACATGGATCCGGCCGATCGCCAACCCGGGGCTGGCACCAATGCCGACGATCGCTGCCTGTGCCTCCGGTGGATTCCAGCCCGCGACCGGCGCCGCCTTGCGCTGTGCTGCACGTTCGGCATCGGCCTTTTCCTGAGCCACCAACCCCTCCATGACCCTGCGCAGTGCGGCCAGCAGTGCGGGCGCATCCGCGCCTTCGGCAGACACACTCACCGGGTCGCCATGACGCAGACCCAGCTGCAGCAGCGCGACCAGGCTCTTGGCATCGGCCGCCTGGTCGCCTGCGCGCACCTGGGCACGGGCGCTGAAACTGCGGGCCGTCTCGGCCCAGCGCGTGGCAGGGCGCGCATGCAGGCCATTGGGGTAGGCGATGGTCCAGTCGAAATGCTCGGCCAGATCCTGCGCTGGGGCGTCGTTGGCCAAGGTGGTGACGTCGCCGGCCAGCGCTGTCACGATCTCGCTCGCTTCGGCGGTCGTGAACAGACGCTGCAGCGTGGCGTCATCCTGGATGAGCCGGGTGAGCCGGCGCAGCAGGGTGATATGGGTATCGGACTGGGCGGCGATGCCGACCACCAGCCGCGTCACCTGGCCCGGATTCCATTCGACACCGTCCGGCAACTGCAGCACGGCAATGCCATCGCGGCGCACCAGATGGCGGTCCTCGCCGAGCCCATGCGGGATCGCCACACCGTGGCCGAGGAAGGTGTTCGCCAGCTGCTCGCGGCGGCCCATGCTGGTTTCGTAGCCCGGCGCAACGCAGCCGGCGGCCAGCAGCATCTGTGCGGCCTGGGCGATGGCGTCTGCCTTGTCACGGGCCCGTGCGCCGAGGCGGATCAGTTCGTGGCTGACGGGAGCAGGGGCGGGGAGGGAAGACAAGGCGGGCTCCGGGAAGGGTGTGCTGGCGTATTGGGAACGTTCCCAGTCCGCATTTCAATGTGCACTGCACAAAAATCCAATAGTACTTTGGCGTTAGCATTGTCCTGAACGGCCGTCGCGCTGCGGCCAGCACAGTTGACCGGGAACGTTTCCAATCCAATGAGCATCAGCATCAACGACGTGGCGCGCGTGGCGGGCGTCTCCAAATCCACGGTGTCGCGCGTGCTGGGTGGCGGCCCGGTCAGTGGAGAGGTGCGCAGCCGGGTCGAGGCCGCCATCCGCCAGACCGGCTATCGCCCGAACCTGCAGGCCAGGCGCCTGCGCTCCCGGCATACCGGCATCATCGGGCTGGTCGTGGCGGATATCCGCAACCCCTTCTTTACCGCGCTGATCCGCGCGGTGGAGGAGGTCGCCTATCGCGAGGGCCTGCGCGTCACCCTGTGCAACACCGACGAGGACCCCGAGCGCGAGGCACTGTACCTGCAGTTGATGCACGAGGAGCGCATCAGCGGGCTGATCTTCGCGCCGACCCGGACCACGGTGGGGCGGCTGGAACGGCTCGCGCTGGACTATCCGACGGTACTGGTCGACCGCGCCGCGCCGGGCGGGGCGATCGACAGCGTGGTGCTGGACAATCCGGCGGCCATGGCCGGGCTGGTCGAGCATCTGGTTGAACGCGGCTATCGGCGCATCGGCGGCCTGTTCGGCAGCACCAGCACCACTGCGGCCGAACGTCGTGATGGCTATCTCGCGGCCATGCGCAGGCATGGGCTGAAACCGGACTACCGGGAAGTCGAACCCACGGCCGAGGCCGCCATCAGCACCGCCGGACAGTGGCTGGCTGGGCCCTCGAGGCCCGAGGCGCTGGTTACCAGCAACAGCCTGCTGCTGATGGGAGCACTGAAAGCGGCACGCAGCGCAGGACTGGCGATTCCAGGCGCGCTGGCGCTGGCGGGGTTCGACAACGAGCGCTGGACCGAGCTGGTTGAACCGGGCATCACCGTCGTCGAGCAACCGGTGGAGGAGATGGGGCGAGCCGCGATGTCGCTGCTGCTGGAGCGCCTGCGTGCACCGGACATGCCGGTGCGCCGGCTGGTGATGACTGGTCGCTGCGTGGTACGGGGATCAACCGCCTCGCGATAGTTTCCGGACGCCCGGGGCCTGCGGAACTGCCTTGCAGTCCGCCCCCAATTATCGTGACGCGTCACGCACAATGTGTAATGGGATGCCTTGCTGACGGACATGGAGGGCGAAATGGACATTCGATCAGGCCTGGTTGTGGCGCTTTTGCTGCTGGCAACGGCGTCGCACGCGCAGGCTATTCGCTCCGCGACGGGTCCGCAGCCGCTGCCCAGGCATACGCCGTCGCCGGCAAAGCCGAACAATCTCGGCGCTGAACCACTCAGATGCCAGCAGCACATCGATCCGCGCGTGCGCCGCTACTGCACGGACATCGAGCGGGCGTTGATCCAAGGTGAGGCGCGTCGCCAAGGCATACCAACACCGTCGAGCGAGATTGTGCGCATGCCGGCTTACGGCAGCGCGGAGGCAAAGCAGTTGGGCGCTGCCTGCATGGGCGGGACCGCAATGCGGCGATTGAGCAACGGCTGGGAGCAGCTGCGCAACGCCAAGGGCGAGTGGCTGCGCTGTCGTGAGTAGCAGATGCTGAGCCTGCACGGACACATGCGAAGTCCTCAGGGAGCAGTTGACGACCCTCACAGGCGTGACCAGACGGCCGTGTAGAAGCCGGGACGTGGTAAGGGGTGTGCCGAGACACTCTTGCTGGAGCGGACTGAACATAATATACATTATGCGAAAACATGGATGGGCCGCATCCGGGCGTTCGTGGCCTCTGCATGGCAATGGCTGGGCCTCTGGCTCGGCTCTTGCCTGCGCCCTCAGTCCCCGGCCAAGGATGAGATCGCGGCATGATTGAGTTCGACCCGCACCACCGTATCGACTTGACCGGCCCTTGGGCCGGTTTTTCTTTCCTCGGTGATCGCTTGATTACACCCGAAGGACGCGAACTGCTGCCGGAAGACCTGGCTTGGCTGTCGCTCACCGCGTGCCAAGCGCAGGAGTGGCGCCGGATGATGGATGAAATGCGCCGGCAGCACGCAGATCCTCGTTCGCCCGGGAAGCCTTGCGGCACAAAGGATTCCAAGCCGCCGTTGTCTGGCGGCCGTGCTGAGGTCGTTACCATCAGCACACTGATGGCCAACCGCAAGAAGCGGTCAGCATCGGCGATGGCTGGCCCTGACGCCGATCCTGATGTGGGTGTCCTGCCGGTGCCGGGGCCGAGACCTCACCAGCGCGTATGAGGCGCTTCCGTAGGGGCGCTGCCCCTACACCCCGGTCACTGCTCGCGACAGCGCTGCCAGCCGCCTGCGGGCGAAGAAACCTGTTCCCATCCGTTCGTGAGCTTTCGGAAGGCCTGGCCGCCGATACAGGCGAGTCCAGAGCGCTTGGAGGCTTCGGACCCGAGTGAAGGAAGCCCGACAACGCTATCGGATGGGCCGGGGCGACCGGCGCGGCGCGCCTCATCTGAAAGCACGCGCGCTTCGAGGTGCTCGCAGTACGTCTTCATGCCAGGATGCGGGTGGTTCGGCCAGGCCAATTCGTGACAATTAAGCGGCGTCGTGGTCTTTGACATCGAGTTGTAAGCAGGCTTCGGGGGCGCTGGGAGAGGCTTCGGCCTGGGGCCGGTAGCCGACTGCAGCTGAGCTGCGGCGGGCAGAGCGAATGCCAGCAACACGAAAAGAAGGCCTGTGCGGATATCCATACCCTACCCCTGTCAAATAGTCACCCGCCGACTATAGCCGCAAGCACAACCAAAAGCGTCAGGTGGCCTACGTAGTAGACGTAGAAGACCCTGCCCGCTCGCGGGACGCGTGCGGAGACTTCGCCCAGGGCCATAACAGGCATGGCCAGCAACGCCCAACCGTTGCCGTTGTAGAGGCAGAGCAGGCCCATGCAAGCCCATACCCAGATCGGCAGCACCAGGTAGAGACGTTGGCGACGAAAGTCCCAAGAGCCGAGCAGGAAGTGCATGCGCCTTCCATGATTCTTGAACCACGCCCAGGCCGCCAAAACAAGCCATACGCCGGGCCAAGTGTAGTCAAGGGCAACAGGTGCGGCAAAGCACAGCAGCGCGGCCAACGCCCAATGGCGGCGTTCCAGAGCCCATATGCAGCCAGCCGCGGCGGCGAACGTCAGCAGCACGTTGAACGGCAACGCCTGGCCGAATGCGAGCACAGCCGCGGGAGAGGCAACCAGGCCCCAAAGGGCCAAGCGCCTCGCTGACTTCGCCGCATCGGCGCCCGGCTGTGCAAGGTTGTAAGCCATGACCAGGGCGAATACCGGGAACGCAACGCGACCCAGCTGAGACACGCCTGGCACGTAGCCAAGGCCGAACACGGTCACGATGTGATCGCCGGTCATCAGCACCAGGGCGAGCCATTTCAGCAGTTCACGCCCGCCACTTGTCATAGCCGATTCTCCCCCGCTGGCGTGGTCAGGTAGGTCGCTGATTGCTGCTGAGGCGACTCGGGGAAAGTGCCCATGGCACGGGGCTGACGTTCAACAGCGACACCCTGCCCGCGCTGCTCGATCTGATCGAGCGCGCGATTGATCTGCGTCTGACCGTCCACAAGCCTGTTCTCACGCCGAGGCAGATAGGGCTCGTACTGGCCGCGGCGGGCGACGTAACGGCACGTCGGTTCGTCCAGGTCGTAACGATTGCCCTGCTCCGTCACGCAATTGCAGCTGGGCTCATCGTGACCACCGAGACCATTCTGGCCCCCGAGCGATGACATGCAAAAAACGCGGGGCGGCTCGCTGGGGACGCTGAGCGCGTCGTCATATACGGGCGCGCTCCAGGGCTGGGATGGGACACGCGGTAAGAACTTGTCGACGTAATCCTTTAGCGGTTGTGCCGACTTTGCCGCCACCGCTCCGCCCGCCGTCGCTGACGCTCCGTCGCGCGGAGCGCTGACGCCACTGGCACCACCTGGTGCGGGAAGGTCGCCGCCGCTCATCCGCTTATCCATTCGCCCGAACGCGACGTACAGCATCACCACCGCAGCCACAATCAAGATCGGAAGCGCGATGTAGTACCAGGGAATTTTGCGCTCGGTGGTATCAAGTTCGGTGGACTTGTACATGCCCATTGGACGCTTGGGAAGCGTCTTGCGCTTGATCGTCAGGGGCGTGGCCTTCTCAGCCCGTGCCTCGAACTTGTCGAACTCGCGGAGATGAACGAACTTGGTTCCGAAACGGCGACGCACATGGACGTGACGCTCAATCAGATCGCGTACGAACTGATCGCACTGCATGTCGGGGGATTGGCTTACAAAGATGAAGTCCAAGCCCTTATGCCGATGCTTGGCAAGTTGCTCCACGTGGTGCGGCACCTTCGCACCGGATGGCCGCTTGGGGAGCATGCCATGCTCATACGCCTCATCGACAAGGGCGACAGCGCCATCAGGAAGGAAATTCGGCCAGTCGCGGAACTGCTCCGGCGTCATCTCAAGAACGCCAGTTCTGGCGTAATCGAACTCGCGAATGTTGCACGCGTACACGATGCGGCCTTGGTCTTTGAACTCAAGCAGGCGCTCGATAGCGTGGAGCGTTTTGCCGTGCCCAGGTTGGCCGGTGTACCAGTAGATCATGAGCCCGCCCCCAGCTGGTCAGCGACAGTCTTGGGTACGATGAAGACCTTCCACGCCATGCGGACCGTCAATGCCGAAAGGATCATTGAGAATGAAATGCCGACACCGAGATAGGAGAGCATCTGCATTGCAGGCCCATCCAAACCGCCGACAAACTGCATGACAAACTCTTTGAGTTTGGGCAGCAGAGCGTTGAACGTGACCGTCGTCAGTCCGAACGTTGCGAGCCCCTTGCCAATCAGGCCGGCTGCAGCATCTTTCAGCTTGCCGACCAGCGACGTTGTCGCATCAACGATCCAGTCAGAAACCATGCCCATCAGAAGGCCGCTCCCATAAGAATGCGAATTGCGGTATATGCGCCAAAGATCAAGATCAAGGCGCGCAAGATTGCCGCGACGCGGCAGAAGTACGGAAAATCGGCGGAATTAACAGTCTTGCCCATGATCGTGATCGCGGGAGGCTCAGGACACGTGCCGCCGCCACCGAACATATTGCTCGTATCGAGATTGCTCGTTGAAAGCCCGATTCCCCACTTCTTGGCGCTGGCAACGTCAGCCGCACCGTCACCAATCGGCGTGACGTCTCCCCTGCCTTCCAGCACATCGGCCACGCCATTACCGTTGGCGTCTCCGTTTGTGCCGCCCTGCCCTGGCGCGTCGTTCTTTGACGCAAGCTTCTCCATGGCGCAAGCGGATCGCCACTGCATCAGCAACTGGGTGTACTCCATCGCGTTGCACTTCTCACCTGTGCATACGGGCATGCCCGCCTGAGTGCACTGGCCGCCGCTGATGTTGTTGTTACGTCGCGTATTGCACTCAATGCGCCATTGAATGCGTGCCTGCCCGCACATGATCGGGGAGCCGCTACAAGAAGGCGGGTTCTTACAGTTGTCGCCGCCGGAGAAGCTCTCCGGGTCATCCGGGTCATTGTCCGGTTCTCCATCGTTGTTCTTGTCACGCTTACACGTGCCATCCGCACCCCGAACCTCACCTGCCGCGCACTGCCCGTCACCGGCGATGCAGCTGCCCAGCGGGCTTCGAATCATGCCTGCTGGACATTCGTTATCTTCCTTCTTGCAAGAACCAGCAACGAGCGCCATCCCATCCGGGCAAGGCTTCTCATCGGCGCACGCATTGCCGACCTTCACCTTTCCCTTCGGGCACTCCGGCTCCACTGGCTGACAAACACCAAGCATGGCGTTCCACACCATGTTCCTACCCTGAGCCGCGCAATCAGGCTTCTTGTCACATATCTTGCCAGTGCGTGAGTACGTACTTGTATCGTCGCCATTGTCGCGATAGGTGACCTCGCAGCCGCCCATGCAACGGGTGGAGCCAGATGGCGGGAAGAATGGCGTTACCTTCCCAGGTTGAGCGCTGCAATCCTGAAGATAATCAGTACTAACGGCGGCCCCGGTCCACGGCGTAGTAGTTCCGTTATTCAGCTTGGCGATGTACTCACCCCGAAAGCGGCCAACAGTGCCGTCCGCGTTGCGCTTCTCCAGGTAACACCGACGCTCAATAATTTGAACCCAGTTGAGCCATGGAAGAGGATCGTATGCCTCACATTCCGCGCGAGCCTCTTCCATGTTGCAGGACGGCTGTTTTGTCTGATCGCACTTAATGGGACCTCGCGCCTGAGCATCGGACGCAACGACAAGACCTGCAAGGCCGGTCACCAGGGCGAGCAGAAGTAGGCATGCACGAACCATCACACGCCCTCGAACGCGATCCAGCATGCGCCGCAGAAAGCAATGATTACGAAGTACCCCATGACACTTCTCCCTAACAAAAAAGGGGGCGAGCGTTTCCGCGCACCCCCGTGAGTGAACTTGCGCCCCGATCAACCCTTGGCGGCGCGCTTGGTGAAGGCCCACACCACCAGGATGCCCAGCAGCAGAGCAATGGAGCCGATCACGATTGCCATGTCTGCGTTGCCCTTGCTGACCTCGGCAGCGATCGCTGCGCCGGGCGAGGTGCTGCCCGAGGCCAGGGCTGCACCAGATGCAACCAGTGCACCGGTACCGGCGCCGATCTTGGTGAGGGTGGAGGCGCCAAAGCGGCGCAAGGTGTTCATGTGCTTCATTGCTGTTTCCTCGTCATCAGTAGACCCCTATGCGCGCAGCGCGGAATACGAGGCGCGCCTTCAACCCAATCGCCCAGGACAGAACAATCGCTCCTGCAACGAGGGTTCCATCGGCCAAATCCAGGGGAGGCAGAATTGGCTGGTGGTATGGCATCCAGACCGGCACCGAGCACGTGCCGTCCTGCTGCACGTTCTCAGCAGCGCAACCGACCACGTAGAGGGGTGCCGGGCTGGACATGGTCAGGCCGCCTTGTTAGCCGGCTGCGGCTTCGCGCCTGCCGGATCAACCAGGGTCATGCGGCGAGCGAGTTCGACACCGAAGCGGCCCGGCACCAAGTCCGTGGTCAGGTCCCACTCCTTCACCGCGCCAACTGGATAGCCCTTGTCCAGGCCATCGACTTCAACTTCGATCTGGATGCGCATGGCTTCGGTTTCGAGCGTTGCACGCTGGCTATAGATCGGCTTCTGCATGCCCTTGCTGGTGGTCACGGTGCGGGTTTCGACTGCGGTATTGATCGTGATCTTCGGAGCGTTCATGGATTCGATTCCTTGGTCTGTTTGATTGGCTTTGTCGTTTCGTCGTTGGCAAATTTCGGGCGGTACTGTGGGGTCAAGCTAAGTCCCCCCCTACCCCCCCGCAGGGAGACGTGGTGGACCGCTTGTTGCCCCGTTGCGCGATGCTTGCATCAGTCCGCCCGGTGGCCAGATGTCGCCCTGGCCTGTCGGATCGCGTGTTGCTGTCGCCTGCGATCAAGGCGTCTTGCTCTGGGCGGCGCGTGTAGTCGATGGGCGGCGGGTTCCATGCCCCGAAGTTCCGCGAGAAATCGACCACACCGCCTTTCGTGACGTACTTGCTTACGTAGCCGGTAATGTCTGCTTGGCTGCGCGGCGCTTCGATGCGATTACGACCGAACTCCCGGTACCACCATTCGTGCCACTCGTAACGGCTGGCGAGGCGGTTGAGGTCATCGGTAGGTGCAGCTGCAACGGCGTGGAAATGGAGGCGGCCATCGCGATGGAACTCTTGTCCGCGCGCCCACTGAATGCCGCCGTGCCAGCGCGATGCCCACTTGGGGCCGTAGATGCTGCGGTTGAGACAGCTGACGAAGTAGCGGAACGCTTTATCAGCCGCTTCCTCGTGCATGCCGCCTGTTCGACTGGTCTTGCTGAGCTTGAACGTGAGCGTCCAGAACTGTTGCCAAGGAACGCGCTGGAGTAGCTCTGCGTATCCCTGCGCTTGATAATCAACGTTCCGCAACTGGTGCAGCAAGTCAGGCTCGCATCCGATGCTCGGAGGGTCTGTAGGCTGCCGCCGCACAGGTAGCACGGACTGTTGGGATAGTGAGTCATCATGGCCCATTGCCCTTCCGCCACTGCATCAAGAGGTCGAGAGAATGCAGCACGTCAACCATCATCCCGACTCCCCTTCGCATCGACCGAGGAGTCTTCGTCGAACAGCGCATCCGTGCACCACTTCCACGCTGTCGCGAATGCCCAAAGGCCGAGAACGGCGCCGACGAACCCGGCGATAGAGAGCCAGATCCAGAAAAAGCCAGTCCAGAAATCATCGCCAAGCAGCGCCCCGACGCCAGCCAATGCGCTCACGGCAATGCAAATGAGGATGAGCAGGCCCGCAGCACCAGCTGTCTTGCGCGCGGCCACATGAAAGGGAGCGCGATCAACGGCCATTGCGGATGCTCCCCAAGACGTAGTGCAAGAAGGCGACAACGACCAGCACGAGCGTTGCCGGGTTGGGAACGAGTGCAAAGAGGCCGATAGCAGGAGCGAACCAGGGAAAGGGGCCGTCACGGAACATGGCAACCCTTCTCCTGATCGGCGTAGTGGGCTGCGGCCAGCAGATCGCCGCGCTTGGTGGCCTCGATTTCGAGGCGGCGAAGATCAGCGCTTGACTGAGCAACGTAATGCCGTTCACGTGCAGTGCGACCAGCGGAATAGGCGCGCCGGTCAACACACCACGTCACGAATTTTGCGAACCCCAACGACACGGCTGCGATACACCCCAGCAGCGCGGCGAGAACAAGTGCGTCCATGTGCCCTACCCCTCCCCAAGCCCCAAGGGGCCCCCGGGCGGCCTTGGGGTGCCGACCGGGGGTATCGGCTACAGGCGTAGCCGATGGGGCGCACCATAACCGGCTACACCCGTAGCCGTCAACACCTGTAGTCTTCGCCCGTAGTCAACGGGTGGAGACGGTCATGGACTGGGTAGAGTTTTTCGAGAAGACGCGGCAAGCAGCAGGCGTTGAGAGCTTTGCGAAGCTCGCTCCGAAACTCGGGATTTCCGACGGTGCCATTTCTCACTACCGCACCGGGAAGCGTGTTCCTCAGGTGTGGGTTGTCGCGGAATGCTTGAAGATTCAAGGGCATCCGCAGCCGGAGAAAGCGGCAATCCAGATCATGAAGTCAGAGGCCCAAACCTCGCCGGAGCGACACTTCTGGAAGAGACTGGCGGCGACTGCAATGGCGCTGATGCTGGCAGTTGGCTTCGCCCTGCCCCATGACGTCCAGGCAATGCCGCAGCAAGGTAACGCCTTGCACGATATACATTATGCGAAATGTCATGTCTGGGCTGATCCGGTTTTGGGCTCCGCTTGGCAATGGCTGATTGACGGGGAGAAGTTGCCCCACCTACTACGGAAAAGCCGACCCAACTAAAGTTCTTACGCCGCTCAACGTATTAGTGCTACTTCTCTGAAGTTGGCGCCTCCATCAAGTAAGTAGCGCCATTAGTTGGCGTCCACTAGGCTCGACTGCAGGAACCGAGGCGATTCGGCTCGCCTTCTGGAGGCGAGCCTTCCAAGTAAAAGTACTACTTCAGCGCGCTCATTGCTTCGGCCGCTTGCGTTTCGGCCTAACATCAGCAGCGATGCGAACTTCTTTGGATCGCTTGAATGCAACTTCCAGCTGAGCTGGCAAATCTCGAAGCCCTGAAAGTTGTCCCTCGAGCGCGTCACATCTGCCGCGCAGGATATCGGCAGCCTGACTGGCCGTGGCGGCCGCTGCTTGGGCGGTCTGGATATCCTGGCGAAGCTGCTTCTCAAGAGCTCTGTGTTGCTCGGATGCCTTGCTTAGCTGCACCTGGAGTTCTTTCACCTCCTGTCGGGCGCGATCAACATCGCTGAGCGCCCGATTCTCGACAGATCTGGTGTACTCGGCCCAGTCTTCTCGCTCAGATTTCGCCGTTTCTAGCGCCTCATGAAGCCTGGCGTCGAGTTGCTGTCTCGATGCTTCATTTCGATCAGCTCTTCGAAGCTCGACATCCCGCTGCTCTACAAGCTCTGACATCTGCAGACGGAGCTGGTCAACCAATCGCTGTAGCTCTGCAGCTTGCGTAGCGGCAATCCTCTCTCCTGTGAGAGCATCGTCGCGCTCTGAGCGCATTTGCGTCAGCTCGTCAGCTAAACGCTAGCTCCCACTATTGTCCGGCGAGTTCTGCCAACACCGCTGGTGCATCTTCCAGGTCCGGACGCGCTGGCTGCAGGCGCGTGCCAAGTCGCTTCCGCCACGTCTCCAGCCAGCGGGTCACGGTGTTCGGCGAGCCTGTCCCCAGGTGAGTCCGGATCCGCTCGACGGTTGGGCGTTCGCCCTTGCCGACCAATTCGTCGGCGGCGCTATGGACGTCAGATTCAGTGATGCCCCGGGCCATGCGAAGTCTCCTTACTGGCGCCCTACTCTGCTGGTAGCGTACTCGCGATAAGTGATGATTATCGTCAGTAGAAGCCCCATTTCATAGCATAAATTACATACTATGAAGCGAAATTCCACATCCTCGACCTTGCCGGCGACGGCCACGCATCTGGTGTTGCCAGAGCAGCTGGCCCAGCAGGCCGCCGAAGCGGTGCGCGAGCTGCTGGCCGAAGCGGCTGCGGCCAACACCACCCGCAGCTATGCCGCTGCCCTGCGCTATTGGGCCGGCTGGCACCAGGGGCGGTACGGGATCGAACTGGCGCTGCCGGTCAGCGAGGCTGTGGTGATTCAGTTCCTGGTCGACCATATCCAGCGCAAAGGCAAGGCCGGCCTCGTCAGCGAATTGCCGCCGGCACTGGACCAGGCCTTGGTGGCGGCCGGACTCAAGGCCAAGGTCGGGCCGTTGAAGCTCTCAACCGTGGTCCAGCGCGTGGCCGTGCTCTCGACCGCCCATAAGCTCAAGCACCTGGCCAACCCCTGCGAACTGCCCAGCGTCCGCACGTTGCTCAGCCGCGCCCGGCGCGCCGCAGTCAAACGCGGCGAGCGGCCCAGCAAGAAGACCGCCATCACCCGGGCCGAGCTCGAGGCCATGCTGGCGACCTGCGATGACAGCCTGGAAGGCCTGCGCGACCGCGCCCTGCTCTGCTTCGGCTTTGCCAGCGGCGGGCGCCGGCGCAGCGAGATCGCGGCGGCGGATCTGCGGGACCTGCGCAAGGTGGGGGACGACGGCTATATCTACCGACTTGAGTACTCGAAGACCCAACAGGCCGGGGTGAAAGCGGATTCGACGCCGGACAAGCCGATCCTGGGGCGCAGCGCCGAGGCCTTGGCGGCTTGGCTGGAGGCCGCACGGATCGACGAGGGGGCGATCTTCCGGCGAATCTGGAAGGGACGGGTCGGCCCTGCCCTTCTCCCGGGCTCAATAGCTACCATAGTCAAGAGGCGGGCTCGTTTGGCGGGCTTGGAGGGGGACTTTGGGGCGCACAGCCTGCGATCGGGGTTCGTGACCGAGGCGGGCAAGCAAGGGGTTCCACTCCCAGCGGTTATGGCTATGACCGAGCACCGATCGGTGGCGAGCGTAATTGGGTACTTTCAGGCGGGTGCCGCTGAGGACAATCCAGCGGCACGCTTACTCAAGTAGTGCATCCCGCCTATTAGCACGTCGGCTAAGGCGCGTTCTGACGGATATAGGCTAGATAAACAGGAAACAGTCATGCATATCTCCAAGATCAGCCTCGTCAACTATCGCAATTTCGCCAACGCGAAGCTGATTTTCAACAAAGGCATCAACACCATCATCGGCGAGAACGGATCCGGAAAAACCAACCTATTCCGGGCGATCCGGCTCCTGCTGGACGACAATCTGCTGCGCTCAGCGCACCGCCTCAACGAGAAGGACTTCCATTGGGGTCTCAAGCGCTGGCAAGGCCACTGGATCATCATCAGCATCGAGTTCCAGGAGGTCTCGCAAGACGAGGCCATCCAGTCGCTCTTCCTGCATGGCACCGGCAACGTCGGTGCCGGCACCGTCTCCAGGGCCACGTACAACCTGATCTTCCGGCCGAAGGCCGATATCCGCCGTCGCCTGTCGGAGTTGACCGCCGGAGACCACGACGGGATGGCGGCCATACTTTCCGGGGTCTCGATCGAGGACTACGAGACCCTCTTCACCGGCAAAAGCGAGGCTGACTTCAACGATCCCGCCGTCTACGCCGAGATCGTTGGCGACTTCAAGAACACCAAGTTTGGCAAGGAACTGGACCACCCCGCGATCGGTGTGCGCGTCCCCGTCATGCTCTCTGTCTCGAAAGAAATCTCCTTCACCTTCGTGCAGGCGCTCAGAGACGTCATTGCCGAGTTCCAGAACAATCGAACCAACCCGCTGCTCAACCTGCTAAAGCGCAAGAGTGGCGAGATCGATCCCGTCACGTTCCTGCCCATCACCAAAAAGGTCAAGGATCTGAACGATGCCATCGAAGGGCTCGACGACGTCCAGACCGTGCGCTCGGACATCGTCGACACCATCAAGGAGGCCGCGGGCGAAGCCTATTCGCCTTCTTCGATGTCGATCCGCTCAGACCTCTCCGATGAGGCCGACAAGCTCTTCCAGTCGCTCAAGCTCTTCGTGGGCGAAGCGGGGAACGGCTACGAGGGCGCGGTCCACGAGCTCAGTCTCGGCGGTGCCAACCTGATCTACCTGACCCTGAAGCTGCTCGAGTTCAAGTATCAGAAAGCCAACCAATCATTCGCCAACTTCCTGCTCATCGAGGAGCCGGAAGCACACATTCACACCCATATCCAGAAAACGCTGTTCGATCGCCTGAACTTCGCCGATACCCAGATCATCTATTCGACCCACTCCACCCACATCTCCGAGGCCAGTAACGTCGAGAATATGAATATCCTCGGCAAGGTCGGCGACGGTTGTGAGACCTACCAGCCGACCACCGGCCTCGATCCCGTCGACATCGGCAACATCCAGCGGTACCTGGACGCGGTTCGCAGCAACCTGCTGTTCGCCAAAAGCGTCATGCTGGTGGAGGGCGACGCCGAGGAGATCCTGATCCCCACGCTGGTCAAGAAGGTGCTTGGAATCACGCTCGACGAACTGGGCATTAGCCTGATCAACATCCGCAGCACTGGTTTCCAGAACGTCGCTGTGCTGTTCCATGACGACCGGATCAAGAAGCGCTGCGCAATCGTCACCGACTTGGACGCGACCTTCTTCGATACCACGCCTACTGCGACAGACGATGCCGCGCTGTCTAAGTTCAAGGCCAAGTGCGCCAGTGCGCAGACCAAGGGAGTCGCACGGAAGACAGCTTTGGACGCGTTCTCGCACGACAATCCATGGGTTGAGTGCTTCTATGCCCCTCACACCTTCGAGGTCGATTTCGTCGACGCCGGCAACGCTGACCAGGTCGTTTCAGCGATCGCCAGCGTTTACAAGGATCCGGCAACGATCGCAACAGCCAAGGCCGAGCTGGAATCCAGAGACATCGCCGTTTTCGGTAAGCGTGCGTTGCTGATGGCGAACTACGAAGGGAAAGGCTGGTTCGCCATCGCGCTCGGCAACCGGATCGACCACCAGGTCATCATCCCCGACTACATCGTGGAGGCGATTCACTTCCTGCGCCCCGTACTGTCGACGGACGTCTGGTTCCACATCCTGAGCTTCCGCGTGGCGTGCATCGAGAAATCGGGCCTGTCGGCGCCGGAGGTCATCCAAAGCACCCGCGAGGCCCTGAAGTTGTTCCGGGCAGGCGACATGGACCTGGCCGCAATCAAGGCGTTGATGCTGGTGACCTTCACCGCCGATCCGATCAACCGAATCCTTGACAAGGCCAGCTGACATGACCGTTTGGGCCAACCATGATCTGAACGACCCGCAGAAGGACGCCATTCGGGAGGCCGGCAGCGTCTTCTTGGTCGCGTGTCCTGGCAGCGGCAAGACCAGGACACTGACGTTCAAGATCGCCGAAGAGCTGTCGAAGCTGGAGTCCCCACGGCAATGCCTCGTCGCCATCACATATACGCACCGGGCGGCCGACGAAATTAAGGATCGCATCGAGCGGCTCGGTGTCGATGCGTCCCGCCTCTGGATCGGAACGATCCACTCCTTCTGCCTGGAGTGGATACTGCGGCCCTACGGGATCTACCACGACGAGTTGAAACACGGGTTTGCGGTGGCCAGCAGCAACGACTCCGAGAAGCTGCTGACCGAGTTGTGCGCGCCTTATCGCTCCCCCAAGGTGACCTATTGGGACTGCGGCTTCTACTTCACCAAGGACGGATACATTCTGACCTGCCAGGATTCGCGCAAGCACGCCGCCCTCAACGGGATCCTCCAGGACTATTTTCACACACTCTCGAATGACCGGAAAATCGACTTCGAGCTGATGCTCTACTACGCCTACGAGCTGATCTCGAAAAACCCGTCGATCGCGAAGCTCCTGTCCGGCATCTTCCCCTTTATCCTCATCGACGAGTACCAAGACACCAAAGAAATCCAGTACTCGATCGTCTCCGAGATTCTGGCTGCGGGCGCGGGACAAACCCGGGCGTTCGTCGTCGGTGATCCCAATCAGGCCATCTTCCAGTCGCTTGGAGGGTTCGCGATCTCCGCCAAGGACTTCGCCGCGCTGTCGGGCGTCGCCTTCAAGGAAGCCGAGCTCACCCACAACTACCGATCCTCGGACCGCATCATCGACTACTTCGGCCATTACGACCTCTACGGGGCGTCGATCGAGGCCGCGTCCCAGCACAAGGCATATCCCAGCATCATCACCTACGATGCGACGACTAGTAAGGATGGCCTCGAGGACCAACTTGTGGCGTTAATCCGTTACAACATCGACACGCTGGGGATCGAGCCTTCGGAGATCTGCGTGCTCGCGCCGCAATGGGTGCATCTTGCGGGCATGACCCGGCGGCTGGTGAGCAGAATGCCAGACTGCGAGTTCGACGGGCCGGGAATGGTGCCTTTTGCTCGCGACATTGACAATTTCTGGTACAAGGTCGCTCGCATCGCGCTAACCAACGCATCGCCCGCGCTGTATGTCCGCAGGCTGCGCTGGGCCAAGGAGATCCTCGTCGAGCTGGAGGCTGCCGGGGTGTCGACGCCAGGTATGACGCCCAAGCGACTTCTGCGGGAGGCCAATAGCATTGTCCTAGTTGAAACCGATGGCTTGAAATACGTCGAACTGTACTTTGGCGCCCTGTTCTCCGCACTCGGCATCGATTTCACCGCCTTTCCAGCACTTCTAGACCAGTACGTTTCCTTCTTCGAGAGTTCCTCCACCCGGGTCGCGCGACTTAAAAAAGAAGGCGCCCAGTTCATCGGAGAGATCGATGCGTTCCGGCGAGTGTTCCGGGACCGTTCCGGGATCACCTTGTCAACCATCCACGGCATCAAGGGGGATGAATACGACACGGTCATTGCTTATGCGTTGCTGGAGGGCATGGTCCCGCATTTTGCGGATGCCGATGGAAGCAACAGCGCAAAACGCCTCTTGTACGTAGTCGCGTCGCGGGCAAGGAAGAACCTGCACCTGATCGCGGAACGTGGCCGCGTGAACGGACTGGGGGCCGAATACGTTCCAACGGAAGTGCTTCGCAGGTGCCGGTTCGACTACGACACTTTCGCTTAGGCGCTACGCCGGCCAGCTGATACACGAGAATGACCTGCACCAGCGGATTTGCCCAGCTAACGCCGGCGCTTCGATATCAGCTCACAACGCTGCATCCTATGAGGCAGCCAACGAGCCATCCATACAGCGAGTTATCATCCCCAGATGATGACCGGCGCGAAGAGAACGCTGACCATGCAGCAGGGGTTTTTGGTCGGTAACATCGGTCATCCCTGTCCGCCGACAAGCTATGAATAACGACACTTTGGAAATCACCTATTTCGTTAGAGGGTTCCGGCAAACCGTCTACCTGCCTGCTCCCGAATGGCCGGGTTGCACCTTTGAACAGGACGACAACTTCGACGTCACGCTCCGAATCACAGAGTCCGGGCTGACGCTCGACACGGCTCGCTGATCGAGTTCGTCGATTTGCGTGTAAGACAGTTGATCCTGGCATGGGAACTCAGATACGGGCGTAGGCTGCAACTCACCCGACGCAACACCGCGCTTCCCTCATTCCCGCAGAATGGTGGAACCGTCGAGATCTCCGATACGTTAATGCTCAGCGACCGAGCGGAAGCGGAGATCGTGTTTGCGCCCCCTCCCGATCAGATGCCGCAGGTGTCGCTCGGGGCGGGACGCTGGATCAGGACGTTCGCAGAGGCGGGTGACTTCCTGGACTATGCGGAGGAGCAGCTGCGGCGGCACTACCTGATCATCGAGGAACTCTGGCACACATATGCGTCAAAGTTCGATGCGGGCGACCAGTCAAAGCGCGAGGTCATCGGCCTGATCAGGCACTTTGTGTCGCACGTCGAATGCAACCATGAGAAGGTCGTGCAGTTCATCTCTGCTCGTCTACCCAACGCGGTCGTGGCCGGCAGAAGTCGTCCGACTGTTCGCTTCGACCGTCTAAGTGTAGAACATCGCAACTTCGTCGGGAGGTGTGTTCCTGATTCGGAACGGATAGCGAGAGAGCTGATAGAGCTTGCGATCAAGGACCTCCCGACGATTCCCTGACATTGCTCTCGCGGGCACCGCGTCCGGGATTGAATCCTGGTGGCCAGGATCCGGAGAAGCAGGGCGCGCAGCCCACCGGCCCGACAGCGGCGCGCTGGCTGCGCCAGAAAATCCCTACACGGGGCCGTGGACTTTCGCTGATTGCCCGGGCCCTCTCCCGCGGCAATCTACCATGGCCCCGGCAGCCCGACCTTTGCGCCGGACACGGACGCCGCTCGGCAACGGAAATTGTTCGCGACCTCGACCAAGTCGCCCTAGCTGGGCTGGGGCACCTTCTACGCCTTGCAATTCCAGGCAACACCTCCCGGCTACGCCGTTAGCGGTATGATGGCAAAAATTGCTGGGAATCCCCATGCCTTGGCGTATGTCTCTTTATGAAACGGCCCGTGACAGACAGGTTGCCGATCACGTCATCTCTGCGGTTAATCGCGTGCTCGATGCCGATGCCCACCTGTTCGAAGTCTGCGTAGGCGAGCGCGCAATCTCCCATCGACTGGGTACCTACCTGGAAGCCAACTTTCCCGGGTGGCATGTCGATTGCGAGTATGACCGCGATGGTGTGGACCCGAAGAGAATTGCTAGCGGCTCCGGAAACGACGCTGACGAGGGTAGTCGCGTGCTTCCAGACATCATCGTTCACCGTCGGAGACATGGCCCAAATCTTCTCGTTCTCGTGCTCAAGAAGTCATCGAATCGCGAGCCCGATGACCGCGATCTAGAGAAGTTGCGAGCGCACACGGAGGAGCTTGGATATATGCATGGCGTATTTATAAGCTTCATCGTTGGTGCCGGCGTTCCTGGCGTCCAGCGCGCCGAATTCCTATACGCAGAGTAATGCAGGGCAAGATGGAAAATTCTGTCGACATCAACGAGGCAGAGCTTGAGGGGCGCATTCGTGGTGCCATTCTCGCAGCCTTCCCATTTCTCGATCAATCCGACATCCGTCACCAACTTATGTTTCAGATACGGATGGGGCACACTCCTGTTCAGATCGATGGCAAGGAACGTTATCGGGTAGGTGGTCGAGCAGACGTACTGGTCTCTAAGGCGGAACGTCCGCTTGTAATGCTGGAGCTGAAGCGTCCCGGTATCGAGCTCACCGAGGACGACAAGGATCAGGGGCTTTCGTATGCACGACTCACCACACCGATGCCACCACTAGTCGTGGTCTCAAATGGAAATGAGACCCGATGCTACCTGACACAAACTGGCGAATCATGGGATCCGTCGAATAAAGCAGAGGCTGATCTTCTAGAAAAGATACAGCAGGTAGGTCGGGTCGCCGCTCAAGACCTGGACAAGGCTGTCGCTATTCTCATGAAGAGCGACGCGGATTGGGCCCCAGCGATAAATGAGGCATCACTGTCCGTGATAGAAGAGCGCAGTGGGACGTGGGGCGAGCCGCTCTTTCCCTTCGTGCGCGGATTTCGTATTCAGCGCCGCGCAACTTCAGAAGCATTGCAAGGCCTAGATCAGAACAAGTTTGTTCTGGTATCCGGACCACCATTGGCTGGTAAAAGTAACGTTCTCTGCCAGATAGTCGAGGTTGTTGGCTCACGGCCAGGACAAGCCGCCTTGCTCATTGAATCTGGACCGGATGGGATTTTTCAGGCGCTGTCGAACTTGCTTTCAGAGCGCCTAGGCTGGCACGTTACCGCGGATCTAGCGCGAGATTGGTTGCGTGATGTTTCCAGCCGCTCCGGTGCACTTCTGCTCTTGGCCGTCGATGGCTTCCAACCAGACCATGCAAGAACGCAGTCTGATCTGGACGAACTTGCATCCACTCGATTCGGCAATCGAATCGGAGTTGTAGTCTCGTCGGATGACATCGGCTCGCTGCCAAGACTCAAGGCAACGGGGCGGGAGTTGACCACCTTCGGGCGCCGGAGTATTGCTGTCACCGTCGGCCCTCTTGACGACGATGAGTTCAAGGATGCAGCAAAAGCGCTTGCGGCGCACCATATTTCGCTGACGCCAGGCAGCAGACACGACGAGGGCCTTCGTGAGCCTTGGGTTCTTCGGGCATTGGTACCCACTAATGCGCTCGCCGACTCGAGTCGGCCTGCCGGATCATTCGTACGTCTTCCGCCGGTGCTCGACTTGGCGAGCTTGGCAGTGGCTCGCGAGGTGATCGCGAACGATCACGAAGGCAGATCGGCGTTGGATAGGCTTGCTGATGCGCTACTTGCATACTACCTCGAACCGCGCCCTGCGAATGAGGTCCTGGCTGCCTTGGGCCGGTATCGCGTGCCGCAGGACTATCTCGCAGCGTCGATTGACACTCCGGCTCTACAGGCGTTGAGGATGCGGGGAATCATCAAGTCAGGCCTGGATGAGAACGATAAAGCAGTATGGTGGATACGGTTGCCGATTCTGACGGCAGCACTCATTGCAACAAGCCTCAGCCGCGCGCATGAACTATGGGCCGAAGACAACTTGCCCCGAGTCAAGGCACTCGGCAGCCGGCTGCCTTTTGGCCCGCTAGTCATAGCAGAGGCTCTTCGTTTGCGAATTACCAAAGGGGAGCCTGGTAGCCGCAAGGAAATTGAAAGCCTGCTCGCAGACGAGCCGACCGCCGCTTCAACCGAAGACGGAACCGAGTTCATCACCGAGTTAAATGGTCGCATTGTTCGTGTTCGGAAAATATCGAAAGACAAGATGTTAGTCAGTGTTGACGGCAACCCAGACGTGCTGATTGAAACAGATCCCGACGACGATGTGCAGGTGATCTCATGTTCGTCATGGCTGGCGCTTTCTTACCTTGCCGCACTACCGCTTGCGCTTCAGGACCGCGAGTCAGGCCTGCTAGTGCCGGTAGGGTCGGCACTCATTGAGAAGTTGGCGGCGTTTCCACAAGCCATCCCTAGCGGGGCATTTGCAGGATCACAATCAGGTCTCGTCACCCATGATCTTCCTGATGGCGGGTCAGTGGTCTGCCACCAGGAAGGCATTGTTGAACCTATCACATGGTCAATCCATTGCTTCCTGCTGCACTACCGTACGGACGCAGGCAGCTGGATTGATGAGGTCGCGACGAGTGGCAACCTCGCTCTGCAGACGCGCGTTGCGGCAGCTCTGGGGCAGATCACTTCGGCGTCAGGCGAAATTGGCACTTGGGCGAGAGAAATGCTCGAACAGCGGATCGTTCCAAACCTAAAGAACCACGTCATTGCTGGCGCCACTGAGAAGTCGACATAAGGTGAGTACCATGGACACGCCTGATTTGCTCTATAAGTACAAATCCTTCAACAACTACTTGCTTCAAGAGCTATGCGGCTCAGAGTCGTACTTCGCCAGTCCAAGCATCTTCAATGACCCGCTGGATTCGAAGCCAAGCATCAGAGACGACATCGAGATTTCTCACAAAGAACAACTCCTGAAGGTTCTCTGCAAGGAATACAGGCCCAAGAAAGATCCCGACGCGGTTCTAGGAAACTTCCGATATCTGGCGAGTGAGAACCCGCTAGAAGCACAGTTGCAATACGACATGTTTGTGACAACGGACATCTGGCGCATGCTTCTGCAAGAAATTGGAAGGCGGGGCGTCCTTTCGCTTGCCGAAAGATGGGATTGCCCGCTGATGTGGAGTCACTATGCGCAACAGCATCAAGGCCTGTGCCTTGAGTTCTCGACACAGGACAGCGTCGCCAGAAACCTCATGAGAGTGCGTTATGGCACCGACCGTGCCATCCCGCTCAGCGATCTGTATTCCTGGAAAGTCGATCGCGCAGCGGGTGCGCGGGAGCGGGTCCTGGATCTAGCGTTCCTTTCCAAGGCGAAGTCATGGGAATATGAACGGGAATGGCGAATTTTGGCCGAGAAGCCAGGTTCGCTTAGCGTTCCGCTTCGCCTCAAGGGCATCTACTTCGGAGAGCGTTGCTCTCGCGCCATCCAGACTGTCGTCGTAAAGGCTTTGCACGACGCGCATCCAACCGCGAAGTTCTATCGAGTGAGCTTCGATTGCCATGCATTCGATTTGCATCGACACGAAGTTGATGTGGATGAAGAGATTCAATGTGGCATCTGCCCGCCAGTAGCGCTGTCTTTTGCCAAGATGCTCGATCCAGTGCTGCCATCCGGTGCCATTCCCCTACCATCTCCTGAAACCGAACCCGACGAAGGTCCACCTCATTTCCAGCGCTAGGTTCCGATAGGCGGGAGATCTGAAGCCTGCCACAATGTTGCTATAGAAGCTGGCTCGTCCGCCGCTAGATCGCAAATCTTTCGCTACGGCGCGCGAACCGGTACCGGTCATCTCCGATAACCGGATGCTTCAGGAAACTCAGCGCTAGGAAGTATGGCAATTGAGGCTGGAATCCGTGCACGATGTCGCCCATTTGATTTCCGGTACCGATTTCTATGCCAGGCGCTTCGATGACGGTTCCAACGTGCGGCGCCAGTGTGGCTCGCTCCTGTCGACATAGTTCGGAGACGTAGCCTGCAAACTGGAAATCGTGAAAATATACGCAGGAAGATGCACTGTGAATCTGCAGCTTGTTTAGCGCCGCCACATCTCGAAGTTCCCGCACCTGAAGTTGATTGTCCCGGACGCGCTTCACGTCGTAGCAATAGCTGTCTGCCAGCATCAGAGCCAGGGTTGGCGACAGCGGGAAGAACACCATTAACCCAGGTGTATCGAAGCCTAAGACACCGCGGTGTCTGACGTTTCGGTAGTACCCATTGTAAAACACCACCGGCGCATCGCCAAAGATGAAGGGCCGGGCTGTCCTGTTAATCAGCATAACCGGCTTTAGATCCGCCAAGCGTTCCGCGCTCTCAAGCGCGGCTTTCATCTCGACCAACTGTGCCTGCGCTGGATTCGCCCTGACGCTGCCCAAGGACGTCAAGAGCTCCTGACGCTGTCCCTCATCCAGATCTCCGTCACTGCCTATCGCTGCTTCTAGGTACATCCGCAGCATCTTGTCGTGCATGGGCTGTCCCGTATCGCGCGCCGCTACCGTACGCGAACGTTGAAGCGCCACCCACCCCAGAACTCGATCGACGTCCTTTGGCGCCAGTGTGGCAGGGTCGCGTGCCTCAATCAGCTTTCGTAAAGACGCGCCGCTATCTCCTTCAACGACTGCCAGTGCCTTCTCGACCTCCTTTTCACCATAGAAATTTGTCTTGCTAGCTTGGCCACGAATAGATGCTTGGCGGACTGCTAAGCGCGTCAAACGGTTCACCAAACAGATGCTCTTTCCATCCGTCGAGAAGTACCGGAAATAGAACTGTGGCACATAGTGGTGGTTGCTTTGTTCGCTCATGTTGTCTTGCCAGAATGGTTATTCTTGCTCATTCTCTGGAAACTGACTGATCAGGGGCGGCGCCCTTCGCCTCAGAGCTTGAAAAGTGGCGTCGTATTGGCATCCGAGACCACCAACGTCAGCGACTCCTTCACTCGGCTGAGTGCGACGTACATCCGGCACTTGGCATAGTTCGTTGCAGAAAACTGCGCTTTGTCGCACGCCATGACCATGGCATGGTCGCACTCCAGCCCCTTGGCTTTGTGGACGCTGCCCTGACTCGCACCCGGTAAATCGGGTCGCCCGCACCTGGTGGATCCCTCTTTCCCATTCTCCGAGGATACGACAGCTAGTCCAGCCAAATGCAGTCCTCCTGGGCCCGCATTGCCCCGCTCCCCTCTCAGCAGGCCAATGTCCGCTTTGGGTCGAAAGCGGACCTCCCTACCGCCGATAAATCTTCCTAATCCCCTGCGCCGACAATGGCTGCTATTGGCTGGAGACGAGCGTAGAACGCCTGAGTTAAGCCGTGCCGCGAAGCGGCACCAGCTTGAACGAATGTTAGACCCAAGCGCAGGAAGCTCACTTGCGGTTTGGTTTCTTTGCGGCAGCGGATCTTCGGGCGGGCGCGTTTGCTTTAGGCTTGACGGCCATCGGCGGCGCAGGCTGTTTGTTGTTTGCCCAGTCTGCTCTTGGATCTTCAATGTCCAGTTTGTGGACGCGGTTATCAAAACCCTTTGATTGGAGCACGTTGTACTGCTCTCTGAGCTCAGCTATTGGGTGCTGCCAGTCATGAAGGTAGTAGATAGCCTTGATTTTTGCTTGAACCATTGCCTTCGTGCAGTCAAAGCAAGGCCGAAGAGTCGAGTAAACGGTGGCGCCTTCAACACCGTTACCGAAACGAGCAGCGGAGACGATAGCGTTCTGCTCAGCATGAACGCAGATGCACACGTCATAGCCGACGCTCGCTTGGTAGGTTTCTCGATCCCTGCACCGAACACAGCCGCCATCGCAGCAATTCTTAATTCCTTCCGGGGTGCCGTTATAGCCGGTGGACACGATTCTGTCGTCTCGGACTATTACCGCCCCGACTTTTCGTCCAAGGCAGTTAGCATTCTCACGAACTGCGATCGCGATGGTCATGTAGTACGAGTGCTTATCCACGACTCCTCCTTGTGTCTTTGGCTCTAGCTACCTAATAACCAGACCCCTGGATGCGGTTATACGATTTATCCATAGCGCACCGTACGGTGCGCTATCCCGTTGATTCGGGCCGATCTTAGGTCGACTGCGTCCTGCTGGCAAGCTGAAGTTTAACCAGGGCAACGAGACCGACACTTGCGACGTCGAAGTCCGCTTTGGGGCGAAAGCCGCCCTCTCCTACCCACGATAAACATCCCTTGTCGCGACTGCATCGGCTACGTCCCACGCCTTCTCCACCATCGGTGCAACCAAGCCATATAGCAACATGCGACGCATCGCCCCAAAGGATTCAATTCGATTAACGTGACGAATCACGACCGTTTGCTGCCCCTCATTGGCGCCCCACCCCTTACCCACTCACAAGGACGAGGTGGCACGCATGACCTATAGCGGAATCGGGGTCCACGTACAGGTGGCCATTTGCTTTGCGGTGCATGCCATTCGCGGATTCCCGGCAGGTGAGCGTGCGACTCACTCAGTATCGATCCAGCCCGCATCGCGCGCACGCGCAAGATCTTCTGGCGTGTCGATATCCAGGGCCAGTTCCGGTGCCTGTAGGACATGCACGGTATCGGCAGGAAGTTGCCGCAGGCGCGCTCCGAAGCCGCGGTCACCGGCTGCACCCACAGGGCTGAACCAGGCGCGCGGTACTACCGCGGGAACGCCAAGCGCACTCCCGTGACGCGTGCCCGCGCACGCTGATGCCGCGGCGCGGGCACCCGAAAGCAGCGCCTGCAGATGGGCGTGCTCGATTGCGGGCTGGTCGCATGCCACGACCATCACCGCGCTCACCGTCGGCAGCAAGTGTGCGCCGGCGACCTGCAGACTGCTCGCCAGGCCGCGTTCCCAGTGGTGGTTGGTTACCGGGGTGGCATCCAGCCCGGCAATGCTGGATGTCACTGCCTGTGCGTTCGCGCCTACTACGACCAGCACCTGCGCTGGCGCGAGCTCCAGCGCCAATCGGACCACGCGATGTACCAGGGTCTCGCCCTGCCGGGTTAGAAGCTGCTTGGGCTGGCCAAGTCGGGTGCTCCCGCCGGCAGCAAGCACGACGACCGCATGCGGGTCAGTCACCTGCCGTGCGCGCTTCGCCATTGCTGCAGCTGCGCGGCGATGCTGAGCGAAATCGCCTCTGGCCCTCGGCCGCCGATTTTCAGGCCAACCGGTGATCGAAGTCTCGGGGACAGGCGGTGGCGCTGATCCGGAGTCAGCAGTTTGAATAAGTCCTCGCGCCTTCGCTGCGGACCCAGCAGTCCAATGAACGCGACTTTGGTATCCGCCAGGGCCACCAGCGCCTCCCGGTCAAGTTCGAAATCGTGATGCATCACCAGTACCGCGTCGCACGGGTCGCCATGGAAGGCCTCGGCCGGGCTGGTCTGCAACTGTGCATCCGCGCCCTGCCCCGCTGAGGCCCAGCGCGCTCGCCGTTCGGCCACGCTGATCCGCCACCCCAGGCCACGCAGCAACGGAACCAGGAAGGGCGTTTCAGGACCGCCCCCCAGGATCAGGGCCCGCGGAAGCCGGGGCAGCGTCAAACACCACGCCCCCTCACCAAAGGGCTGCATACCGTCCATCGGATGCAGCTGCCACGTCCGCTCGCGATGGCCCGCGCGGAAAACAATCTGCCCCGATGCGCGAAGCTCGCGCTGTAGTGGCACACCCTCGCGCAGCCATGCCTCGATGACAACGTCGATGCCGGCCATGGCACGTAATGGCAGGAGCGCAATCCGCAGCCGACCGCGGCACCCAAGCGCGGACCCACTCAGCAGGTCCTCGTCACTGCGCGTGTCGATCTCGATCCAATCGACCTGCCCTGCCACGCTTACCTGCTCTGCACGTCGCGCGAGCTCGGGCTCCAGGCATCCGCCGCTCAGCCAGCCGACCTGGCTGCCGTTGCAGAACAGCACCATGTCGCCGGCACCGGCGTAGGTGGAGCCATCGGCTTCCAGCACCAGCGCGAGCACGGCGTGCTGCCCCGCGCGCACGCGCGTCAAGGCCGTCTCGAGCACGCTCCGCGGGCTTCCTTCGGTGAGGAAGCCCGGCGCTGCCAACAGTTGCCCGGCAGCATCCCTGGGCCCTCCTCCACCCATCGCGGAGGCCTCCAGAGTGGCTGAGGCCGCGGGTTGGTCCATGCGCAAGGGTCAGCTCACGTCGGGCAAGCCGGGCAACAGCTTGTCCAGGGTGATGGGATAGCTGCGTACGCGCACACCGGTTGCGTTGTAGACCGCATTGGCGATCGCGGCGCCGACCCCACAGATGCCCAGTTCACCCACGCCCTTGGCCTTCATCGGCGAGATCACCGGGTCCAGCGTATCGAGGAAGACCACTTCCTGGTACGGAATATCGGCGTGCACGGGAACCTCGTAGCCGGCCAGGTCGTGGTTGATGAACAAGCCAAGCCGCTTGTCGACCACCAGTTCCTCCATGAGGGTCGCACCCGCGCCCATCACCATCCCGCCGATGACCTGGCTGCGTGCGGACAGCGGATTGAGGATCCGGCCGCCATCGCATACGGCAAGCATGCGGCGAATGCGCGTCTCTCCAGTGTAGGCATGCACGGCGACCTCGCAGAAATGCCCTGCGTAGGTGCCGACGTCGTAGCCTTGTTTGAAGTCGCCGAAGGCAATGCCGTCCTCCGCCGACAGTGTCCCCGCCTCCGCCAGCTTGATGGTCCGCCCATCCGCCTGGATGCGGCCATCGGCGAAGTTTGCGGTGTCGCCGTTGAAGCCCATTTTCTCGCCCACCTTGCGGCGCAGGCTGACGCACGCCGCGTACACGCCTGCGGTGGAGCTTGCCGCGCCCCACTGGCCGCCGGAACCGGCGGAGGCGGGATGACGAGAGTCGCCGAGGGTCACCTGGACCCGGTCCAGCGGCACGCCCATGGTCTCGGCTGCCGTCTGCGCGATGATCGTGTAGGAGCCCGTGCCGATGTCGGTCATGTCGGTTTCCACGATCACGCCGCCTTGGCCGTCGAGCCGCACCCGCGCCGCCGACTTCATCGTCGGTGCGCCGCGATACCCCGCGGACACGCCCATGCCGACCAGCCAGTGCCCTTCCCTTACCTGCGCCGGCCTGGCATTGCGCTTGTTCCAGTTGAAGCGCTTGGCGCCTTCGCGCAGGCAGCGCACCAGGTTGCGGTCGGAGAACTTCTTGGACGGGTCGCCGGGTACGACCTCCGGCTCGTTGAGGATGCGGAACGCGATCGGGTCGAGGCCCAGCTTCTCGGCCATCTCGTCCATCGCCACTTCCAGCGCCATGTGGCCTGGCGCTTCGCCCGGCGCGCGCATTGCATTGCCTTCGGGCATGTCGAGCGTGGCGATGTAGTTGGCCACCAGGCGGTTGGCGCCCGCATAGAGCTTGGGCGTCTGCAGGGTGCCGTTCTCGCCGTCCTCGCCGTTGATGTTGCCCGACCAGTTCTCATGGGCGATGGCGGAGATCCTGCCGTCTTTCGCGCAACCGATCCGGACGCGTTGAATGGTTGCGTGCCGGTGGGTGGTGTTGTTGGCCATCAAAGGCCGTTGCAGCGCGATCTTCACCGGTCGCCCGACCTGCTTGGCCGCCAACGCGGCCAGCACCGCGTCGGCACGGATGAACAGCTTGCCGCCGAAGCCGCCGCCGATATAGGGCGAGTCCACGCGCACCTTGGCAGGATCGATGCCGAGGATCGCCGCCATGCCCTGCCTGGCCCAGTCGATCATCTGGTTCGCCGTCCACAGCGTGAGCGTGTCGCCCTCCCAGGCGGCGATGGTGGCGTGCGGCTCCATCATCGAATGACTTTCGTCGGAGGTGTGGTAGGTCTCGTCGAGTTTGACCGCGGCGCTCGCGTAGGCGGTGTCGAAATCGCCCAGCGCCTGCCGGTCGGGCTTGCCATCGCGCCCCTTTGCTAGCGGCGCGGACGGCGCCAGTGCGGGAAAATCGAAGCGGCCCTTGCCGCGCTCATAGCGGGTGCGGATCAATGCCGCGGCGGCGCGGGCCTGCTCGAAGGTCTCTGCCACCACGCAGGCGATGGCCTGGTGGTAGTGGGCCACGTCGGGGCCGCCGAACAGCGGTGCATTGTTCCAGTTCGATTTGCCGACCGGCTTGGTCTCCGGTGCGGTGATGACCGCCAGCACGCCCGGGGCGGCGCGTGCGCGGGAGGCATCCATAGAAATGATGCGCCCCTTGCCGATGCCCGCGCCGACGATATAGCCGTAGGCCTGGTTCGGTGCCACGTCATGGCGCTCATACGCATAGGGGGCGGTGCCGGTGGTCTTGCGTGGGCCGTCGATGCGCGGCGTCGACTTGCCGACGACCTTAGCCTTGTCGAACAGGTTGTCACCGGCGGGGGCGTTGAATTCAAGGGGCATCAGTGCTCTCCTTCCACCAGCACGGCTGCGAGGGTGCGCTCGGCAAGAGCGATCTTGAACGCGTTCTCCCGCGTCGGACGGGCGCCGGCGAACACCTGCCGGGCCGCGGCCTTTACGCCGTCGCGCAGCAGGGGTTCGGCTGCCTCGATGCGCCACGGCTTCGGCGCAACTCCACCGAAGGCGAACCGCGCCGAGCCGTCTTGCTGCACGACCGCGGCGACCGACACCAGTGCGAACGCATAGGACGCGCGGTCACGTACCTTGTGGTACACGTGCCGACCGCCCAGGGGTTCCGGCAGCGTGACGTGGGTGATCAGCTCACCGCGCTGCAGCACGTTGTCCTGCTGCGGCCTGTCGCCGGGGGAACGATGGAAATCGGCGATCGGGATGCTGCGCGTACTACCGTCACCCCTGACGGTCTGGATCGAGGCGTCCAGCACCCGCAGGGCCACCGCCATGTCGCCCGGATAGGTCGCGATGCAGCTGTCCGAGGTGCCGATCACGCCCATCTGCCGGGAGAACCCTTCGAGCGCGCCGCAGCCTGATCCGGGCAGGCGCTTGTTGCAGGGAAGATGGGGGTCGTAGAAGTACGGGCAGCGCGTGCGCTGCAGCAGATTTCCGCCGGTGGTGGCTTTGTTGCGCAGCTGCCCGGAGGCGCCTGCCACGATCGCGCGGGTCAGCACCGCGTAGTCGCGGCGCACGCGTTCATGCGAGGCCAGTGCGGTATTGGTGACCAGCGTGCCGATGCGCAGGCCGCCCTCGTCGGTGGGTTCGATCCTGTCCAGGCCGATGTCCTGCACGTCGACCAGGTGCGTTGGCGTCTCGACCTCCAGCTTCATCAGGTCGAGCAGGTTGGTCCCTCCGGCCAGGAACTTCGCACCCTCGGTACCGGCCACGGCTTTGGCGGCCTCGGCCGGGGACTTCGCGCGTTCGTAACTGAAGGCCCTCATGAGCGCCTCCCTGCAGAGGTCACGCCAGCGACCTCTTGCATTGCCTCGGCAATGTTGGAATAGGCGCCGCATCGGCAGAGGTTGCCACTCATGCGTTCGCGCATTTCCATGCTGGTGGCCTGGGGCAGTGCGCTGACGTCCGCCTGCACATGGCTGGGGACACCCCGCTTGATCTCGTCCAGTACCGCTACCGCCGAACAGATCTGCCCCGGCGTGCAATACCCGCACTGGTAACCGTCATGCTTGATGAAGGCGGCCTGCATCGGATGCAGGTCATCGGGGGTTCCGAGGCCTTCGATGGTGGTGATGGCATCGCCCTGGTGCTGCACCGCCAGGCTGAGGCAGGCATTGATGCGCTCACCGTTGACCAGCACGGTACAGGCACCGCATTGACCGTGGTCGCAGCCCTTTTTGGTCCCGGTCAGCTCCAGATGTTCGCGCAGGGCATCGAGCAGCGTGGTCCGCGTGTCGAGCTCAAGCTCCCGGCGCGCGCCGTTGACGGTCAACGCCACCGTGCTGATGACCGGCGGCCTGGGCGGCGGGGATGCCGCCAGCTCGGCGGCGAGCGATGACGCCCCCGGTGCGGCGGACATCGCCACGGTCGTGGCGCCGCCGGCGATCACCTGGCGACGCGTCAACTTCATTCCTTCATCCCAACTTGGCACAGTGACCTCCTGGCGTTCGGGGAAACCCCGTGGCTGGATGGACGCGCTCACACTACTCAGAGGGCACTATGCCCGTCTTCGGGGTACAGATTTGTGAAGCCGGTCGGAGGCATGCCGGCATCAACGGCCGAGCGTACTGGCCGGTCATCTTCAATGCCGTCTCTGGCAAGCGTGCGCCACAGACACTGATCTGCGCCACTGATCTGCCCCATCAGCGGAAGCCACGAGGGGATACTGAATCCCGATTGGAGATTCGTTTACGCCCGTCAACACCCGCCGCAGCTGGGTTGAGCTCAAACAGGGATTGAAACGTGGAGTCGCCTCGACGCTGCTCGGATCTGATGCATCCGAGTCTTAACGCGCCAACCTGCTGTGGATAGTCCAGATGCGGAATGGACTGCATCTGCCATGCGTAGGGCGGAAGTTTCAGTATTCGTCCTTGCAGTGGAGGAAATGTCTTCAGCTGCCGGCTTGAACCGGGACGGCTCTAGTTTGGCCATGGAGATCGTGGCGCCGCGGTAGAGCTACGGTTCGATGAATCAGTGCCTCAGCTTTCCGCCAGATCTCTGCAACGAACACGATCACTCGGAAACTCCACCGTCAGGCCCATTTCGGCAGACAGCTGCTCTATCGCGTGCGCGGAAACTGACCTGCAGCGGCACTTCGCAGATGCGAAGCAAGAACTGGGTGGGCACCGTCAGGGGCCAGCACCACATTGCTGCCGTGGGCTGGCAACGGCTTTGCCCCCAGGGGGTGTGCCCCGTTCGGGCATCCTTCCTGGCTATCCACCTCGACCGCCAGCCGGAGACGATTGACGTGAAGGGGATCTCACATCAAAGAGCGGACACTGCAATCTCGCGGCTCTTCTCCGGTGCACAATCCTTTGCTCCCGTGTCCAGCCCCCCAAATGGCACGACCATGCACCCTCCCAACGCCTTCAGGGTCCATTCGATCCTGCCCCAGCTTGCACTCGATGGCGCAATCATCCGACTGGATCAGGTGCGTTCAACCTGTAGAAGCTGTGGGCTGAGGTCGTCAATGACCAGGGGCGCAGGCTTTGAAACAGATCAGAAGGGAACCACCCTCACCTGCCCTGCATGCGGGGCCACAGGTCTGATGGACGAAATGGAGATCTGGCACCACTGGCTCGAGCAGTGCCGTCGTCAACAACTCTTGGCGCGCTCCAAGCAGATGATCCATTCGATATCGAGGACTAGAAGCGAGTGATGGACATGCCCGAAGGGCTGGATTGCCTCCGCCGCCGCGAAGGCTCCACTGAGGTCTGTCGCGGCTGCCTGAAAGTGATCGCGTGTAGGGCGCAAGGCTGTTGCTGCCGATCGCGCGCGGGCAGATACCCGAGGCATGGATTCAGCTGCTGCCTGATTTCGCCGGATGTTCCGTCATTGCGCATGACCACGTTTGGGCCCGGAGGCATCGGCACCGCGCCGCGTCCAGCGTACGCAAAGTCTTTCGGCCGGCTGGGCTGGCCCTACGCCATGATCTCAGAGCGGCGGCGAACCCACCGGGAGATTGATCCTCCAGTCCCGGAAACGGCGCGCCTCAGCCGTCGGCTGGATGTCTCCCGGCCAAACTTCCCATCGTAAAGGCGAATCCCGCCTCTTCCAGAAGCGCCCTCATGCGCAGTTCCACGCGACGAGGTGAGCGCAGCCCATTGGGCGCGTAAAGGGCATACACGTAGCCAGCACCGTCAATGATCTCGCGGCGTACTGCGCACTCAGTCGATTCACTGGCTTCGCACCAGACAGACATCAGCCTGGCGGGGCTGATCGACTGTCCGTTCCGAAGACGGAAGAACAACCAGCGCACGCCTGGCGGTTGGGCTCGATCTACTCTAGCCATTGCGAGCCCCGGATCCGCCTCGACAGATCGCTGAGAACTTCAGGATCCAGGCGAGGGCGGTCATCTCTCGATGAGCGTGGCAGATCTATGCGCTCACCACCTCTCACCAGAGCGGGGAGATCGGACTGAAGGTCAATCCACCACCCGGCAGGAAGGCCGAGCCCCGTACCCGTTCGGTCGTAGATGCATATCGGGAAGTTCATAGCGTTGCTCCTGGATTTATCGAGCATACGCTTGCGCAATGTCAGGTCCGAATGCGACTACTCCAAGGCTGACGCATCGACTCTCTTTGCACAGATGAACACGCGTGCCTCGTCTCGCTGAACTTTCAGGAACGACTCAAGCCAGCAAAGAGCAGCGCCTCGATTGGCAATCACTCTTCCCAACTCTTCAGTCAAACACCGCGCACATTCCATTCCACCAGGACTCTCGCCATGGCAAGCCCGGCACTGAGCCATCGTCGTCGTGCTGACCGGGCGCGATTGGCACATGATCTGAGACATCAAGGTCACAGCCTGATTGTGAGACGACATTCCAGCCTTCCTGTCGATGCCGAAGCAGCCGCGCTGGGCGCGGCCACCTCTGGGGCATCAACGCTGACTGTCGCGATCAACACCCGCCTTTGGGTTCTGGCCAGAGCTTGGCTGTCCAGTCTCTGTTTCGCTTGGCTGCTGCTGTTGCTGCCCTTGCTGTCCGGCCAGATCCTCACCGCCGAGATCCTTGCCGTCCGCGTGGCCCTGCTGGCCGGGCTTCTTCTCGACACTCGAGTTGCGGCCATCATTCTGGTTCTGGGAAGTGTTGTTCATGTCTTGCTCCGATGCAGCCATCTGCTGCGACCCCACAGTGGGCTTCAGCGCGTTACGCAGCCGTGCCCGATTGGATCGAGTATGAACAAGCGCCATGAACAGGCCGCTGTCCTGAAGGGTGTACAGTGCATGTCCAACAGGAGCAAACCATGGAACGCACGAGGAACAAGGATTTCGTTGACGTCGAGCGTGAGCTCACCCATTGGGGGTTGGCATTCAACTCTGGCGCCCTGCCTGCTGTCAGCTTTCGCCATGAAGTTGACCCCGTCATCCGGCTCGCGTGTGACATCTACATCAGAGATCCGCGAGGAATGCGCGAGGCATGGCTGGGCGCCCTCCAAGTCAGGCTTGCGGCTCGATCCAGTCTCCGCGGGCACCCCGGCGCAGCGGAGATCGCGACCCTATGCTGGTCACGACTCTCCTGCCCTTAGCAACGCCCCTCCTGCCCAGCTGCATCATTCCCTTCCCGCATCAGCTGATCATTCAGCACGTGGACGATGGACATGACAGCATCTGCAAGCGCCCGAGAGTCGCTGATCGAACCGTAGAAGTAGATCTTCGAGCCTTCAACCCGGACTTGCGCAAGCGAAAGCTGAGTCGCCAGCGCCTCACACTTCATCAGGAACAGTTCAATCCAGCGAGCACCGGGGGCAAGGTCCAGCAATGCAATGATGGCCTCGTCGGTAGATGAGTCGACATGCTCCTGTAGCCGTGGCACGTCGAAACCTATGATTCTTGGAAGCATGGAGGCGCTCAACGATCTGTCCTCTCGCTCAGGGGCAATCTCAGTATTGCCCACGGTACACAGATCTACAATCAAGCGTTCGAGAAGGAACTTTCCGACCAACCCCAGCAAGGAGGCACGATCCACGCTGGATGCGCGAGAGCTTCCGTTGACAGAGCTATTGTCCGGCCAACAGGTGCCTGACGGTCTGCCTTCGCCCTCGCGCAGCGCACGAAGTGCTACGACGTGAGCTACCACAGCTTGCTTGAGCGAAAGTCCACCGCGGCCTACCTCCTGGATAGTGCATGCCGCGGCATCAAGCAGGGCCAGCCCCGGCGCTCAGGCAACATCCGCGCTTGGCATCCGGAACGTGAACACTGTTCCGGCACTTTCACTTGACACCACATCGAGTATCCCGCCATGAGACTTGGCAATCTCCGATGCGATGTAGATGCCCAGACCAAGACCTGGCCTGGGAAGCTCGCCCTTCTCACGCGAGAACGGGTTGAAAATGGTGCTGAGCCTGTCGGGCGCAATGCAGCCTGCGTTGTGCACATCCAGCGTGAGGCGATTGGATGCAGCGTGCACCCTCAGCGTGACAGGAAGCGACCGCTCGCCATGCTGCACTGCGTTCGTCAGCAGGTTGGCCAGCAGCTGCGACAGCCTGCCGGGATCGCAGACCACGCTGCCCTCGATCCGCATCTGCACATCGATGTCCTCGCGACCGGTGGCGATCGCCACTTCCGCTGCAACTCGTTCAAGGTCAGCTTGCAGCGTATCGCTTTCCCGGAGCGAGATCGGGATGCCTCCACCCAATCGGCCCCTGGCAAAATCAAGTACATCGTTTATGAGCCCATCCATCCGGTTCACGCCAGATGCGATGTGCGCAAGCATCTGCTGCTGACGCGCGGACGTCGCCTCATCCTCAAGTGCATCTGCTGCTACGCTGATTGCCTGGAGGGGGCTGCGAAGATCATGGCCCAGTACCGCGATGAACTGATCGCGCAAGTCGGAATCCCGCTGCGCGTCCGAAAGCGCCGTCTCCGCTTCCTGTAGGCGGTCCTCCTTGTCCAGATAGTTGCCGACGAGCTCGGCAAGCAGCTCCATGGACCGTCGGACATGGGCTTCATCGAAGTTGCCCGGCGAAGAATCGATGGCGCACAGGGTGCCGAAGAATCTGCCGTCCGGCCGATGAATCGGAACCGACGCGTAACTCTCAAGCCCGTAGATCCGAGGCGTGTGGTGCTTGGAGTACAGCGGGTGGGTACTGGCGCGTGCGAAAACCACGGAGGTTGATGACTGCCTGATCTCGTCACAGATGGTGGTTTCCAGGACCAGCTGCCCGCCTGGAACAAGCCCGAACCCGAGCGTGTCCAGGGTGGCGCAGGCCGTCCAGGTCGTCTCTGTAACCCTGGCAATCGCCGTGAATCTCGAGCCCGTGATATGGGCTACGGTTTCGAGGATGCGCGGCACTGCCTCGATACGACCGATCTCAGCGACGTCATTGAGAAGGTGGGGATCAGTCAGCGTATGCATATGTTGGCAGGCGGGCACAGTGATGCATCATCCCATGAAACCGCCATCGCAAGCCGGCTCCGTTCAGAAGGGGGCGTCCAAAGCGGGCAAACGGGCGATGAGCCCGCAGCCGCGAGCATGCGCCTGCTTCATTGACAAGTGAATGGCCGCAATCCCTAATCGGGCGGCAGATCGCCGTCCGCCTATCGACCCCTTCATCATGTCCAGAGTATCCACCACTGATTTCGCAGCGCACGCGAGCGTCGACAGCCTTCACCAGGCAGTTGTAGCCGTTACTGCCGCTTCGGTGGCGCGGGACTGGGAAAATGAGCGCCACCAGCACCGCAAGGCACAGCTGATCTATTCGGTTCGCGGCGTCTTGACCTGTGAGGTGGAAGATGGCGTCTGGATCGTTCCTCCGCAGTGCGCAGTCTGGATACCGGGCGACCTTCCCCACTCGGCAAGGGGAGCGGGACACACAGAATGCTACTGCCTGTTTGTCGAGCCGGAGGCCGCACCGGACCTCCCAACGTTCTGCTGTACCGTTGCGGTTTCGCCATTGCTGCGCGAACTGCTGTTGAAGGCGGCTGATTTTCCTGAGCAGTATGCAGCTGGAGGCAAGGAGGAGCGCCTCATTGCCACATTGCTCGACCAGCTGGCAGAGGCCCCGGTTGAAGATCTGCATCTGCCGATGCCGCGCGATGCAAGACTCCGTCGCCTGGCCGAGTGCCTGCTGGTCGACCCGACCGACAAGACCCCGAAGGGCGTATGGGCGAGCCGCGTCGGCATGAGCGAGCGCAGCATGAGCCGCCTCCTGCAGGACGAGATCGGCATGGGCTTTGGGCGTTGGCGCCGGCAGCTGCACGTCATCCTTGCGCTCCAACGTCTGGCCCAAGGTGAAAGCGTTCAAACGATCGCACTGGATCTGGGGTACGGCAGTGCAAGCGGCTTTGTAACCATGTTTCGCAAGGCGATGGGAAAGCCACCTGGGCGCTACCTTTCAGAACGCTCCATGCTGGCGCCGCAGATCGCGCCGCCCACAATCACCTTGCCCGGCCATCTGCCGGGCTGAACGGGCTGGCCAGCTCCCGCCCCCCCCTGGCCTGCTCCACCTCCGGCCCGGTTCGACCCCGCTCCTTCGTTGCAGCCGACTCTCGCCTGCCGCCTGCCGCCTGCCGACCTGGCCTGACTGAACAATAGTCTGGCCTGGGTTCGCCAGTGTTCCACTGGATTTCGTTGTTAAATGTGCCGCCCAAACGCGAATGACTATTATTTATGACTGGCCAGCAGAGCGCCGATGCTCCCCATTACCCGATCAACGTGCTTGCCGGTGCGGATGGGAATTCTGATCTGGAGTACAGGCGCGGGCGCCCGAGGGACGCCCGATACGCTGGCCTGGCCGTGGCAGTTGCATGGGCCCTGCTGGGCGCGCCGACCGCATTTGCAGGCGAATCCGTTCCGTCGGATCGCGCGGACGAATGGACAGCGCCGGAAGAGACCGCGTTACCCACGGTTACAGTGCTGGCTCACAAGGACAAGGCGGCCACAGAGGGCACAGGATCCTATACGACGCGGGAGTCCTCTGCCGCCACGCGCATGCCGCTGTCGCTCCAGCAGACGCCGCAGGCACTGACTGTACTGACGCGTCAGCGCATGGATGACCAGCACCTGGACTCGGTGCAGGCAGCGCTGGAGAGCACGTCCGGAATCGCCACGTACCAGTCGGACAGTGAGCGTACCAGCTTCTATGCGCGAGGCTTCCTGATCAATAACATCCAGTACAACGGCATACCCACGGTGGTCGGCAGCACCGTCAATGGAAGTGGCATCGGCGCTGTTGATACAGCCTTCTACGACCGCGTGGAAGTCGTGCGTGGTGCATCGGGCCTGCTGACAGGTACCGGCAACCCTTCAGCCGCGATCAATCTTGTGCGCAAACGACCGACACGTGATTTCTCGGCGAGCGCTTCGCTGGGGGCTGGCAGCTGGGAGACCTATCGGAGCGTCGGCGACATCTCCACACCGCTGACCGCGGACGGGCGGATCCGGTCGCGACTGGTGGGGACATACCAGGACGGACATAGCTACCTTGATGGTTACAGGCCGCAGAGGAAGTCACTGTACGGCGTCATCGAGGCCGATCTGACCGCCGACACGACCTTCCGCCTGGGGTACGAATACCAGGACATCACGCCGAAGGGATCGACCTGGGGAGGCCTCCCACTTTGGTTCAGCGATGGTACGCAAGCGGAGTATCCGCGCTCCAGGAACTACGCGCAGGACTGGAGCTATTGGGACAACACCCTCAAGACGGCCTTCGCCGAAATCGAGCATCTCTTCGGAAACGGCTGGAAGTTCCAGGCCACCGCGAATCAATATCGGACCGAGAGTGCCGCCGAGCTCCTTGGCCTGATCGGCCGACCTGATCGTGCCACAGGCCTGGGCGTGTTCCCCAACGGGGCCTATCCGGTAGCGCTGGCGTCCGAGGGGCGCAGTCGCCAGAACACGTTCGACGTCATGGCCGGCGGCCCCTTCCAGCTGTTTGGCCGACAGCACGATCTGGTCGTCGGCGCCACCCGCTCGCGGCGCAACGCATATCAGGTGGACGTCGCCCCCTTCTATGCAGGCATCTGGCCGGTGAACGTGTATGAGTTGAGCCCCTCATTCCGCAGGCCTGACTTCGATGCGATGTCCACAACGCCGACGCGAACCCGAATCAAGCAAGGTGGCGTCTACAGCGCGGCGCGACTCTCGCTGGCTGAACCATTGAAGCTGATCGTCGGGGGTCGCCTCAGTACCTATGAAATCGACGATGCGGCCGGTGGAGCACCGGTGCACTACAGAAAAAGTGGCGAGTTCACCCCGTACGCCGGCCTGATCTACGACATCAACGCGACGTACTCGGTCTACGCCAGCCACACAGGAGTGTTCAACCCACAGACCGAGTATCGGGACAGCAACGGTAACGTGCTGACCCCTTCAAAAGGCAGAACAAGCGAAATCGGGCTGAAGGCAGGGCTTCTTGACGGGCGCTTGACTGCATCGATTGCCCTCTTCCACACCGAACTGGACAACGCCGCGCAATCGGTCGCCGGCACCTACACACCCAGCGGAGCGCAGGCTTACCGCGGCGCCGACGGGACCAGGTCTCGCGGTGTCGAGCTGGATCTTCAGGGAGAGCTGTCCCGTGGATGGAACGTCTACGCGGGTGTCGCGCACTTCACTGCGAAGGACGGTGCCCACGAGCGCTTGAACACGCAGTTGCCCCGCACCACAGCGCAGCTTTTCACGACCTATCGGTTGCCGGGCCAATGGGACCGCTTGACGCTGGGCGGCGGCTTCAAATGGCAAAGCCGCTTCTACAACGCGCCCAACACAGGAACCAGTTCCCTGGGTGGAGAACAGGGATCCTATGCACTTCTCTCGGTAATGGGTCGCTACTCCATCACGGACAAATCCAGTGTGGCTATCAACGTCAACAACGTCCTGGACAGGAAGTACGCGCTTCAGAAGGGAGATTTCGACACCGTCGGCTATGGCGCGCCGCGCAATGTGATGGTGACGCTGGACTACAGATACTGATTCATCACTGTACCCGACAAGATCCATAGAGGCTCATCAGAGAACAATCCGCCATGCCCACTCAGCCCTCCTCGCCCACCGCCCCACCCCGGCCCGGAAGTGTTCCAGACAAAGTTGCATTGCTGTGGCTGACAACTGCCGCTGGCGCCATTCTCTTTGTCACCTTCCAGCTGTTCTTCTACGTCAACGACTTCGCCAGGGCCAAAGGAGCGGCACCGGCGATCACGTTTGATAACGATGCGCTCTGGGCATTTCCCGCCTATTACGGGTGCTGGATAGTGACAGGGCTTCTCGCACTGTCAAATACCCGAAGATCCCGGTGGATTGCGCTGATACTGGGGAGCGCACTTGTGCTGCTGAATACGCTCGGCGGCGTCTTCGACGGTTTCAGGGACGGTTGGCACGTCACCTTTTCCGCAATCTTCTTCATCACGCTGCCGGGCCTGTTCGCTGCAGCGACCACCTGGCGACACATCAAACTGAAGGAAGCCGCCCATGTCGATGAACAGCAGTGATTTTCCCCTGGTCTGGATGGACCTCGCGCAAGGCCCCGAACACGAACATCAGGATGACTTCGACGCGTTCGAGGAAAATCTGCGCCGGGGGGAGCCCTTCGTACTTCTCACTGATACGGCGCCATCGGAGGAGCATGACCACTCGCCAGCGGAGAAGAAACGCATGGCGCTGTGGATGAAGCAGCACAAGGCCGAGCTTCGCAGGCTGGTTCTGGCGATGGTCCTGGTCGAGCCCAATCCGGCCAAGCGCGTCGCCTACAAGGCGTTCTCGGTACCCTTTTCCAAGTTCTGGGGCTACCCTCTCCACATTGTCACCTCACGCGAGAAGGCAATAGAAGTTGCGAGGAATCTGCTGTCTCAATCAAACGAGACGCCCTGAGCCGCCTTCGTTGGGCGCTTTACCTGCGGCGCCTCAGCGCTCCTGACAGCATGCCTCCGAGTTCTTCAATGGAAGGTCCTGCTGAGCGCGCGAGGCCGATCAGAAATAGAAACCGAGGTTCAGATTCAACCGAGAATGCCAGCGCGAAGGGCCTCCCTCGCTGATGCCGATGCCGTCGCCGCCGGCAAACCACATGTTGCGTCCGGCGATCCAATCGACATAGGTGAGCATGACGCCCTTCTGCAGGCTGCAACCGGTCACGTTCTGCCACGAGTTGCGTAGGCCCGCGCGGTGCCCGACCGGGCGGGTCATGCTGAGGTTGTTATAGCAGGTGATGTCATCCAGCCAGCCCTTCTGGCCGAACGAATAGGCGATGTTGGCGCTTGGCACATCCGCCTGCACTGCAACCTGGAAGGGGGATTGGAACGCCGACATCGCGATGCGATCTCCGGGCACGTCATACCGGTACCGCGCCCACTGCAACTGCGCGGTCCAGCCATCGCGCGTCCACTGTGCATGCAGAGCTGCACCCTGGTGACCGTAATGGCGTCGTGTCTGTGTGTTCTGCACTTTGCCGGCGAACGCGGATGCGCCCAGCAGCAGGTCCCCGCCAGCCCAGTCGCGCGCATTCTCCACGCGTGCATGCAGCCGTTGCCGCTCGCGATACGGCAACGCCTCGGTCTGCGCGACATCGAAGGAGTAGCGATCGTAGCGAGCACCCGATCCGTATTCGTCTCCGGAGAACCAGCCCAGATGCCAGGTTGTGCTGCCGCTGCGGTGAATCACTACAAGGCCCGGATCGTAATCATCCTCGATGCCCAGGTAGTAGCCGGAGCCGAACCAGAAACTCTGCGAAACGGTAGGGAGCAGCCCGAATGGGACTTGCTGGATACCTGCCTTCAGCTGGGTAGCATCGGAGAACTGCCAGCCCGCGTAGGCGTGATGCACAGCGTCGAAACCATCGTACCAGCGGTATTGGGCAGAGAAGGAAAACGGCCCGGTCCCAGCGTCGAGGTCTGCACGCAGCAGTTCAAGCTGGAGGCGGCTGGTCGCGCCGTAGTCGAGCCAGCCGTAGTTGAACCTTACCGCGCCGCCCGGCTCGAAGTAAGCGCCGCCGTTTCGATCGCGTTCCGATGCCTCCGCTGTCAGCGAAGCGCTGACGAGCACGGCAGCGGCAATAGAGGAAATGGCTTTCACGATGGGGTTACTTGCCTCCCTGTTCCGCATGTGAAAGCGCGCAAGTGTAATGTCGCGGGCAGTGAAGAAGGCGTTGGTCGATGGTCGGCGCGGTGCAGGCCCGCGCCTTCAGGAAACGGCAGAGCCCCCGGCCAGCGGCGGCACGCCATCATCAGGCAGCGGCAACGATCCTCACGTCAACGATTGACGTTGACCACGACGCGTCCGCGGATGCGTCCTGCCATCAGGGCTTCGGCAGTGGCTACAACCTCTCCCAGGCCGATGTGCTGGGAGATGGCGTCGAGCTTGGCCATATCCAGGTCCTTGGCAAGCCGTTCCCACGCCACGAGCCGCTCTGCGGTGGGCCGCGTGACGCTGTTGATTCCCAGCAGGCTCACGCCGCGCAGGATGAAGGGCGCCACCGTGGCAGGAAAGTCCATGCCCTGAGCCAGCCCGCACGCGGCCACGGCGCCATCTTCCTTGATGGCGGCACACACATTTGCAAGTGTGTGGCTGCCCACCGAGTCAATGGCGGCACTCCACCGCTCCCGCTGAAGTGGCTTGCCTGGCTGGGACAGCACATTGCGATCAATAACCTCGCTGGCACCCAGGGACTTCAGGTAGTCGGTCTCGTCCAGCCGTCCGGTGGACGCCACGACGTTGTAGCCACGATCGGCCAGCAATGTCACAGCGAAGCTGCCTACGCCTCCGCTCGCTCCGGTAACCAGCACTTCACCGGCATCCGGAGAAAGGCCATGGCGCTCCAGCGCGATCAGACTCAGCATGGCGGTATAGCCGGCCGTTCCGATAGCCATGGCTTGCTCGGGTTGCATGCCCTTTGGAAGCGGGATCAGCCAGTCGGCGTTGACGCGTGCCAGCTGCGAAAGCCCTCCCCAGTGCCGCTCACCCACGCCCCAGCCATTGAGAAGCACCTGGTCGCCCGGTTGATAGCGCCGGTCCGCCGACTCGAGCACAGTGCCGGCCAGGTCGATGCCGGGCACCATCGGAAAGGACCGCACCACCGCACCGCCCTGGCCGGTGATTGCCATCGCGTCCTTGTAGTTCAGTGTGCTGTGCGAAACCTGGACGGTGACGTCGCCCTCCGGCAGGGCCGATTCAGGCACCTGCCTGACGTCGACCTGCAATTCGTTTCCCGTCTTGTCTATGTATACGGCGTTGAACATGGCCTTCCTCCTGGGGCAGCGGCAAGGTTGCCGCATGATTTGGACTGATCGGCTACAAGCCGGCAAAGGAACATGGCCTCAGCGGGGCAAGCCCGCCAGGAACGCATTGGCGAAGATCGTGAGCGGCCCAACGCTGCGCTCAAGCCGTGCACGTTGGACAGCTCCCTCCCATCCGATCCAGAAGGCGGTGGCGATCTCGGAGCAGCGCGCGTCGGACGAGAGGTCAGCGCGCGCCCGGGCCAGTTCAAGGCACGCGGCCAGCCGGGATTCCCATCCGTTGAATACCTCGATCAATCGGGCACGGTAGGCCTGCGGCAGTGTCGAGATCTCCTGGCCAAGGTTGCCGACCAGGCAACCTCGCCGGAAGTCGAATCGTTCCAGGCCACTGCAGGCGTCGGCGACAAATCCCAGGATCCGCTCAAGCGGATCGCGTTCTTCGTCCAGCAGATGCCGGTCGAGCTTGCGGCAGAAATACTCGTCGTAGGCCTCGAGCACAGCCAAGCCGTAGGCCTCTTTGCTGTCGAAGTAGTGGTAGAACGAGCCCTTGGGGACGCCCAGCTGCCTGACGATTGCGTCGATGCCCGTTGCAGAGAAGCTTCGCTCCGTCAACAACGCGATCCCAGTGCGCACCAGCTCGCGCCGGGTGTCATCAAAGCCGCGATCCGCCCTCGGCGGGCGCCCCCGGCGGCGTGTAGTCGTAGTGACAGCAGGAGTCATGCCACACACTTTAGACCGACCGTCTTCTAAATTCAAACGGGCAGGTCTGAACCCTCCAGAGTTGCCAGGCTTCGCCATTCTCAGAGCTGGAACCAGCACCCTGCCGATCATGATTGGGATCATGCGTTCGGCATGTCGGCCGGAGCGAGCACGAGCAACAGCGCTGATGCGAACAGAAGCGCGCCCATCACCCTGTCAATCCAGTTGCGTGCCGCGGTTGTGTCCAGATGGCGCATCATTGAAACGCCAATCGCGCACCAGAGTGCGAGACAAAGTGCGGAGATCACCGTAAACGCTGCCGCCAGCACAAGGGAGGTCCGCAGGGGCTCGGCGCCATTGCCGACGACGGCAGTCACCGTCAGCACCAGCACCCAGCTTTTGGGATTGACGAACTGAAAGCAGAACAGCGCCACCACGCTGCCGTGCCGGACACTGGTCGGCGTGGGCACGTGCTTCTCAGGTGGCCGGAGTGTTTCCAGGACCAGGCGGGCGCCCATCCAGCACAGGTACGCCCCGCCAGCAAGGGTCATCAGGGCGTACAGGTGCGGCACGGTTTGGAATGCGGTGCTTGCTCCGGCCGCCACCAGCGCCCACATGCCCAATCCTCCGGCAACGATGGCGGCGATCGCTGGCAGCGCGCTCACGAATCCGGTTCGCGCGGCGATGCGCATGACCAGCAGGTTGTTGGGACCTGGCGTGATGGTGGCAACGGCGATGACACCTGCGCCGATCAGGAGAGCGCTCATCGCACCGCCTCTCCGCACTGAAGCGTCATGGGATCGACCTCAATCGCTTGCCCGGAGGCAAGCGTCACCCGCGCCGGTCCGAAGCGCTCGCGACCGTGCGCAGCCGACCAGTCCGCATCGGGTGCGGCGGCAATGATGCCGAACGGGTTGACGCTTCGATCGTGCCAGTAATACCCGTTGCGGATCACGTCGAGATCGACCGTAGCCGCGACACCGCGCCAGGAGTACAGGTCTCGCGCGTAGGCCCACAAGTGCGGGTAGTCGATCAGTCTCCGACGTGCACATTTGAAGTGGCCGTGATAGACGGCGTCGAACCGGACCAATGTCGGGAACAGGCGCCAGTCCGTCTCGGTGATGATCAGGCCAAACAGATAGCGTGCATTCGCAAGACGCCGCTCCAACTGATCCAGCATGGCGAACACACTATCGACAGCTTCTTCGTAGGCGTCCTGCCGTTGCGCGAAACCGGCGCGATAGACGCCATTGAACAGCCCGGCCTGGAGCGCGGCGTTGAGGGCATCGATCCGGCCGCGGAAGGCGGGCGGGACGAGCGTGAACGCCCCCGCGACGTTCGCATCGGCCGCATCGAACGCGCGCATGATGTGCGACGACTCATTGCTGACGATCCTGCAGGCCTGACTGTCCCACAGCACCGGCACTGTTGCCCGGCCGGTGTAACGGGGTGCCGACAGACGGTAAATCTCGTGCAGGTGCCGGACCCGCGAGCCGCATCCCGGGACGACCCAGGAGGCACCGCCGGCCACCGCGTAGCCCTGCCTTCGCTCACCACCCGCGATCTGCACCGGCACTGCATGCTCCAGGCGCTTGAGGGCACGCAGCAGCAGGGTGCGATGCGACCACGGACAACTGGACGACGCAATGAGCCAGTAGCGACCCGGTTGTGCACGCAGTCGGCCCGCAATGCCATCCAGACCCTGCCGGAACATGCTTTCCGGTCTCACAAAGCGACCATCGATCATTGTCGAATCGGCATCGACCCAGCGGCCATCGACCAGCATTCCCATGTTCATCCTCTCCGATCTGGACTCGATGCAACATCGTGTGATGGCAAGCTGGTCCAAGGAACGCCGCTTCTGGTCTATTATTGAGTCCACCATGAAGATGCCCCTCAACGGACTTCGGGCGTTCGCCACCGTGTATGCCCACGGAGGGATTCGCTCGGCCGCGCGCGAGCTCGGCATCGTCCACTCGTCGGTGAGCCGCCATCTCGCGGAGCTGGAGCTCTGGCTGGGTGTACGGCTGGTCGGCGACGCTGCAGGCCGGCGAGGAATCACATTTACACCGCAAGGCGAGGCATTGGGCCGAGCCACGCTGTCGAGCTTCCGCGATATCGAGCGCGCAATCACCGCAGTGCAGGAAGCACGCTCCGGGCGATCGGTGACCGTATCGACCACACCTTCATTTGCGGCACGCTGGCTGCTTCCGCGCCTTCCGCGACTCGAGCAGGCGCATCCTCATCTTGAGGTGTCGGTGGTTGTAGACCAGAAGATCGACAACCTGCAGACCGGCGACATCGACCTGGCCATACGCATGGGCCGTGGGCCCTGGCCCGATGCCAGGTGCGAGCCGCTGATGGACGAAGTCCTGTATCCGGTCATGAGCCCGGCGCTGTTCGAAGCTTCCGGCCAACCGGCGCAGCCGGCCGACCTGCTCGGGACGCGGCTGGTGCATGATCGTGATCCACATGCATCGTGGGAGGCATGGCGGCAGCTGTACGGTCCGGCCTCGATGGATGTGACTGCCGGCCCGCGCTTCTCATCGTCAGACCTCGTGCTTCGGGCTGCTGTGCAGGGCCAGGGCGTCGCGCTGGCGCGCCATCGCTTTGCATTCGATGACATCGCCTCGGGCGCGCTGGTAAGGCCATTCAAAGATGCCGCTGTAGCGCTCGGCCCGGCCTACTGGATTGCGCTTCCACTGCACCGCGATGTGCGCAGCGGCGCATCGACGGTGATCGCATGGCTGAAAGAACAGGCGGCGTTTAGCGATACGGTGATCTGAGTGCCCAGCACCTTCAGATCCCTTCTGCCGCGTGTCGTGATTGCCCTGAATTCCAGGCTCCGGGACTCGAGCCATCACCACCACGACAGCCCACGCCTGAAATCAGGCCAAACCCTTGCACGATGGACGCCTCCCTGCCCCGGCCAGCTATGCAACAATGCCGAAAGCGTCGAGGGCGTTGTCGGCATCAGCCCCAAGCCCTTGGCTTCCCGCATGACCGGGAGTAATTCTTGGCCCGCCACCGAAAACGGGTGGCCGGGCTTCGAAACCCCGGTTCTACGCTGAAGTACACGCTTGCCAGCCGGCATCACCCATCAGGTGGTGCCGGCTGGCAATCCGTCGGCCGGCTATGGCGGGCGGTGCGCGGAGGCCTTGTGCCTGCCGGTTTAGCGTAGACCGGGTTTCGAACCTCGCACCGTCCGCCACCTTCATCGGTGGCGGCTTCCGTTTATCTGTTCGGAGCCCTGCCATGACCAACGCCTACCCCCCTTCTCCGCACCCGATCCGCCTGCATCCCGCCAACGAGCCCACACCGGATCCCAACGCCTTTGCTTCACTGCTGCACAGCATCGGCGCAGGTGCCGCGTCCAACGGCCGGCCCTGGCCGGAAGGCCATCTTCCGCCAGGGCGACGCATGGCACTGTCCGACGCCGACTGTTCTCTCAATGGCCTGCGCGTGGTGATGGAAATTCTGCTTGCCGCAGAGCGCGCCCGCAAGAATGGAGAGCCTGACCAGTACGTCGGCGACCGTGTGCTGGAAGGGCTGGTCATGGCCGGCCTCGGGCTGACCACACACGCCAGTGAACGCCTGTTGCCGGAAGGCTGATGCCTCGTCCCGCGGGCGCTGGCGCTCGCGGGACACACAGCCACTCCCGTTGACCGCAGCGTCCGTAGATGTGGGCCCGCCCTGACCGGCGGGCGGCACTTACTAACGTGACGCGTCACACCCAACCACGCACCGTTAACAGCCGCGCACTATCCTCGAAGCCCCTGAACCTTCACGAGGCGAGTCCATGACCAAGCTCCACACCGTGCTGATTACCGGCTGCCTGCTGGCCCTGAGTCCGCTGGCCTCGGCCGAAACCGTGAACCTGACCAACAGCGCCGAAGGCGCCAACCGCGATGCCGGCATTGCTGCGGTCAAGAAGAAGCTGCAGGACGCCTGCACCGATCGCAAGGGCTCGCCGGATACCGACTCGTTCGAGGTGGTCTTCGAGAAGACCAGCGACAACCCCAACGTGCCCAAGCCGTACTACGTGGACGGAAAGATGAAGTGCGAGCTGCCGGGTTGAACCCGGCGACCGCTATCGACCGGCGTCGTCCCCGGACATGACGCGGTCGATCCAGCCGGCGTAGCGTGAGATGCGCACGTTGAACACCACCTGGCCATAGAAGCCGGCCTCAAGGGCGTGCTCAGGAACGGCGGTGATCCAGGAGCCGAGGCCGACCAGCTGCCAGTGGCCCTGCACATTGATGACCAGCGGGCCGCCGCTGTCGCCGTTGCCGAGCACGCCTTCAAGCGGCAGGGCGCGCGGCGGCGGATCGAAGCGGTACCAGAGATAGCGGTCGTTGCCGCCGGTGATGGCGTTGAACGCACGCCGCAGGGTGGTGCGATGCGACCCTCCGGGGATCAACCCCTCGGCGCCATTCCCGGTGGCGCCCTTCCCTATCAAGGTGGCCACCTGCGCAACCTCGCCCGCGCCCCGATAAAGCGCGACGGGCTCGACAGCGGCGACGGGCGTGGCCAGCCGGATCAGCGCGATGTCATCCGATGCCGCCAGGAACGCGTGGATCTTCCCTGCACTGCCTGTTGCCAGGGCCTCTTCGCCCAGCGCGGCCGGCATCGGCCTGAAGCCGGGGTGCAGATACACACGCTCGACGGCGTAGTTGCGCCCACCGACGGTGACTTCGGCACCCATGCCGTCCATCGGTGCCGCGTGCGCGGCGGTGACCACCCAGCGCGGAGCGATCAGTACGCCGTGCCCCTCTCCCGGCAGGTCGGCCAGGGCCGGGAAGGCAGATCCATCGACGCGGTAACGGGCATCGTCCACGTCGTCACGGATGACGATGGCCCCGGCAGCAAACGGGACCGTTACAAGCATCAGGAAGAGCCAACGTTTCATGTATTTCTGCATCCCCGTGTTCAAGTGCCCACGCTAGCCCAAATGCACCTGCCTGGTGAGCGGCATGCGACCAGAGCCCGCGCCGGCCGACGAAGGCCGGCAAAGCGGGCGCGGAATCAGGGCTGCGCTGGCCTGCCAAGGGATTCGATCTGCGCCCCGCCCAGCTCCACCACCCGATCGGCGTCGGTGACGACACTGCGCCGATGGGTGATGGCCAGCACGGTCACCTCGCTTGCCAGCGCCCGGATATGACCCATGACTTCGCGTTCGGTGGCCTCATCCAGGGCCGAGCTCGCTTCGTCCAGCAACAGGATCGCCGGCTCGCCATACAGTGCGCGTGCGATGGCGATCCGCTGCCGCTCACCGCCGGAGAGCTTCAGGCCACGCTCGCCGACGGTGGTCTCGAAGCGCTCGGGCAGTGCCTCGATCAAGGCGAGGATGGCAGCCTTGCGTGCGGCGTGCCGCAGCCGCTCGTCATCGCGCGGGCGCCCCAGCAGGATGTTATCGGCCACGCTCTCGTTGAGCAGCATCACGTCCTGCGGAACGACCGCGACGGCCGCGTGCCACGTCGCGCGATCAATCCGGGCCAGGTCGGTACCGTCCACCCGTATCCGGCCGTGCTGGGGCTCGATGGATTTCAGCGCCAGCTTGAACAGTGTCGACTTGCCGGTACCGGTCTCTCCCATCAGGAAGGTGATGCCGCCGCGTCCGGCGTGGAAGGTCGCATCGGTGACGCCGCGACCATTGTCATAGCGATGGCTCACTGCGTCGAACTGGAGCAGGCCGCTGCGGGCGGAGAACCGTTCGGCATGGGCCACCTGCGGTTCCTCGGGCGCGGCCCACAGGGTAGAGAGCGGCGCCAGCATGCTCCACGAGCGCGCGACGTCGTCGATGGAGCGCGCGATCATCTCCAGCGGCAGGTTGAGCTGGAGCAGCAGCAGATTGAACAGGACGATGTCGCCCACGCTCAGCTGCCCGTTCTGGTAGCCCGGCAGCAGCAGGCTGAAGGTGACGATGAACTCGATGGCCAGGCCGATGCCCAGCAGGGCGATGAAGCCTACGCGCTGCAGCACGTAGGCACGCCAGCTGTCGCGCACACTCTGCGCCTTCTGCTCGAAGCGCTGCACCATCCAGCCGCTGCCGCCGAACTGCCTGAGCGTTTCCATGGCATTCATGGCATTGCCGACGAAGCGGGCGTTCTGCTGGCCGGCGTCGACGGCCGCTTCGCGGTGGATGCGTGCACGTCGGGTAGCGAGGGCAGATAGCGCTACGGCCACCGTGCCGTAGCCCAGCACGATGGCGACGATCTGCATGTTGATCAGCGCTCCCAGGGTGACCAGGGTCAACACGATCTGCAGGGCACTGGGAATGAAGGCCACCAGGCCCAGCTGCACGACGATCTTGAGCGCCCCCCGCCCCTTTTCGCCGGCCACCTGCAGTTCCGCTGCGTTGTACTCCACGAAGAAACTGTTGGTCTTCTTCAGCAGGCGCGCGAAGTAGCGGGTACTGGTGATGAAGCCCAGATTCTCGCCGCTGAGGAATGACAGGTACTGCACCGTGTTCTGCAGCACGCTGCCCACCCCGAGCAGCACCGCGTAGAGAACGAACCACCCGGCCAGGACCGCTGCGCCCTGCTCGGGGAGGCGGTCGATCAATCGCGAGAACAGATAGGGCGCGGCAACGGTGGCCAGGCTTGAGAGCAGCACGGTGCCGGCGATGAGCACCAGCAGCGTGCGATCGGCTTTCCAGTAGGCCGTCAGTACTTCGCTGACAGGCGCGGGCACAGCGAACGGCTTCATCACTCTCGGTCCCCGGCGTCTCGGCGGTCCACAGGGCAACGCAGTCCCTGTACAGTTGAATGATATGATATAACATCGCTCTCAAATGCACGTGACCGTGTTGCAGGCCGATATCGGATGAGAGTGATGGACCGGGGAATGGAACAGGTATTCATGGGCGGTAGGCGCGCGTTGCTGGCCGCGAGCATCGCTGCCGCGCTGCAGATCGGAGCGCCGGCCCAAGCACAGAACGCGGGCACCGACGACGATGCACCCACGGCCACCCTGGACAAGGTGCTGGTCATTGGCAGCAACATCCGCGATGCCGTCGGCGGTGGTGCGTCGCCGGTCATCGTGATCGACCGGGAGGCCATCGACCGCACTGGCGTGGCCTCCCTGCAGCAGCTGTTCGAGAAGCTGCCGCAGAACTTCGGTGGCGGCGCCAATGGTGCCAATGTGGCCAATCTCGGTGTTGACCGTGATACCGGCAACAACTTCGGCCAGGGCACCGCGATCAACCTGCGTGGCCTGGGTACGGGGACTACGCTGACCCTGGTCAACGGCCATCGCGTGACCTCATCGAACCGCTACCAGTATGTCGATGTATCGCTGATTCCACTCAGTGCGGTCGAACGCGTGGAGATCCTCACCGATGGTGCCTCTGCCATCTACGGCACCGATGCCGTCGGTGGCGTCGTCAACATCATCCTGCGCCAGGACTTCACCGGCTATGAGTCGTCGCTGCGGTACGGCACGGTCACCACCGGCAACATGGACGAGTACCAGGTGTCGCAGTCCGCGGGGTGGGCGTGGGACCGCGGCCGTGTGCTGGCAAGTTACGAGTTCCTGAAGCAGGGCAACCTGCCCGCCACCGACAAGGATTTCTCCCGAAACGTCACGGTCAGGCCCTACGATCTCTATCCCGGATCGAAGCGGCACAGCCTGTATGTCGATGGCGTGCAGGAGCTCAGCGATGTGCTGACGCTGAATCTCACCGGCTCGTTCGGCAAGCGCGAGATGGACACCACCATCTCCGGCACGGCCGACGAAACCCGGTTGTTCCCGCACACGCAGCAGTTCGATGTGTTCGCAGGCCTGACCCTGGAGCTCCCGCGCCAGTGGCAGGCGCGCCTGGACGCTGGATTCGGCAGGAACGAGGTGTCCTACGAGCGCACGACCATTACCGGCAGCACCGTCAGCACGGCGCCACCGACGGATACGAACTCTGAATCGCGCTACCTGGACGTGGTGGCCGACGGCGAGGTGTTCAGCCTGCCCGCCGGCCCGGTACGCGCAGCGGTCGGCGTCGGTTACCGCCGCGATGGCTATGAGCTGCTCGATCACCGTGGGCTGGAAAAGCCGCTCGATCTGCAGCGCACGATCAGGTCCGCCTTTGCCGAACTCAACATCCCACTGCTCAAGGAGATGCCCGGCGTTCGCAGCCTGTCGCTGACCGCGGCGGCGCGCTACGACGACTACAGCGACTTCGGCTCCACCTTGAATCCCAAGCTGGGGCTGCTGTGGGAAGCCACCGAGGGACTCTCCTTCCGTACCAGCTACGGCCGCTCCTACCGCGCGCCGGTCTACCAGGACATGCAGCTGAACAACACCGTGGTCGTGGCGAACGTGCCGAACCCGAACGCGGCCAACGGCAGCACCGTCCTGATGATGCTCTCCAACGGCAATCCCGATCTCGGCCCCGAGCGTGCGAAAACCTGGACCGGCGGGTTCTCGTTCGCGCCGCCCTCCGTTCCCGGCCTCACGGTTGATGCCAACTACTATCACATCGACTATGCGGACCGGATCGGCAGCGGCTTCGGCGGCAGCTTCCCGTCCCTGTTCCTGCAGTCCACGGCCCCCTACGCGGACATCCTGACCGTCGATCCATCGCAGCAGCAGATCCAGCAGGCGCGCCAACTGGGCGTGTCGGGCCTGGGGCTGTTCGTCTCACGTGTGGGGCCGTATGCACTCCCTGCCGGTCTGGATGAGACCAGCAGCCAGGTGATCCTGGACAACCGCTTCCGCAACAACACATACACCTCGCAGCGCGGCGTCGATCTCAACGCGTCCTATCGCGTCGATGTGGGCCAGACGCGGATCGCGATGAACCTGGCCGGGCAGTACATCCTCGAATCGACGCGGCGCGTGACCAGCACATCGCCCGAGCTGGACGCGGTCAACGCGGTGTACTACCCGGTCGACCTCAAGCTGCGCGGCGGCCTGACCCTGGACCGGGGCCAGGCCGCAGGCGGCGTCTTCGTGAACTACGTGGACAGCTACCGCGATCCGGCCAACATCGCCCACCCACACGTCAGCTCCTGGACGACCGTCGACCTGAACCTCAAGTACCACTTCGGCGCCCCGGCCGGCGACCACGAAGGCACGTCGCTCGCCCTCAACGTGCAGAATCTGCTCGACCGGGATCCGCCCTTCATCATCAACAGCATCAACACCGGCTACGACCCCACCAATGCGACCGCGCTGGGGCGCTTCCTGTCGGTGACCCTCACGCATCGCTGGTAAGCCGGATGAGCCCGCCCTCCCCCGCCCGCTTCCGGCCTGCGTCGACGCTTCGGCAAGCTGCCGGTGTCGCGGCAACCCAGCTGACCTTGATGTGGCGTGAGCGGCGCCTGCCGTGGCTCGCCCTGGTCCTGCTGCTGCTTGCGGGCGCATCCGTTGCCACGGGTGCCGCGCGCCTGTCCCTGCAGGCGCAGGAGCGCCAGGCCATAGCAGCGGAGGAAGCGCGGCTGTGGGACGGCCAGGGCGTGATCGATCCCCATGCCGCGGCGCATGTGGGACGCGCCATTCCCGCACCGGTGCGACCCCTGGCCGCGCTCGATCCGGGACTGACCGATGTACTGGGCACCTCGGTGTTCATCGAAGGTCACGCACAGAACCCGGCCAGGCATCGCGCGATGGCCGCGGGCACCGCCCTCAGCCGGTTCGACGGTTTCTCTGCCGCCTGGGCGCTGCAGGTAGTAGCGCCGCTGCTCATCATCCTTGCCGGCTTCGCCACGCTGTCCGGTGACGTCGCCCGCGAAACCCTTCGCCAGGAACTCGGCACCGGGGCGTCGCCTGCGGTGCTGATCATCGGCCGATTGATTGCTCTGGCAAGTGCTTCCCTGCTGCTGGTGCTTGCCATGCTGGCGGCGACGGTTCCCGCTGTGGCGGGACAGAACGCCGGCTGGATGGACATCGCCGCGCTGCTGGCCATGTGCGCGGCCTACGGACTCTATCTGCTGGTGTTCTGTGCCCTCACGGTCGGTGTCTCGGCGTTGTCCAGCTCGGCGCGGACCTCGCTGGTGGTGCTGCTGGGGTTCTGGGTGGTGGCCACCGTGCTTGTGCCACGAATGGCGCCAGCGGTGGCCGAATCGCTGGATCCCACGCCCACCGCGCCGGCGTTCAGGGCCGCCGTGACGGAAGAGGCGGAGAACGGTGTGGATGGCCATGACCCTGCGGACAAGCGGCTGGACGCCCTGCGACACGCGCTGATGGCGCGCTACCAGGTCGACACGGTGGAAGAGCTTCCCGTCAACTTCCGGGGCGTGGCCCTGGAGTTCGCAGAGAGGAACTCGACGGACACCTACAACCGCCATTTCGAGCGGATCCATGCGACCTATCGGCAGCAGCAAGCAACACAGCGCGCATTCGCCTTCGTTTCTCCGGCCATCGCGCTGCAGTCATGGTCACGCGCATTCGCCCGCACCGATTTCGCGGCGCACCTGGCCTTCCTGCAGAGCGTGGAAGACTACCGCTACCGCCTGATCCAGGCACTCAATGCGGAAGTGAAGCAGCACAAGGCGCCGCAGGGGGAGAAGCACCGCGCCGACATCGCGACCCTCACCCGGTCCGTAGCCTACACGCCGGGGCTACAGTGCCTGGCCGGCACTGCCGCGGCACAGGCGGCGAACCTGGCCATTCTGCTGGGCTGGGTGCTGCTGGCGCTTGGACTGGTGTTCTTCTCGGCCCGGCGCCTGGGGACGACCCCATGAGCAGTCTTTCAGTTGCCGGCCATGAGGTGCGCAGGCTGCTGCGCGATCGGGCGCTGCCCACCCTGCTGACGCTGCTGCTGGCGCTGGCCGCCTACGCCGCGTGGAATGGCAGGGCGTGGGTCGAACAGCGTAACGCCGCCATCGGCGTGATCCAGCTCGAAGAGCAGCACACCCATGACCGCAGCCGGGTGTTCGTCGGCAAGGCGCCCTCGGTGTTGCCGCGCGTCCAACCCGTGCTGCCGCCGGCTGCGATGGCGTCAGTATCGATCGGGCAGGCGGAGGCCTATCCCTATACGGCCGATGTGGTGGCGCTGGGCGATCGCACCCAGCTTTTCAGGAACGTGTGGGCCGACATCGGCAATCCGGCAGCGCGGGCCGCAGGCCGGTTCGATCTGGCGTTCGTCATCGTCTTTCTGCTGCCCTTGGTCATCCTGGCAGCCAGTTATGACCTCTGGGCCCGCGAGCGCGAGCGTGGCATCGCTGCGCTGGTACTGTCGCAGCCGGTCGCGGCGGGACGGCTGATTGCGGTAAAGGCGCTGGCCCGGGGCGCAGTGGTGCTGCTGCCTGCGGGAGTGATCCTGGTCGGCGCGGCGGCGTGGTCCGGTGCGGAGAGCCTTGCCGGCCTCGGCCTGCTCTCGCTGGTCATCCTCGCCTATGGCGGCTTCTGGCTGGCGGTAGCGGTACTGATCGGCTGTTTCGCCCGGCGCACCACGGAGGCGGCCATTGCGGCCGGCGGAGTGTGGTTGCTGATCGTGGTGATGGCCCCGTCGTTGACCCTCGCCGCAGTGAATCTGGCCGTTCCGCCGCCATCACAGATGCAGCTCGCGACCGACGTGAAGGCGCGGCTGGCCGCAACGGCCAGGCAACAAACACTCCATCGCCGCAGTGCTTCAACGGCTGTACGTTCTTCGACACCGGTGATTCCGGACGACGTGCGCGAGGCCTATGCCGACCTGCTGGCGACCGATCTCGACCTTGCGCCGCTGATCGAATCGCATGAGCGGGCGCAGGATGCACGCCGCCGGGTGCTGGACAACGTGCGGTTGCTGATGCCCGCGGTCGCAGTACAGGACGCGCTGGACCGCATCGCCGGCTCGGACGCGGATCGCGCGCTCGCCTTCCAGGACCAGGTCCATGCGTTCTGGCAGGCCCGTCGGTTGCTGCACAAGGCGTACCTGGATCGCGACGCGCCGCAGACACTTGCCGAATATGAAGCCCTGCCCCGCTTCCGGTTCGTGGAGCCGGCCGGCGTGGGCCGGCGTGGAGTGCGTGCCGATCTCGCGGCGTTGCTCGCCGCCACCCTGATTCTGCTGATCGCCGCCGGATCGATGCGTCGCCGGTTGGCGACCCCTTGAGGAGCCCACATGCTTTCTGCAAAGAACCTGGTCAAGGAACACGGCACCCACCGGGCACTCGACGATGTCAGCTTCGAGGTGGGACCCGGCGAGATCTTCTGCCTGCTCGGAGCCAACGGTGCGGGAAAATCGACCACGATCAAGCTCTTTCTGGGCTTCCTCACCCCTACCTCCGGATCCGCGGAAGTCGATGGACTCAGCGCGCACCGGCACCCGCAGGAGGTGCGACGCAGGCTGCTGTACATCCCCGAGACCGTGGCGCTGTACGACGAGCTGTCCGGTCTTGAGAACCTGGACTACTTCGCGCGTCTGGCCGGCGTGGACGACCGCTCACCCGCCCGGCTGCGGGATGCACTGAGTACAGCGGGCCTGGCGCCGGATGTCTTCGGACGACGCGTGGGCCTCTACTCCAAGGGCATGCGGCAGAAGGTCGGCATTGCCCTGGCCATCGTCAAGGACGCCAAGGTGCTGCTGCTTGACGAGCCGACGTCCGGCCTCGACCCCACTGCGTCGGCCGAGTTCCATGACCTGATCGTGCGACAGCGTGATCGTGGCACCGCCATCCTGATGGCCACGCACGATCTGTTCCGCGCCCGCGAGGTCGCCACCACGATCGGCCTCATGCAGGCCGGGCGGCTGCGCAGGACATTGGATGCCACCACCATCACCGCCAACGATCTTGAGAGCCTGTACCTTGAGGAGATGAGCCGGAGCGCCTAGGCGACTCCGGCTCCCTGCCCTGCGGGCCGCTCTGCCCAGCGCCTGAGCCAGGCTTCGATGTTGACCTGCGGGCCGAAGATGCCGAGCACCTGCGACGAATGATCCAGGCCGACCCGGCGGATGCCAGCGTCGGCCGAGGCGCTGTCGATGTACCCACGCCGGGCCAGTAGCCCATCGACAAGCAGGCTGCGGATGAACGCCTGATGGCCCTGGGTGACCGCGACCGAATGATCGTCGAGGTAGGACTTCACCTTCCGCGACAGTAGAGCGTCCGGCAGCAGCCCCTGCAAGGCACGCCGTGCGATCGTCCGGTCCTCCGCGTCCGCCATGAGCAGACGCAGCGGCATGCGCGCGAACAGTTCGACCAGCGGTTGTGCGCTGATCGGAGAGACACCGTGCCAGCGACCCGCGCCCTCGAACGGATCAAGGACGCTGGTCGGAAACACCATCCGGCTGATGTGCGCAAGCTTGTACGGTGACACCTCATGGCCTTCGTTGCGCGCATGGCGCAGCCAGGCCGGTGGCGTGACGTCCTGCTCGGTCGCGTCGACCTTCACCCATTCGCAGGGGTTGCCCCAGCGACCGTTGATGCTGGCCGGCCGCCTGAGCAGCCCATGGATCACCGCATCCTTGAGGACGCCATAAAGCGAATCGCCCGACTGTGCGGTTTCAAAGGCGACCCGGAAGAAGTGGCGGTCGATGCCGCGCCGCCAGGCATGGTCGATCGCCGCAGCGTTGCCCTTGAAGCGCAGGAAGACCGCGTCGCCGCCGACGCCGGTGAACTGCACGGTATCTGCGTCAAAGGTGACATCACGGCGATGCAGAAGGTAGCCCGAGCAATGTGCCGGCCGCGCCGTCCGCGGGAAGGTCATGATCTCTTCCAGCGCGCAGTGGGGTTGCCGCCGGTACTCGACGAACCCGCAGCGCCGGCCCGACGACTCACTGGCACCGGCCACCGCCATGCGGGCGAACATCCGCTCATCGGCACCGATGCCGTCGTCATAGTGGTGGACACAGTCCACTTCCGGCATGGAAGGTGCGTGCAGCAGGCCGGCGAGGATGATGGAGGAATCCAGCCCACCCGACAGCTGCAGCTGGATACGCCGGTGCCGGCTGGCCAGGGCACCGATGCAGCCCAGCAGCGTGGAGCGCGCGAGCTGCACCGCCTCCTGCAGGTCTTCGATCGGTTCGTCGCGGGCCAGGCGCACGATGTCCCACTGGCACTGCCGGCTGACCGGCTCGCCATCGCGGATCGAAACGGCCTCCCCGGCCTCGATGGCGGTGACCTCCCTGAAGCCGGTCTGCAACCCGTCACGGAACGGAAACAGCAGCGAGTAGGACAGGAAGGGCCAGTCGATGCTGAAATCGCGCAGGCCCAGTGCAAGGCAGTCTTCCATGCTGGAGAAGACCACCGTCAGCTGATCCGCCGTCGTCATGTAACAGGGAATTTCAGCGGTGGGATCACGCAGGACGAACCAGCTCGATGACTGCGGCTGGTAGCCGAACGCTACATAGCGGCCCCAGTAGTGCTGCACGAGGGTTTTTCCCTGCGTGCCGCAGGCCGCATCGGCGGCGGCCGCATCCAGTGGCACGCGCGCGGGCACGGTATCCCGGCCGAAATTCCTGTCGAACAGCGCGCCGAGCACGACCAGCGAGCCGCAGCGGCTGCAGTCCAGGTAGCCCGGGTTGTCACTCTGGACATAGATCGCGGCGCCGTGGTCGTTCATCACGCAGGTGACGCCGGCGTGCATGGCCTCGATGCGCTGCATCGCCTGCTGCGCCCGGGCGGTTGCGGAGTCGCAGGAGGTGTTCCAGAGCACGGCGATGTATCGATACATGCGTGAGGCGCCTCTACAGCACCAGGATGGGAACCATCCGGCGCAGGTTGAAGGGGATATCGGTCAGGACCTGATCGCCGTGCTGCAGCCAGCAGTGCGCCGCGAAGGGCTGGGTCCTGACCGCGAACACCCAGTCCGCGACGATTCCATGCCTGGACAGGAATTCGCGCATCGCCAGGCAGTAGAGAAAGCACTCGTCCGTCTTCCTGAAGGCCAACGGCCGCAGCCAGTCGAACACCCGGACGCGCAGGGCCAGCTCCTGCACGCCTACGTCCGTGCGCTGTGATCCCTGCGCACGCCTGCGCGCCGAGGACACTGTGTGGCTGAAAGGAAGGAACGTCCTGCTGCATCCGGCACGCATGCACGCAGCCATGAATCTGCGGACGTCACGTGCGGTGATGCGGGGACAACCGCGAGGTTCACCGTCGCGTATCCAGTGGCGTGGCAGCGCGATCGAAGCACTGGTCGCGGCTTTGCCTCGCTGCGGATCGTCGGTGATCAGCCCGCGTTGCAGCAGCGACTGCAACAGACCCGGCATCCGCCGGCCGTCTGCCGGCAACGGCCAATCCAGCACCAGCCCGCCCAGGCTGGCGGCACGATGGCGGTCGAGCGACAGGTATTTTCCCGTCGCCTGGTCCAGGATCACCATTGCATCGCCGGTGACACAGACATGGGCCTGCTTCGACAGGAAATAGCGCGCCGCAGGCTGTTCCATTACGTGATCTCTTCAGTCCAGGCGGAGAAGCGGTGCATGCGCAGGGCATGCACCGCAGGTCATGCATGCCGCAGTGGATCAGGGCGAGGTGGTCGGGAACACGCCATCCCACAAGGTGCCGTGGTTGTGTGCCTTGGTTTCCGAAACCACCGAGCCCAGCTCGATCAGATCACCGCCCACACCCTGGTCTTCAGGGTTCTGCTGTCCTGCCACTACACCCAGCTCAATCAGCTCGTTCATGAACATCTCCTCTTGTCAGTGGATGTATCCGGGCGTCGTGCCACGGATACGGAGCAGCCAAGCCACCATCGCTGCGCGTGTTGCAGAGCGATTGCCGTCAAGGCATGCAAATGTTACGATATAACATATTATTTCAGTGTGACGACTGTCGCTGTCCGGCAACGTCGACACGCGTTCTCGAAGGGGAAATGGATGAGCGACCCGATCAGTGACGATGGCCTTGAGCCCACCCTTCTGCTCAAAGGACCGTTCCCGCTGCCGAGGTTCATCCGCTTCATCAGGGAGCGATGCCCGCCCGGATGCTTCGATGAGGCGATGCTGGTGGAGGAATGGAAGAACGCCCGCGCCGACGCGCTGCGCCAGCTGAAGGAAGAGGCCAACGACGCCGACGCGGTCGAGGTGCATGCACTTCTTGCGGAGATGGCGGCGCTGGCCGACCACGCGCCACGCCAACCGTCGATGCACCGCATGACGAACAACGTGCCGCGCGCATGGCAGATGGTCGAGATCGACCGGCTGGTGGTCTTCCAGGAGTGCATCAATCTGCGCCATGTCGGCGAGCTTGCCGCGGCCTTCCCCGCCTCCCCCACGGCACAGGACATCATGGAGCTGGTTGCACGCAACGGGCGGCACGCTCACCCGCCGGTCCGCGCGTCCCGGTCCGAAGGCAGCTACACCTTTGCGTCCAGCTCCAACGACCTGCGCTTTCTGGACGTGGCGACGATCGACCCGTCCGCCATCGCCGGCTACGAACCCTTCGGTGCAGCCAGCCACGCGCTGGTCATCTATCTGGGCTTCAGCGACAACCTCGTCAGTGCCACCCGGATCGGCAACCGCCTCATCCTGACCAATGGCTCCCATCGCCTGTACCTGCTGCGCCAGCTTGGGCTCCGCCATGTACCGTGCCTGGTGACTGACGCCTCCGACAGCGACTTCAGTGACGTGCTGTTGCCGGCAGCAGTCAAGCAGGACCGTGCGTTCTATCTGGGCTCGGCACGGCCGCCGTCGTTCAGGGACTACTTCGATCCACGCCTGACCCGCATCGTGCCGGTGATCCGCAAGAACTATGCGCTGCGGGCCACGCTGGACCTGCAGAGGATCACGGTGCCGGCGGTGTAGCGCAAAGCATCGGAACAATCCGGCACCTCCCACCTCCAGCCCTGCGGCGGCGTTTCATCACAGCCGCGCGGCCGCCCTGGCGCCAGACAAGGCTGCTGGAGAAGCGTGAGAGCATTCGACCGCCGACGCAATCACTTCACCCCGACTCCGCGCCCGGACGGCGCATCCAACAGCGGCATGCCGTCCTGGCTCCAATGCACCGGCTGGATGCGCGGCGAGCGCCTGGCGGTGCAGCCCATGTCCGGCCCCGGGTTGGCGTGGTAGATGATCCACGGCGCGCCGTCGGCCATCTGGAAGAAACCGTTGTGCCCCGGCGCGTACACGTTGCCAGCAGGATGCTTGGCAAGGATCGGCTGCTTTACCTTGTGCCACGCGCTTGCATCCAGCGGATCGGCGCCCGCCTTGGCGTGCAGCAGTCCAATCGCGTAGTCATCCGACCAGCACGCACTGCCCGAATAGGTCAGGAACAGATCGCCGCGTGGGCCCTGCAGGAACTCCGGCCCCTCCAGGATCTGCCGCCCGCCCTGTCGCTCCCACGCCTGGTCGGGCCGCGCAATGATGGTTTCGCTGCCCCGCAGGGTCCAGGGGTTGGCCATGGCCACGATGGCCAGCACGCTGTCCGGTCCCACGTAGGGTGAATACACGAAGTAGCGCTTGCCGCCGGTTACGAAAGTGGTGCCGTCGATGCCGGGGTGTGCCGTGGCCAGCCGTCCGCGATCGGTCCATGTACCCCGGGTCGGATCGGCATTGCTGTTCTCCAGCACGAACACCCCCCGATGGGCGTCTTCCTGGCCTTCGGGTGCATCGCCCGCTGCCGCCGTGTAGTAGATGTACCAGCGCCCATCAATGCGATGCAGTTCCGGCGCCCAGATCGACTTGGCATTCGCCCCCGTTGCCGGCGGACGCCACACCGTGACTTCGCGTGCGTCAGCCAGGTGCGCAAGGTCGCGGGTGGCGCGGATGGCGAGGCGATCACCGTGCGTGCCCATGTAATAGAACACGTCCCCATCGCGGGTGATCCACGGGTCCGGCCCGGAGTCCAGCAGCGGATTGTCCACCGCCGGCGTTGCGGCGGACGCGTTCGTCGATACCTGAAGCAGCGCTGCAAGCGCCATGGAAAGCGTGCCGTTCATTGCGTTCCCCTCCCGACTGGAACTGCGCCGGCAGGCTTGCCAGCGAGCGGCAACCAAACCATATAATCAGACAATAGGCAACACCACCGCCGCCAAGGAACCACCATGCAGCAGGACCACCCCGACAGCATCATCGGCATCAACTGGGGCAGCAGCAATCTGCGCGCCTATCTGATCAGCCCCAACGGTGAGCGGCTTGATGCCCATGAAATGCCTGCGGGCGTGGCCACGCTGGACCGTGACGACATGGTGGTGGCCGCCAACACGATCCGCGCACGCTGGCCGGCTGCACGCCACGCCTATGCGGCCGGCATGATCGGGTCGAATGTCGGCTGGATCGATGCCGGCTACGTGGAGTGCCCTGCAGGTGTTGCCTCGATCGCGCAGCAGCTGGTGCCGACCCGTATCGGCGAGCTCTCCGTGAGCATCGTGCCCGGCATGGCCTGCGTGCGCCCCGTGGATGGCATGCCGGACGTGCTCCGCGGTGAGGAGACCGAGCTGCTGGGGCTGCTGCGCGGCGGCGATGTCGGCCCCGATGCCATCGTGGCGCTGCCGGGTACGCATACCAAGTGGATCCAGCTGATCGACGGCCAGGTGCAGAGCTTCATGACCTCGATGTCCGGCGAACTGTTCGATCGACTGGCCAGTGGCGGCCTGCTTGCCTCGGTGCTGGACGGACCGGGTGAGCCAGGACCGGCCTTCGCCGAGGGTGTGCATGCAGGCGCCGACCGCCGACTGGGCCTGGGTGCGCTGCTCTTCGGTGTGCGGGCACGGATGATCCGCGGCACCCTGCCGCGCACGGCGACCAGCGCTTACCTGCGCGGACTGCTGGCCGGTGCGGAGATTGCAGACGCATTGGCGCTGTTCCCCGGGCTGAGGTCGGCGTCGGTGCCACTGGTGGGCTCCGGACCGGTCACCCGGCTGTACCAGGCGGCGCTGTCGGAAATCGGCATCGCCACGCACGCGGTGGCGTCCGCCGACGCCGTGGTGCGCGGCTTCTCCGCACTGCACGCGATGACCGCGACTGCGCGTTGACCCCAGCCGAACGCGGCGGTCCGATCACGTGCTGCGTCGCAACGTGCGTATTGTCTGATTATATGTTTTTGTACGCATCACGACATCGAGAGGGGTCTTGAGCAATGCGTGCTGGCAAGGGGAAGACGGCAGGGCTGATCGGCGTACTGGCACTGTCTGCAGTGGGCGCAGGTCAGGCACAGGAACGCGCTGTGGTAGGCCGGACGGCCGATGGCACCGTGGTGGAGTCCATCCTGCTGCGTGACGGCACCGGCATGCAGGCCACGGTACTGACGCTGGGCGCTGCACTGCATTCACTGGAAGTGCCGGACCGTGATGGCGCATACGCCGATGTACTGCTTGGCGACGCGACGCTCAAGGCGACGCTCGACAATCCGCAGTACTTCGGCACCATCGTCGGCCGCTTCGCCAATCGCATCGCCAAGGGTCGCTTCACCCTGGATGGCAGGACCTATCAGGTACCGGTCAACAATGGGCCGAACAGCCTGCACGGCGGCACCCGCGGCTTCGACAAGGTGGTGTGGAAGATCGTCGACGCCGCCGCCGATCACGCCACCCTGCAGCATGTCAGCCCTGACGGCGACCAGGGTTATCCGGGCACGCTCACGGTCACGGCAACCTACGCATTGAAGGGCAATGGCCGGCTGGAGGTGGAGTACCGCGCCACGACCGATGCACCGACCATCGTCAACCTCAGCAACCACGCATACTGGAATCTGTCCGGCGAGGGTTCCGGCTCGGCGATGGATCACGAATTGACCATTCCGGCCAGCGCCTATACGCCGGTGGATGCGAGCCTGATTCCCACGGGCGTGCTGCAGCCGGTGCAAGGCACCGCCTTCGACTTCCGCACGGCCAAGCCGATCGGGCGCGACCTGCGCCAGGGCAATGAGCCGCAGCTGCTGCATGGTCGCGGCTACGACCACAACTGGGTCATCAGCAGATCGCCCACGCGCGAGCCGCGCGAAGTCGCCCGCGTGCACGACCCGCGCTCGGGCCGCGTGATGACCGTGCTGTCCACGCAGCCTGGACTGCAGTTCTATTCGGGCAACTTCCTCGACGGCAGCACCGTGGGCAAGAGTGGCCGGGTCTATCGCCAGGGCGACGCCATCGCGCTGGAACCGCAGCTGTTCCCGGACACACCGAACCAGCCGTCGTTCGGCTCGGCGCGGCTGGCCCCCGGCGAGACCTATGTGAACCGCATCGTCTACGACTTCTCGACCGACCGCACACCGCCCGCCCGCTGATCCCGCGCAGCTGGCACGCCGGTCGCCCACGGCACCGGCAATCCGACGCAGTACGCACCGCCCGCCTCCTGGCTCACGCCAGGACGGGCAGCTCATGAACCAAGGAGATGCATCTCATGCGAAAGTGGCTTACCCCTTTGCTGGCAACGCTGCTCGCCGTCGCACCGATGGCGCATGCGACCGACGCCGCACGCTGGACCCCGGCCGAAGCCGACGCGTGGTATTCCAGACAGCAGTGGCTGGTGGGCGCGAACTACACCACCTCCAACGCCATCAACCAGCTGGAGATGTTCCAGGCCGAGACCTTCGATCCGGCAGCCATCGACCGCGAACTCCGCTGGGCGCACGAGCAGTTCGGCATGAACACCATGCGCGTCTACCTGCATGACCTGCTGTGGCAGCAGGACCCGCAGGGCCTGCTGAAGCGCATCGACACCTTCCTGTCCATCGCCGAGAAGAACGGCATCCGCCCGATGCTCGTGCTGTTCGACAGCTGCTGGGACCCGGATCCGGTGCTCGGCCCGCAGCGTCGTCCGATTCCCGGCGTGCACAACTCCGGCTGGGTGCAGAGCCCGAGCCGCCACATGCTGGTGGACCGCGCCAATGACGCGCACTTCCAGGCCTATGTGGAGGGCGTGATCGGTCACTTCGCCAATGACACGCGCGTGCTGGCCTGGGACCTGTGGAACGAGCCGGACAACCCCGGGGGTGGCAACTACATGGACAAGCAGCTGCCGGGCGAGCAGGAACGCATCGCCGAACTGCTGCCGAAGATCTTCGACTGGGCACGCGCGAAGAAGCCGGTGCAGCCGCTCACCAGCGGCGTGTGGATCGGCGATGACTGGTCGCCGGGCGCCGCATCGCTCACCGCGATCCAGCGCACGCAGCTGGAGCAGTCGGATGTGATCACCTTCCACAACTACGAGCAGCCGGAGGCATTCGTTGCCCGCATTGCACAGCTGCGCAAGTACGGCCGCCCGCTGATCTGCACCGAATGGTTGGCACGCGGCGCAGGCTCGAACGTGGACACGATCCTTCCGATCGCCCGCCGCGAGAACATCGGCATGATCAACTGGGGGTTCGTGGACGGCGCGATCCAGACCCGCTTCCCGTGGGACAGCTGGCAGCGCCCCTACACGATGGAAGCCCCCACCGTGTGGTTCCACGATCTGCTGAAGGCCGACGGCACGCCCTACCGGGCACGCGAAGCCGAGCTGTTCCGCAGGCTGGCCAAGACCCCGCGCACCTCCGTTCCCGCTTTCTGACCCTACTGGCGCCCGCCTTCGCATGAAGGCGGGCCACTCAACCGCGACTGCTTTCCGGAATCCGGAGATACCGCCATGACCGCTCGTTCTTCCCGCACCGTGCTTTCCCTGGCCATCCTTTCGGCCCTCGCCCTGCCCTGTCTGGTGCAGGCGCAGGAGGCCGGCTCGCAGGAGGCCGTCAACCTGGACACGGTCACCGTGACCGCGCTGCGCCAAAGCCTGCAGACCGCCCAGTCGATCAAGCAGGAGGCGGAGATGGTCGTCGATTCGATCGTTGCCGAAGACATCGGCAAGCTGCCCGACAACAGCGTGGCCGACGCCCTGCAGCGCGTTACCGGCGTGCAGGTGGCGCAGGGCAACCAGGGCGAGACCACCGGGGTGGTGATCCGCGGCCTGCCCAACGTGATCAGCACCCTCAACGGCCGTGAGATCTTCAGCAGCTCCGGCCGCGGCTACGCCTTCCAGAACCTGCCGGCCACCGCCATCAAGAGCCTGAACGTCTACAAGAGCAGCGAGGCGAGCCTGCCACTGGGCGGCATCGCGGGCCTGGTGGACATCCAGCTGCGCCGCCCGCTGGATTTCGATGGTGCGGAGATCGCCGGCACCGTGACCGGTACGCACAGCAAGTACGGTGGCGACATCGATCCCTCCGCCAGCCTGCTGCTGAGCAACCGCTGGGACACCGATGCCGGCGAAATCGGCGCCATGGTCAACTTCGGCTATGTCGGCAAGCGCTATGCGTACGATGCGGTGTGGGGTGACTTCCCGAAGGTCCTGGAGAATCCGGATGGCACGCCGGCGCGTACCGATGACGGCAACCTGATCGCCGCCCCCAATGGCTGGGGCACCAACTACAACCATGGCGACCGCAAGCGCAGTGCGTTCAACTATGCCCTGCAGTGGAAACCCAGCGAACGCACCGAGGTCTATGTCGAGGGCCTCTATGATTTCGTGCGAGACGATTATGACCAGGCGTTCCTGTTCAGTTTCCCGGTCGGGGTGGTGCCGCCGACGGGGCTGCAGGTCGGCGACAACTGCTATGCCAACCGCCTGGACGGGCCGCTCTCCGGCCAGACCATCTGCGACGCCACCGCAGGTACATGGACCGGCGACAGCTATGCCGCCAGCAGCACCCAGGCGCACAAGCAGCGCGGCCAGGACATCCAGAACGCGCTGGGCTTCAAGTGGCGCGGCGACCAGCTGCGGCTGTCCACCGAAGTGGCCCGTACGTCCGGCTACTACCGCGATGAGAACTTCATCATCGACACCTTCCTGGCCGGGCCGATCACCACCGTATGGGACGGCACCTCGGGCAAGCACCAGAACTGGCACCTGGCCGGCAACCCGGCCATGGATCCGTCGCGCTTCTACCTCAATGGCCTGTTCCAGACCTGGGGCGAGTCGCGCGGCGAGGAAAACAGCTGGCGCGGCGACGGAACGTTCGAGTTCCTCGACGGCCCGATCGCCAACCTCCAGTTCGGCCTGCGCTATGCCGACCGTACCGCCAGCGCCAAGGGCAGCGTGGAAATCAGCACGCCGCCGCCAGGCGGTGCCGGTACGGGCAACATCACCGCCTCGCCCAACCCGGCCAACCAGGTGGTGGGGCTGTTCCCGGCCAGCAGCTTCTTCTGCAGCAAGCGCGGCAACTCCGCACTGAGCCAGTCGTTCCTGACGCCCTGCTACGACTACCTGATCGACAACGCCGACGCGCTGCGCCGTTACTACGGTCTGCCGGACGGACTGGCGGCGGAGAATCCCGGCCGCTTCTTCGATATCGAAGAACGCAAGAGCGCCGGCTACCTGCAGGCGAAGTACGACTTCGATCTGGGCGGCCTGCGCGTGGATGGCCTGGTAGGCGTGCGTGCGGAGAAGATCAAGCGTGAACTCAACGCCTTCTCGTTCGACGCGGGCACGGGTGTCTACAGTGCCATCACCCGCAGCACGCAGGACACCAATGCCCTGCCCAACGCGAGCCTGAACCTGCACTTCAACGATGCCTGGCAGCTGCGCGTGCTGGCGGCCAAGACACTGAGCTATCCGGACTTCGGTGCCTTGAACCCGTCGATCTCGCTGAACCCCGGCACCGTCAACCGGGCGGGCGTGGCCAGCAGTGGCAACCCCGACCTGAGCCCGATCAAGTCGACCAACTACGACATGTCGCTGGAGTGGTACTTCTCCCCGGTGGGCTACGTCAGTGCGGGCGTGTTCTATCGTGACATCGATGGCTACATCCAGAACTACATCACCAATGTGGTCATCGCCGGAGAGGACTACGAGCTGTCATCCCCGCAGAGCGCCGGCAGCGGCCATCTGCAGGGTGTCGAGCTGGCCTACCAGCAGACCTTCGACTTCCTGCCCGGCGCCTGGAGCGGCCTGGGTGCGCAGTTCAACTACACCTACATCGAAGGCGATACCAAGTCTCCGGAGTTCCTTGGCGGACCCGTGATCTCGCGGCCGCTGCAGAACGTCTCGAAGAACAACTACAACGCCGTGCTGTTCTACGAGAACTTCGGCCTGAGTGCGCGCCTGGCCTACGGCTACCGCAGCCGGTACATCGATTTCTTCACCCAGCCCACGGTCGCCGGAACGGAGGACCAGGTCGAGCCGGCCAGCTCGCTGGACTTCTCGATCAGCTACGACGTGACCCCGCGCGCCACGGTGGTGTTCTCGGCCACCAACCTGCTGGGCAACAACCTGCACCAGTACTGGGGCAGCGGCAACACGCGGCCGCGCGACATCCGTTACCAGGACAAGACCCTGGGCATGGGCTTCCGGTTCAAGCTCTGATGAGGACGCTCCCCCACATGCCTCACACCCTGCACCCGTCCTTTTGTCGGATAATAGGAGTGACCGCAGCCTGCGGTGCACCAAGCCAAAGGGATGCCTGTGAAACCGATCGAGGTACGCAACCTCTACGACCAAGTGGCCCAGGAGATCGGGCAGCGGATCATCAGCGGCGCACTTCAGCCGGGCGAATTCCTGCCCAGGGAAGAGCTGCTGTCACAGACCTTGTCCGTCAGCCGCTCCGCCCTGCGCGAGGGCCTGAAGGTGCTGGGCTCCAAAGGGCTGATCGAAACCCGGCAGAAAACCGGTTCGCGGGTGCGCGACCCGCGTCACTGGAAGCAGCTGGACAGCGACATCCTGGCGTGGCGCTGCGCGCTGATGCCCACCCAGGACTTCGTGGAAAAGCTGGTGGAGATGCGCGAGGTGATCGAACCGGCGGCCGCGGCTTCCGCAGCCGAGCGGCGTTCGCCCGCGCAGCTGGCCAGGATCAAGAGCGCGTACCAGGCCATGGCCGATGCACCGGACCAGGATGCGTGGGCCAAGGCCGACCTGATGTTCCACGAGAGCGTGCTGGAAGCCACCAACAACGAACTGCTGGCATCCCTGTTCTCGGTCATCGACGCGGCGCTGGGCACCTTCTTCCTGCTCTCGGCGCAGACCGCGCAGGACTTCAAGTACTCGCTGCCGCGCCACTTCGACGTGTACGACGCCATCCGGCAGAAGCAGCCGGACGCGGCGCGCGCCGCCATGCTGGACATGATTGCCGACTCCCGCGCCAATCTGAAGGGCGCGCGGCTGTCCAGAAAACCCCCACGCTGAAGGAAACACCATGAGCACCGCCTGGATGCAACCCCTCCCCTTGGTTGCCATCCTGCGCGGGCTCACCCCGCAGGAAGCGCCCGCCATCGGCGCGGCGCTGGCCGAGGCCGGCTTCCACATCCTGGAAGTCCCGCTGAACTCGCCGCAGCCGCTGCAGAGCATCGAACTGCTCGCAAAGCAGCTCGGCGATCGCTGCCTGATCGGTGCCGGCACCGTCCTGTCCACCACGCAGGTGCAGGACGTGAACAATGCCGGTGGCCGGCTGGTGGTGATGCCGCACGCGGACGTGGAGGTCATCGCCGCCGCCCACGCCAGCGGCATGGTCTGCACGCCTGGCGTGGCGACGCCCACGGAAGCCTTCGCTGCCCTGCGGGCCGGTGCGGATGCACTGAAACTGTTTCCCGCCGAACAACTGCCCCCCCCGGTGCTGAAGGCGTGGTCCAGCGTGCTTCCCGCCGGCACGCCGCTGCTGCCCGTCGGCGGCATCACCCCGCAGCGCATGGCCGCCTACCGCCAGGCAGGTGCCGCCGGCTTCGGTATCGGCTCCGCCCTGTATGCCCCCAAGACCCCCGCGGACGACGTCGCACGCCGCGCGCGTGCGTTCATCGACGCCTGGAACAGAACGAACACGGACTCCCCCGCATGAAGATCACTGCCATCACGACCTACCTGGTGCCCCCGCGCTGGCTGTTCGTCCGCATCGATACGGACGCCGGCATCTGCGGCTGGGGCGAGCCCATCGTCGAAGGACGCGCACACACCGTGGCGGCGGCCGTGGAAGAGCTGTCCGACTATCTGGTCGGCAAGGACCCCCGGCACATCGAAGACCACTGGAACGTGCTCTATCGTGGCGGCTTCTACCGTGGTGGTCCGATCCTGATGAGCGCACTGGCGGGCATCGACCAGGCGCTGTGGGACATCCATGGCAAGGCACTGGGCGTGCCCGTGCATGCCCTGCTGGGCGGCCCCGTGCGCGACCGCATCCGCGTGTACTCATGGATCGGCGGCGATCGGCCGGCCGACACCGCCCGTGCCGCCCGCGACGCCGTGGCACGCGGTTTCACTGCGGTGAAGATGAACGCCACCGAGGAAGTGCAGTTCGTCGATAGCCATGACAAGGTCACGCGGGTACTGGAGAACGTGCAGGCCGTGCGCGATGCGGTGGGCCGCGATGTGGGAGTGGCCGTGGACTTCCATGGCCGCGTGCACAAGCCGATGGCCAAGGTGCTGATGCGCGAGCTGGCGCCCTTCGGGCTGATGTTCATCGAAGAGCCGGTGCTTTCCGAGCACCTGGAAGCCATCCCGGAACTGGCCGCCCTTTCGCCTGCGCCGATCGCGCTGGGCGAACGCCTGTACTCCCGCTTCGACTTCAAGCGCGTACTGCAGACCGGTGGCGTGGACATCCTGCAACCGGATCCATCGCACTCGGGTGGCATCACGGAAACCCGCAAGATCGCGGCCATGGCCGAAGCCTACGACGTCGCCATCGCTCTGCACTGCCCGCTCGGCCCGATCGCGCTGGCGGCCAACCTGCAGCTGGATGCGGTCTGCTACAACGCCTTCATCCAGGAACAGAGCCTGGGCATCCACTACAACGCCAGCAACGATCTGCTGGACTACCTGGTGGACCGCGCGCCCTTCGAGTACAGGGAAGGCTTCGTCAGGATTCCCGACGGCCCGGGGCTGGGCATCGAGATCAACCAGGCTTACGTTGACGAGCGAACCGCCGAAGGCCACCGCTGGCGCAACCCCATCTGGCGCCATGCCGATGGCAGCGTGGCCGAGTGGTGAGCGCCATGACCGATCGGGCACGTTATCCCAGCCTTGAGAACCGCGCGGTGCTGATCACCGGTGGTGCCACCGGCATCGGCGCCGCCTTCGTCGAGCACTTCGCGCGGCAGGGTGCGAAGGTCGTCTTTCTCGACATCGACGACAGCGGCGCCCAAGCACTGCTGGAAAGCCTGGGCGACATTGCGACTGCCCCGCGCTATCTGCATTGCGACATCACCGATATCGAGGCACTCCGGTCCGCCATCGCCCAAGCGCGGATCCTGGCTGGACCGTTCTCGGTGCTGGTCAACAATGCCGCCAACGATGCTCGTCATGCCCTGGCCGACACCGGCATCGCGGACTTTGAACGCAGCATGGCGGTGAACCTGCGCCACCAGTACTTCGCCATCCAGGCGCTGGTGCCGGACATGCGCGCCCTCGGCGGCGGTTCGATCATCTGCCTGGGTTCGACGGGCTGGATGATCAAGAACAGCGGGTATCCGCTGTACGCGGTGGCCAAATCCGCGGTCCACGGCCTGGTCAACGGCCTGGCCCGGGAACTTGGGCAGGACCGCATCCGCATCAATGCGCTTGTACCGGGCTGGGTGATCACCGAGAAGCAGCAGCGGCTGTGGCTGGACGCGGAGGGCGAAGCACAGCTGCGTCGTGCGCAATGCCTGCCGGGCTATCTGCGCGCGGATGACCTGGCGCGCGCCGCCCTGTTCCTGGCCGCCGATGACAGCCGCATGTGTACCGGCCAGGACTTCATCATCGACGGAGGCTGGGTGTGAGCGGGTCCGCCACTGTCGCGGTGCCGGCCGCAAACACCCTGGGCGAAGGCGTGCTGTGGTGTGATCGCGAATCGGTGGTGTACTGGACCGACATCGCGCAGGCGCAGCTGTGGCGCTATCGCCCCGGTGACGGCGCGCTCACCCGCTGGCCGATGCCGGAGCGGCTGGCCGCACTGGCATTGTGCGAAGCCGAAGGCTGGCTGCTGCTGGCGTTGGCGTCGCGGCTGGCATTCTTCCATCCGGCGCGCGGCGAGCTGCGTGACGTGCTTGTGCTGCCCGACACAGGGGCGCGTGTGCGCGCCAATGATGGCGCCTGTGACCGCCAGGGCCGTTTCGTGTTCGGCATGCTGCATGAGCCCACGAACGGTCCGAAGCAGGCCGTCGCACCCTTCTACAGGCTCACCGCCGAGCTCGTGCTCGAGACGCTTCCGCTACCGACTGTGGCGATTGCCAACAGCGTAGCGTTCAGTCCGGACGGCCGCACGATGTACTTCTGCGACTCGCTGCAGAAGCAGATCCTGCGTTGCGATTACGGCGACAGCCCGGGAGCGGTAGCTGTGTTCGCCGATCTGCGGGCCCAGGATGGCGAGCCCGATGGCAGTGTGGTCGATGCCGAAGGCGGACTCTGGAATGCCCGCTGGGGCGGTTCGCGCGTGGTGCGCTACCGGCCCGATGGCCGGCAGGACCGCACGCTTTCCGTCCCGGTCGCGCAGCCCACCCGCCCGGTCTTTGGCGGCAGCATGCTGCGAACGATGTTCATCACCAGCGCACACGACGGCCTGGACGCGACGGCGCGCGCGCGCGACTCCTTCGCCGGCCACCTGTTCGCCACCGACGCCGGCATCGCCGGCGTTCCCGAGCCCCGGTTCGCCGGCAACCCCAATGACGTGCCGCCGTGCCCACAGCGCGGACCCATCGCGGAGCTTCCATGAGCCTTTCCCCCCTGGATATCAGCATCGTGCTGGCCTATCTGGCCGGCATCTTCATCCTCGCGCAGTGGGTTTCCCGCGAGAAGGCCGGCCGGCAGAAGTCGGCCCAGGACTACTTCCTGGCCAGCCGCAGCCTGCCGTGGTGGGCGATCGGTGCCTCGCTCATCGCGGCCAACATCTCGGCCGAACAGATCATCGGCATGTCCGGCTCGGGCTATGCCATCGGCCTGGCCATCGCATCCTATGAATGGATGGCGGCGATCACGCTGCTGATCGTCGGCAAATGGTTCCTGCCGATCTTCCTGCGCAACGGCATCACCACCATGCCGCAGTTCCTGCAGGAGCGCTACGGCAACCGCATCCGCACGCTGATGGCCGTGTTCTGGCTGGGCCTGTACGTATTCGTCAATCTCACCTCGATCCTGTGGCTGGGTTCGATCGCCATTGCCGGCGTGGCAGGCCTCAACCAGGACGTGGCGCTGGTGCTGCTGGGCGCCTTCGCACTGGCCTATCAGCTGTATGGCGGCCTGAAGGCGGTCGCGCTGACCGACATCGTGCAGGTCTCGCTGCTGGTTCTGGGTGGACTGCTGGTCACCTTCATCACGCTGGGCCAGATCGGCAACGGCAGCGTCACCGACGGCTTCATGCAGCTGTGGCAGCAGCATCCCGAACGCTTTGAAATGATCCTCAGCAAGGACAACCCGTTCTACAAGGATCTGCCCGGGCTGTCGGTGTTGCTGGGCGGCATGTGGATCGCCAATCTCAGCTACTGGGGTTTCAACCAGTACATCATCCAGCGCGCACTGGCCGCCAAGGATCTGCGTGAGGCGCAGAAGGGCGTGGTATTCGCTGCGTTCCTGAAACTGCTCATTCCGGCCATCGTGGTGCTGCCCGGCATCGCCGCGGTCATGCTCGCCCCCGGCCTGGAACGCCCGGACGCGGCCTACCCGACGATGCTGGCGCTGCTTCCCAGCGGCATCCTGGGCCTGGTGTTCGCCGCGCTGGTGGCCGCCATCGTTGCGTCGCTGGCATCGAAGATCAATTCCGTCGCCACCATCTTCACGCTCGACTTCTATGCCAAGCGCGCGCCCGATGCCTCGGAAGCCAGGCTGGTGCGTGTCGGCCGGTTCGCGGCGTCCGTCTCGATCATCGTGGCGGTGCTGACCGCGCGCCCACTGCTGGGCGGGTTCGACCAGGGCTTCCAGTACATCCAGGAGTTCACCGGCTTCTTCACCCCCGGCATCGTGGTGATCTTCCTGCTGGGCCTGTTCTGGAAGCGTGCGAACGAAGCCGGTGCGCTGGCTGCGGCGGTCGGCTCCTTCGTACTGTCGCTGGCCCTGAAGCTGCTGTGGCCCTCGCTGCCCTTCATGGACCGCATGGGCGTGGTGTTCCTGGTCACGCTGCTGCTGGGCGTAGGCGTCGCGCTGGGCACCCGCGCCAGTGGCGATCGTGATCGTATCCGCACCGACGATGTGAGCTATGCCACCGCCCCATCGTTCAACATCGCTTCGCTGGCGGTGCTGGCGATCCTGGTGGCCCTCTACGCAACCTACTGGTGACCTCGATGCGCCTGACTGTCCGACACGCATTCGTTCCGCGCAGTGGTGTGCGCTGCCTGGCCCTGCTGGCCCTGACCGGGTTCGCCTCTGTGCTGCACGCAGCGGAGATCACATGGACTGGCACCGCCACCGTGGCCGCCCGCAACGCGGGCTGGGGGCGATTGGCGCAGCTGCCGGATGGCCGCTGGCTGGCAGTGACCACGCGCTTCAATGAAGGGCAGCCGACCACCCTGCAGCTCTCGATCAGCAGTGACCGGGCCCGCAGCTGGGCGCCCTGGTCCGACGTGGCCGAGCCCGGCCGGATGATCGACAACGGCGAACTGCTGGTGCTGCCGGAGGGGCGTGTGCTGCTGGCGATGCGTTCGCTGGTCGAAGGCGTCTCCTACCGGCTGCATCTCTATGCCAGCGACGACCTTGGAGCACACTGGACCTTCCTGAGCACCCTCGCCGGCAACGAGGCACCGAACGGGCGCAAGGACCGCGGCGTGTGGGAGCCGGTGTTGACGCGCCTGGACGACGGCACGCTGTCGGTGGTGTATGCCGATGAAACCCGTGCCGACGAGCATCCGTCCTACAACCAGGTCGTTTCACAGCGCCTGTCCAACGATGGCGGGCGCACCTGGGGACCTGCGATGACGATTGCCGAACAGCCCGGCGGTGGGCAGCTCCGGCCCGGCATGCCCGTCATGGCACGCCGCCCCGTCGGTGGCTACCTGATGGTGTTCGAGACCTGCGGCGATGATCCGCAATGCCCGGTGTCGTACAAGGTCTCGACGGACGGGCGGACCTGGCCGGCCGGCCTCGGTACGCCGCTCGCCGACCAGCGCTGCGGCCCCCACGTCATGACCAGTACGCGCGGGGTGATGTTCGTGACCTCGTGCCTGAACGAAGTCAGCTGGAGCGAGGACAGCGGATCGAGCTGGCGCACGGTGACGCCTCCCGCATGGCCGCTGGGTTTCCGCCATTCCTGGCCCGCCGTGGTCGAGCTCGGCCCTGCGGAGATCGGCGTCGTGAACGTGGTGGACGGCGCAGTGCAGATCCGTTTCGGGAGCTACTAGGGGCGCCCATCACTTCTGCTTGAACACACTCCTGCGCCCGATGACCACATCCTTGCCCGTCGTCGGCCTGGCCAGGCCCGGAATCAGGAAATCGGTCGCGCTGCGACCGTGCCGGGTCTTGTCCGCAAGCCAGCGCGGCATGCGCCCGCGACCGGTCCAGGTATTCCGCCGGTTCTCGGGGTCGCGATATTTGGGTGCGACCTTGCCTGTCTTCCGGCGCCTGCGGGAAGCGCCGCCCGCAGGCACGGACACCGCGCTGGCGCCGGCGAACAGTTCCTCGATTGAATAACCGCATTCTGCGGCGGCGGCGACCAGTTCACGCCTGACGACGGCCGCGGAACGTCGCTGTGCGAGCAGCTGCAGCCGCCGCTCGGCGGCCGCGATGAGTGCCTTCAGCTGCCGCTCGTCCAGCGCCTTGATATCGATATGCATGGCACGCAGCGTGGTGGGGGCGCCGTGACCTGTCAAGGGATGCTCCGCGGGTGCCGCACCCGGATCGCCGACCGGGCTCAGAACGAGACCTGCGCCCGTACGCCGACAGTATTGCCGGAATCCGGCCCCTGGGCATTGCCCACCTTGTTGTCGGTCTTCCAGTGAACGTAGTTCAGCATCAGGCGTGACCAGTTGTTGAGGTACCAGTTGAGCCCGAGCGTCCATGCCGTGCCCTCGCCGCCGCGCGCAGCATCAAGGAAGTCGTAGCGGTCATAGCGGGCCGCCAGCTCGAAGGCGCCGATGCCGCCTTCCTGCACGGGGCGAAGTACGCGCGTGGTACCCCATACGCCGGATCGGCTGCTGAATCCGGGACGCTCGCCGGTGATCAGCCAACCTGCGTAGACCGATGTGGCCTGCTGGTCGACCGGGTCGACCGTGCGCGACTCGATGGTGCGCGTGGTGTGTTCGGCAAAGGCCCACACCGGGCCGTACACCCCGCCCAGTTCCAGGCCCCAGGCGCGGTTGTCGGTGACGTTGGCGATGGAACTGGCCGATACGCGCACGTTGCTGTTCCAGCCCAGTGCGATCGGCGAGGTCTTGTTGATGCTGCCGATGTCCTGGCCGAGATCCTCGTACCAGTACCAGCCGCCCAGGTGCAGGAAGCCGGCCTGGCCACGCAGCGGGTTCCAGTGCGCGCGCAGCAGATACGCAATCGTGTCGCTGGCCGTGCTGTCATTGCCGATATCATCGCCGGTCACCGCGACGCTGGCATGCCAGCCATCGCCGATCACCTTGGTGGTGACGCCCAGTCCGTAGTACCCGCTCTGCTGGGCGCCCACCGAGGCCACGGCATTGCGCTGCATGAAAGGCGTGTTCACTCCACTGGTGCCACCGTCGAGGCCACGGTCCTTGAGCTTGTTGCCCACGTAGATCTCTGTCGGCAGCCCTCCCATCCGCGTGTCCCAGGACAGGTAGGTGTCCTTCAGTGATACCTCGTTGCCAGCAAAGTCCGCATCGATCTTGTAGCCCAGCGGTCCCATCTGTCCCTCTGCACCCAGGCGGCCGCTGGCCAGATCGGTGCCGGTGACGTTGCGCGCGTCGAATCCGGATCCGTGGGTGGTGCTGAAATCCACCAGCACGCGGCCACGGGGATGGAAAGTGAACTGGCCATCACTGCTGCGCAGCTCGGGCCCACCCTTGCGCCAGCGCACATTGCCATCGCCTCCCCCACCAGTCGCGGCAAGCTGGGCCACCTGTGCCTGCAGAATGGCCAGGTCGTCCTGCCGGGTGTCGGCGATTGCGGCGGCTACCTGCGCGTCAACGTTGGCGTCGCTGCCGGGCACTGCGGCAGCGCCCTGCGTTCCCCCTTCCAGCGCAGCCAGGCGTGCGCTCAGCTGCTGCAGCAGGGTTGCCTGTTCGCGCAGCTGTCTGGCCTGCTCCTGCACCTGTGCACGCAACCCGGCTTCGGTATCGCTGGCCGCGGCCAGCACGGAGGGTGACGCCAGCAACAGGCCGCCGCCGGCAGCCGCGGCGAGCGCGGCACGCTTCAGTGAATTCATGGAGTTCTCCCGAATGAAGTACGGTGCGCGGCTCAGTCGCCCGCGCCATCGTCGTCCAGCGCAGGCTGGGGCTGTGGTGCAGCGGCCGGCATCGCCTGGCCACCGTTCGGGGGCAGCCGCGCAGGCGCTGGCCCGAGGTAGCCGTGGCTGCGTGCCCAGTTGGCGAAGAGCCGCGGCCACTGCGCCACCAATGTGCCGGGCCGGCCCAGCCCCCAGCTGTGGCCTCCGGCCTCGAACAGATGCAGCTCCACCGGAATACCCGCTGCATGCGCGGCCTGGTACATCGCCACGCTGTGGCCGACATCCACGATGCGGTCATCCACGGCCTGGGCCAGGAACACCGGCGGCATGTCCTTGCGGATGTGTTCTTCGACCGAATACGCCTGCTGGGCGCCGTCCTGGCTCGCCAGCTCCCGCTTCGACCGGGTCTGGTCCAGCGGCGCACGCATTGAAACGACCGGATAGATCATGCCGAGGAAATCCGGCCGCGCCGACAGCTGGTCGGCCGCATCCACCGGCGCATACAACGGGGCATCGAAGCGCGTGGCGACGATCCCGGCCAGGTTGCCTCCAGCGGAAAAGCCCAACGCGCCGATGCGCTCCGGATCGACCCCCAGGCTGGGAGCCTGTGCGCGCATCAGCCGCATGGCGCGCTGGCCATCCTGGAAGGGCGAGACAGGTGCCCATCCATCGGCAGGCAGCCGGTAGTAGACAACCGCAGCCGTGACCCCCAGCGACTGCAGCCACTGCGCCGTCGGCTTGGCGGCGCTGCCGATCTGGATCCGGAAGTAGCCGCCACCGCCGAAGATCACCACCGCGGAGCCGTTCGGCTTCAGCGGGCGATAGATTTCCATGCGCGCATCGCTGATGCCCGAGACCGCGCCCTTCGCGCTGCCTTCGATCCCGATCCGTTCTGGTCCACGCGCGCGTTGCTGCCAGTGGTTCTGCGGCCACAGCGGAACCACCTCGGGTGCAGGCACCGACGATGCCGCCGGCGCCGCACCCGCAAGCAAGGGATTCAGCAGCAACACAAGCACTGCCAGCCTGCGCAGTCTCCCCATGTACAGACTCATCTCACGCCCCTCCCTTCGGCCTTAACGGGACGAAGTGTGCGTCGAGCCGCGCTGGGCTCCTATAGCCGGATGGGACTAGCTGTGCCGCGTATTTCTGTGTGCACTGCAACATCATCCTGCGCCCCGCCGATGCCCGTGGCGGGCGCAGCCAACGCAGGCATCGACTTCGCCAGGCGAATGATCTCCGTTGGAAACGTGGCGTAATCGTCGACCGGGAAGGCATGGCTTTCCCTGCGCTGGACCAGCCGGACCGCGACGATGCGCTGCTCCGGTACGACCACCAGGTGCTGGCCAAGATATCCATTGGCGGCGTAGGCGCTGACCGGACCACGCTGAGATTGGAAAAGATCGGCGATCTTCAGCCCGCGGCCGGTGATCTCGGTGGCGTACAACGGCTGCCAATCGTCGCCCAGCTGCTGGCTGAGATGCGCCATCAGCGCGGACTTGCTGGCAAAGGTGCTGCCTTCCGCCGCCAGCAGCGCATGCTGAAGCCGGTCAGATACGCCGCGCTCCCGGAGCGTGCGCTGCGCATCATTCCGCAGCGTGTATCGCTCCCATTCCGGCAGCCGCCACCACAGTAGTCCGACGTCCGCAGACTGCGCACTCTCGACGGTCATCAAGGAGATCGCGTGTTCGCTCATCAGGCGCGTTCCGTCCTTGGCCACGCCGCCATCGAGCATCAGCTGACCAATGGCGGCCAGGTCCCGGGCTGACAGGGAGAGCCCGGCCATGCCCAAGGGCGTGCCCGCTTCATCCTTCATCCAGTCGTAGCGCGTGATCCCCAGGGGCCTGAAAAGGCGCGCCTCCAGATAGGCATCCACGGGCTGGCCGGCCAGGCGGGCAATGATGCCCGGCAGAAGATTGGTGGCCTTGTTGTTGTAGGAGAACGCGCTGCCGGGCACGGACGTGATTTCCGCTGCGAGCGCGAGCTGCACGAGATCCGGCGCAGATTCCAGCTCGACCCCCGCGTTGGGAACGTTCTGCAGGCCGGAGGTATGCTCCAGCAACATCCTTACCGTGATGTCCCGCTTCTGGCCCTGGCGCCATTCCGGATAGATCGCACTGACCGGTTCGTCCAGCGACGCAAGCTTCCCGTCATCGAGCAGCAGGCCGATCGCCAGCGCCATGATCGACTTGGTGGCCGACATGAGGTGAATCGGCTCGCTGGTCGAGGCCACATCCAGCAGTGGAACACCGTCCTTCTGGATCAGCACAGCGTCGGAATGGGCAGCACGCCCGTTACGCTCGATATCCGCCAGCACCTCGGCAGGCGACTGCCTGGCCTCGGCGAAAGGACAGTACAGCGTGAACGCCAGCAATACGGACGCCACGTGTCGGATGGCAGACAAGGCAATGCTCCTTCCTGGGACATGCGGTCAGAGTGGCGATGGAGGCAGACCGCCTGCAGTGCCTGAAGTCATGGCTTCAGCACGACCTGCCTACCGCGCCGCGGTACTGCCGGGAACGCACGCCGGCGTCCAACCACTGGCGCTGAACAGCGCCTCTGCGGTTTCGGGCCTTACATCCAGCAGCTCGGCAATGGCCTTCTGCCTGTCGTCGGCGCGGTTGACGTACGCCCGCACGATGCGCTGCCCGACCCAGTAACCCAGATCGCCGCGGCGGGTGTCGTCGCCAGGGCCGTTGTACAGCCACCGCGACAGGTCGGTGCTGTCGCGCTGCGCGACGAATTCCCGTTCCAGGGCGCATTCGCGCCCTGCGGTCCAGCGCTGCAGATGGCTGTTGGCGGGCTGCCCGGAGATCAGTTCACCCACATACTCTGCACCGCCCTCCAGCAGCGTCTGGTACAGCAGCGTAGGCGCCGGCACTTCAACCGCGGCACCGTGCTGTTGCACGTGTACATACTCGTGCGCGATCAGGTGCACGAAGCGTTCCGTCACATCGGCCTGCATCCAGTCCGCGTTGCAGAGTGTCTCCAGGCCGATCACCACGCCGTCCGGCGTGGTCACGCCACCGGTGGTGCCCCGTCCGACGAGGAGGGTGACCGGAGGAAAACGGGCCGACGGCACGATCTCGCCGAGATTCCGCAGCGCACGGGTCACTCCGCTGCGGATGCCCGGCAGTGCCGCAGCACACGTGCGCGCCTTCACATACAGCGCCGGCTTCTGCTGGATTGCATCGGCAAGCCGCTGCATCGAGCCGATACGCAGTTCGCTGAACTGATGCAGCGCATCGCTGCCCGGCTCCAGATAGCGGCGCTGCAGCAACAATGCATCCGGCCTGCCACCGCTGGCGTCCATCACCGCGAAGAAGCGTGTCACATCATCGGTTCGCACGATGGGCGCGCGCGCCCGAGTCTCCGCCTGTGCGGCTGTCGCCAGCAAGGCTATTGCCAGCCCACCGGCGATCCATCTGCAGATGACCGATGCCATCGACCGCCGCGTCCGGCGTCTACTGCGCACCGGCTTCCGGGGCCAGCGTATGCACCACCCTGCCCTGTGCATCGAGGAACTCGATGGCACCATGGCCTTCGGCAGTGACGGTCAGGCGCAGGCGGGTCCGGTCCTGCTTGTCATTCAAGGCGATGGCCGGCGTGCCGTCGGCGCCCACCACCATCTGGATACGCGTCGGAACCTGCACCCCCGGTACCAGCTTGTCGCCCAGTGCGGCATCGCGGATCGGCGGCGGTGCCTGGTTGATCGAGAAGCGGACCTCGCCATCGGGCGATACCCGCCAGCCGATCGCATCCATGGCCGGGTGATCCAGCGCCAGCACGGCCATCCCGCCCTCGATGTCAGCGGTGCCGAACCCGCCGCGCTCACTGCCCTTGTCGTCGTACAGCACCATGCCCGCGACGTTGAACGCGCGCTTGTACTGGATGCCATCGATGATCGGTGCCGGCGTCTGCCCCGACAGCGTCATGCGGATCACGCCCTTGTCATCCACGATGTCGATGCGGCGGGCTGTGATCCGCTCGCTGTCAGGACGTTCGACGCGAGTCTGCGGCGAGCGGTCGACAATCAGCCGCTGCAACTGCTCGGCCGACGGGCGCTTGGTGCTCTCGTCTGACTCGGCCCAGGCATTGCCGGTCAGCATCGCGGCCAGTGCAAGGGCAAGGCATCCAATCGGTTTCATGCGAGTGTGGTTCATGGCGTGCGCTCCCCGCGCAACTGGTGAATCCAGCTCTGGAACCCCTCCAGGAAGCGGTGCAACCGCTTGCGGGTGGCGTCATCGAAGTCATTCGTTGCGGTGTCGAGTGCCGATGCCGCCTCGGCAATGTACAGCTGCGGCGAGGTCATGACGAGTGCCCCCATCGCGGCCAGCGCGTGGCGCAGCTGCGATTGCGCCAGCCGTGTGCCCCACCGCCCCGGGGTGGCGCCCATGATGGCGACCGGCTTGCCGGACAGCACCTCACCCAGCGCGGCATCGTTGCGCGACAGCCAGTCCAGGGTGTTCTTCAACACGCCCGGCAGGGACTGGTTGTATTCGGGCGTGGCGATCAGCACGCCGTCGGCCGCAGCAACCGCAGCACGCAGGCGCATCACGCCGTCCGGACCACCCGCAGCGTCTGCTTCCAGGTCTTCGTTGAACAGCGGAATGTCAGCGATGCTGTCATGGACGGTCAGCGACAGGCCGGCCGGCGCCGAGCCTGTTGCAGCGTCGATCAGGTGCCGGTTGTAACTGTTCCGGCGCAGGCTGCCGGCGAAAGCGAGTACGCGCAGGGGGGCGGAATTGTCAGGCATCAGAGGTTCCCAGGAAGGACCGGATGGAGAGCACTCGTCCGAATGCTCTGCCGATGATGCCAGACACCACACGTCGCAGCGCTATGGATCTGCGTCGAACACCACGGTGACGCTGCCCTGATACGTGGTGCCCGGGTGGTCCAGCATCTTCCGTACCGGCTCGCCGTTCACGGCGAACCGAAGCGTCGACGAACGCCCGATGATGACGGCATCTGCGGTGAATACAGGCGGAGGCTGGTTCACCCGCACCGGCAGATCCACCACCTGGCGGCCGCTCGCGCGATCACGGAAACCCGGCAATGTCAGGCTGACATCCAACGGAACGTCATCGGCATCAACGCTCGTATTGCGGATCCCGCAGCGCCCGTCTGCCTGCAGGTGCTCGCACTGCATCGAGACACTGAACTGGCCGGAACTGCTGATGTGGAACGGAACTTCCTGCTGCAGCCGCGCCGGTGCGATGCCATGGTCGGTCCACTGGCTCCACCCGCCTCTGGGCGCCAGCACCGCGTGATCCATGCCAGGGGCCACATCCAACCGGAACGCGTGGCGCACCTCCAGGCGGAAATGCACGTTCACCAGGCTGTCGGACAGGGATACCCGGTGCCCGAGGTCGAAGTCACTGCCCTGCCCGGTTCCCCCGAACGAGAAGCGGGTCGAACCGGTGTAGATGCCACTGCGCATCTCCAGCGGCGCCGGGGTTTCCAGCGCATAGACGAAATCCAGTGCTGGAATGGCATAGTTGTTGGTGTTCACCCAGTGCAGGCCGCAGGCGACGGCGCCCTGTCCATCGTCGCGGCGCAGGAGCATGCGCATGACAGTATAGGCACTTGATCCTGTCACCCCATACGAGCAGTTGTTCGGTCCGCCGCTGGAGTAGAACCCGCTCGACGCCCCGTCCCTCTCCTCGTCGGTGAACCGCATCGCCGCCCCGATCACCCGCAGGGTAAGGTCGAAGCTGCTGGCGCCATCCTCGGACGTGACGGTCACGATGCGCGGTGCCGGCATCGCGATATAGAAGCCGTCCGGGCCGTAGTCCGCATTGCGGATCACCTCCTTGCTGCCACGGACGGTCGTATCGATGCTCCACCAGTTGTTGGCGATGCAGGTCGCCATATGCGCATTGGCACAGACCCCGCTCCACGGCGTGGTGTTGACGAATCCCCGTTGGTTGGGGTTTGTCAGGTCAGGCTTGAACTCGGCCGTGATGTACACGTCGCCCGCCTGCGCGGCCAGGGCGGGCAGCAGCATCGACACGCCGAGCGTGAGCCGGCGAAGGAAGCGGCACAGCAGATGGAACATCATGGCGCTTCTCCAGCATGGCCGGCCGCAGCCTGTGCGGCCACGGCCGAAGGTGGACATCTGAGGATGCCAGCCATCCACATCTCCCCACGCGGGCGGGTTGTGCGGCCATCCAGCTCGAAACTGCACGTGCTGATGTCCGGATGACGCACCACCAGCGTCGGCATCCGGCTGTTCATCTCCAGGGCGAAGAAGCCATCGGCCTCGGCGACACTGCGCCCGGCATGATTGACCACGTGCGCACCCGCGAGCGGCCGCCCCTGCGAGTCCTGCAGATGGCCCATCACGGTGATCGTGCTGACGACATCGACCTGGTTGTAGGCGATGCCGCCCTTGTTGAGGTGATAGGGCAGCACCGACGGCTGGATCGCGGCGGCCGGCGCATGGTGATCATCGAAGTCGAGCTGGATCGACCCGGGCCTGTAGGCGGACACCGGCAGCAGATTGCGGCCGGGGCGCAGGATATGGGAACCGCCACGGCTGTCGTGGGCACGGATCGTGGCGCCGGCCAGATCCGAACGCACATCGATGATCATGCCGGTGTCAACCATGCTGGCCTGGCCGTCGCCTGCGATCGCCAGGGAGCCTCCGCCCACGGCAAGCGTGCTCTCCAGATTGACGCCCCCGCTCACACCACCGTCCAGCGAAGAGCGCTGCAGATGGAGATCCCCGCGCAGTGCAGCCGACTCGAAGTGGGCGTTGCCGCCCAGGCCGATGCCGGTGCTGTCCACGGTGACCTGCCCGGCGACACTGTGCACGATGCTGTCTGCGAAGCGCTGTTGTACGCCTGCGCTGGCGTAGACGTCACGGCCACCCCGGGCCCCGGTCCGTGAGCCAAGGCTGCCACTGTAGCGGCGCCCATCCTGGCCGAGCGCGATGTTCAAGGTGAACTCCACGCCACGATTGCGTCGCAGGCCCGAGCTGATGCTGCCGGGGCGATCGAAGACCGAGGCCCGCCAGTTGGCGTCACTGCCGAACAGCGTCTGCCGACGGCTGAATGAAAGGTCGAAGCCGGTGCCGCGGCTGATGCCCTGGCTGTGTGAGATCCGGGCCGAGAGCTGGCCATGCCGGCCGAACCCGTGATTGACCCCGACTGCGGAGGTGCGCAACCAGCCCTCGCGCACGGGCGCGCTGGTGTACCCGGGAAACGGCGGAGGCTCGATGAGGTCGCCCTGCGCCTGCCAGCTCCGCGTATGTGAAGCGATCACGCTGCCATTGCGGTAGCGCAGCAGGCCCTGCAGGTCCACGCCCTTGCCGGTCCGGTTGGAGGTATAGGCATTCGTGTAGAGATTGGCCCAGTCATTGACCTGCCAGTCGACTGAACCGGCAAGCGAGCGCTCGTCCCCGATGGATTGCACGGCAACGCCGAGCACCGCACGCGGATGCGCAAGATAGTTGACCACGCCGCCCACGGCAGGCCGGCCCGCGCCGGGATCATCGAAGCTGTCCAGCAGGCTGTCCTGCACGCCGGCAAAGGCACTGTAGCGCCAACGCCGGCTGGGATCGCGCCACTGGGTGGGTTTGTGGATGATGGATGTCGTGCGTGACGTCTCGCGTCCGTCCTCCATCACACGCAGTTCCACTTCATAGATGCCGCCAGGCAGACGTCGCGTCTCCACCTGCTGAAGCCCCGGACGGACCGCCTGGGTCAGGATCAGGCTGCCGTCACGGTAGACCTCGACGCTGCCCTCGCGGTTGGCAGTCACGTATACCGGGTACAGGCTGGGCGAACGACTGTCCACCAGCAGCGTATCGGACGAACCGGCCATCACCCCGAAGGTGGTGAAACGGGTACGTCCTGCGCCACGGGGCTGCCGTGTAACGCCGTCGAAATTCGGGAGGAACCATCCTGCACGCAGGAAATGGTCCTTGAACTCACGCTGCGCGTGCAGTGACTGCAGGACATGGCGGACGCGACGATCATCCTCGCCGCTGCGGTCCGCCTGGTAGCTGGCGTCCAGTGTCCAGTTGCCGACGCTGCCCTGTGCGGCGAGCGCGTAGCGACCGGCAGCCCGCTGGCCCTCCCCGCCATAGGCATTCAACTGGTGGCGCAGGATCAGGCCACTGCTGCCGGAATCAGGCAGCGACAGGTGGCGCTGCACCGCCAACGCCTGGCCGGCCGCTTCGGAGGCGATCGAAAGCAGGGAGCTCTCGAGGCTGTAGTGCAGGCCGGCGAGCCCATCGCGGCACGGCTTGGTGCACGGGCCGAGGGCATGAGGGGAGCCCAGCACGGCCAGCCAACGCTCGCGCTCGCTCTCGGGCTGGGTGCTGCCGTGCGCGTCGGTGAACTCCAGCAACGATACCGCGTTGTCGCGGGTAAGCACGGCGCGCGCGTCACCCAGGTACTCGCCGTCCCGTTCTACCCGGACCACCAGCGGCACATCGAAGAAGTGATCGCGGAAGTCATCCGGCAGGGCATCGGACTGCTCCAGCAGATTCAGTGTGTCCAGCGCGCCCTCGGCAGCCAGCACGGCAGGCGCGGTGCAGAACAGCGCGAGGGTAATGGCGAGAGGGAGGGTGCGCGGAGACATGATGGCTTCTTGTTGAGTCAGAATGAGGCGCGGGCCCCCGCGCCCCGGGGGGGCGGGCGCGCCCCGGCCTGACCGGGCGGGGGGGACGGCGCACCGGGTTTAGAACAAAAAGAAACAGAGGCG